>NZ_JAWLRY010000003.1:198705-368044 GCF_033142325.1 Rhodococcus sp. IEGM 1370 | reverse complement strand
GCACCGGCATCATGAACCTGCCGGACACCGACACGTCAGGTCGTACACAGACCGACACGTGAGGTCGTCCACCGATAGCTGGTCCTCGGCCGTCCATTCAGCGAGAGCTTCTGCGACGCCGTTCCGCCAAACGGCTATTTGCGCTCGCTTTCCCTCAAGGTTGACGGCTTCGTTTTCTCGGGCGATGCGAGACAGCTCGAGCGCGTGCTGCTGCTCTGCGAGCTCTTTGGCGTTCTCTTTCTCCACGACTAGACGTTGCCGCTCGGTGCGCCAGTTGATCAGTGGCGCAAGCAACGACGCCGCGCTACCCGCCACAGCACCGACAGCGGTGCCGACGACACCTGCCCATACCGGGTCGACCGCCACTATGCGAGGAGGTCGCGCAACTCGCGCAACTCTTCGAGTGCTCCACGAGCGTCGCCGTCCGACTCGATGACGCTCTCAAGAACGGCTACAACGTGGTCACGGGCGATACCCGACATGTCCGGCGCAGTCCTGATCGGGCTTGAGTCCAGCTCGAGCTCTAAGCCGTAAACCGCGTCCTCGTCTGTCTGCGGATACACCACCTGATTGACGGCTTGTTCGGATCCGATGCGAGCACCCCGCGCGAGATCTACGAAGTTGTATAGGTCGCCGAAGGTCATCTGGTCGAGCGCAACGCTGATTTTCATCGCCATGGCAGGAAGTCTATGTCTCCGGACCGACAGTTCCGTGTGGCGTCATCGCGTCCGATTCCTTCCCAATTTCGTACGACGCGTCGCACGGTTCGTAGCGTCGCCGATGATGGTGACCACCTCGTTCTTGCTCATTCCGGTGTGGACGGTGCCGATCAGCGCACGGCGCGCCAAAGATGGGACCCGAGATTGGCTATTTACGAACGAGGAGCCTCACGCTTGACCAGATGCGTCGCTCCGAGTGTTGCGGCGACGATCGACGGGACGATAACGAGCACGTTGAAGTGCTGGTCGGTGACCAGCCAGTACGCGATCACACCGAAGACCAGACCAACCAGCAGCAGAGCAAGGCTCGCGATATCAAGACGACGGCGCGGCTTGCGATGAATCGTCGCCACGGTCCGCCCTCCTATGACTGTCTACGCTCAGGACTGTCCAACTGGTTCGAGTGGAACCATTCTTGGTGACCGCGTCCTCTCGGATGCGGAGCTGGAAGACGTCGTCCTTGCTTATTGGCAAACCCCGTGTTACTCGGCTCAGGAATTCTCTGTCTTCGACAGTCGCCGAGCGTGTGCGGCCCTGTGCCGTCACCCTCCATCTTGTGGAGTCGTCGAAGTCGATCGCTGACATGCGAGCTTCGGCCTCGAAGATAGTCTCCTCCTCTACAATATCGTCTTCCGGACGAACCGCATCGTAATCGGCACGTCGGAGCCTGATAGGCACTGGAATCTCATCTTCGCCAAGCTCTTCGGATGCCGGCGGAGTCAAGTCGAGCGCGGTCACTCGGGGGTCAGCGAGGGGTGCCATGATCTGCCGCAGATGCCTCTTGCGGCGGCGCTTTCGCTTCTGTAGCTCTTGCCACGCTGCAACGGGAACTTCTTCCGCAGTGTCGTCTTGCCAGACTATCTTTACGTTGCCGTTGTCGAGGTAGTCGAAGTCCTTGACATCCGCGCGGGCCGACCTCGTAGCCCACCATATGACGCTCGCTAGCGGAGGAGCTCCAACCGTCCCCCCGACCGCCGCCGCCGTCTCCCAATTCTCGATCGCGTACCGCACAACTTCAATGACGAACGATCCCTCTTGGGCAGGGCGTACCAGAACCTCGGAGCCAGCAGGTCCATCTGAGTGAAAGACACCCGCCTTGTCGAAGTCGGTGGTCAGCCCAACAAGGCCTTGGAGGACTTCGGCGACGTGTGCTGCGCGGAGCTCGTGTAAAGCGACCCCGTTCTCGTCTTCGCCGGTAAACCGGAGAGTCAAGGAGTCTACGACCTGTCCGTTAGATTCGTCCGGCATGCGCAGACCGTACCTGCTGGAACGGTTCACGGTTGCGGTAACCCCAAGTGGCCACTCTGTCTTTCTCTGCCGCTGGGTTCGGGGTGCGGCGTATAGCCGATTCGAGGAACGTTCGTGAGCGGTGTCGGATACCCTCCTGGCCCATGGAGCCGGAACCAATCTCGATCACAGTCACCTACGTCGACGGGCGAACCGAAGTAATCCACGACGTGTTTTACTTCGACATCCTCAGCGGGCGTCTGGTCATTCGCGACCTCAACAAGAAGACCGTCGCAGAGCGGTACGAGGTGCACTCCGCGCACGGTCGAGCGCTCGGAGTGAATGACGATGACAATCCGACGGACAACCCGAGGCACCTCGGGCACTAGGGCGCACCCTGCCAGTCCCAGGTCAAACCAACACTTGACTAGCCTGTCTGATGTGATCACCAACGAAGAACGCGAGAGCAAAAGAGCCGAGATCCTTGAGCACCTAGACGTGCTGGAAAAGGTGATCCGAGAACTGCCGCCGGAGGCTCGGGGAGCAAAGAAAATCTCCGGGATTTGGAGCGGTTGAGGAAGAGGATCACCCCGAAATCTATGTAGGTTTCACTCCCAATCTCCGGGTGGTTGCTCGCGTTATGCGCCCGATCGGATCGCGGTCGAACTGCGAGATCTTGACGCGGTTCGTACTCTGGTGTCATGGCAACGGAACGTCGAATCATTGAAGTCTCGGACGAGGCTCACGCGTCAGACGACGCAACGGTTGTGTTCGCAGACCGCGACGAAGCGCTCCGCGTTGCGTTCGATGCCTCCCAGCGCTGGTCTGATTTGCTCGACCGACTCGCCAAGTGACGACGTATCTCGACTTCGACACCGTCCTCGCAATCAATCTGGAGAACGGCGGGCCCGGTGCCGGAGTTCGTGAGCGTGAGGGCGTCGAGGCTGCCATTGGTCGGCCTTATTCCAGCGGGTTCGGGGAAGACCTTTTCCCAACTCTCTGGGACAAAGCCGCGGTCTACCTGCATGGACTCTGCAGCACCCAATACTTTCACGACGGCAACAAGCGCACCGCGTGGCTGGTCGCCATCACGTTCTTGGCACTGAACGGCATCGACATTCCGAAGGTGCCCGACGTCGAAGCCGAAGCCTTCGTGCTCTGTGTGGCCAAAGAATTATTCACCAACGAGGACGAGCCGGACCGAACCGTAGAAATGGCGGCCGAATGGTTCCGAGTGAAGTACGAGAACCGTCGTCCTGGTCCCGCCAGCGATCGCCGGTTCGAGTATGTATTTCTCGCGGCTGGAGCCCACATGGAAGACGGAATCTTCGATGTTGCAGGTGGCGGGTTGATAGCCGGATCATGCTCCGAGTTCCCCTCGCAAACTGAACTCGTCCTAGTCGGACGGGTCCACTGGGACGAAGAGGACGCGGCACAACCCCACGTCCTCACAGCTCGCATGATTGTTTCCGACGGCGAACTTGAGGGGCTGATCGTCGCGTCAGCTAGCTTCACGACGAGCGCTTTTGTGCAGAGTGGGCATCTGCACCACAACGGTGGCTTGATGCCACTGCTGTTTCACCTCGACCTTCAACCTACATTTCTGCAGCCCGTGAATACAGTGGTGGAACTGACTTGCGACGGCGATCTCGTTGCGTCTGTACCGTTTACGGCCCACGCTGGTCCGGCAGTTCCTGACTCTGTCGTCTTCTAACGCCGATTCACAGTAGAAGCGTAGGGTACGACGACTTCATGGCCGTCCGGATCGTCGCGATATCGGCGTCGCTGAGCGCGGTCGCGTAGGTCACCATGTCCACGATGTCGAGCTGCGACCAGAAGTTCGGGGAGCCGTTCGCGCCGATACGCAGGTTCGTTCCCCAGGTTCCACCCGCCGTCGCGGTTGCCTTCACCGCGTCGATGGTCAGGGACGCTGCCGCAGCGGTCGCGACGGCCGCGACGAACCGCCACTGATTGTCGAGCTTCGTCGCGTTGACCACACCGGTGCCGGGGTTGAGCATCGTGCCGCTGGTACCCGCGCGGTTGATCGAGACGCCGGTACCAGACGCCATGATCGTGGTCGCGGAGTCGGTGGCACGGTTGCGGGCGATCATGATGACAGTGCCGACTTCACCGGCCGGCATCGCGTCGTTCTTGATGACGTCGTTCACGCCGTCGAACTCCAGGTACTTACGGGCGTCGGCGAGCGCACGCACCGTGGGGCCGTTGGTGCCCGCCAGCGGCTTGGTACCGATGTCGTCGGCCCATGAGGTGACGACGGCACCGACCGCGCCTGCGATGCCGTTGGGGGTGTACCGGTGGGTGAATCCGGCGACACCGAGACCGGTCTGGATCTTCTGCGGTGACGGCGTGGTGAACGTGACGGGAAGGCGGTCGATGATCATGCGTGGACCTCTCGGCTGTAGTCGGACGTACCGATCTCATTGGTGGAGCTGATACGCGCCCAGACCGGGAGGTTGGCCGCAATGGTGGTGACGTACTCGAGCACGATGGGCCCTGCGAGGGTCTGGCTCGTCCACGTCGCGCCGGAGTCGGTGGACAGTGCAGGGTGAATGCCGTCGCCCGCGCAGGTGGTGCCTCCCACTTCGCGATGACTTCGGTACCCGAGCGGGTCACCGTGGGCCGCTGCGGTGCGATCGGCTTCTCGGTCGTGGTGTTTAACCTCGCCCGGTACAGGCCTTCGACGGCGATCTGACGGGCGCGAACCGCCTGCCCCTGCGGTGACCAGTGCAGCTTCGATTGCCCGAACTCGATCAGGTTTGCGGGACCGGGTACGAACGACGTGCGCGCCAGACGGCGTGGAGTGTCGATGTGCGCAGCGTTGATGCCCGCGGTTCCGGTCGTGTTCTCAACGATCAAGTCCGGTGCCATCGAGCCGAGGATCACGGGCAGATCGGAGATCCCGAGATCGGTGCGCAGGGTGGCGATCAGGTCATCGAGCTTGGCCGCGTACTGCGATTGCGTCATCGCGGCCCGGTCGGACTCGCCCTGTGACCAGAGCACCGCAACGATGCGCGAGGTAGCACCAGCCGCCGTACGTGCGGCTTGCGCCTTGGCGATCATCTGCGAGTACAGATTCACCGGGTCGGCGGTGAGGGTGCGATCCCAGGTGCCGCCACCACTGACGTAGGTGTAGCCAGCAGCGGGCGGGGTGACCGACGTCGTGGTGAAGCCCGTCGAACCGAGCGCGGCCGGGACGACCAGCACGCGGCGGGTAGGATTGTTGCGTAGGTACTCACGGGCGAACTCGCTGCCGAGCCACTGCGTCTGCGCCCACGCGAGAGACTGCGCGGGCTCTTGGATGATCGACGTGCCGTCCCAGACGAGACTGCGCGGGTCGGGGTCGTTCACCACGGAGGTGAGCTGCGTGCGGGCCGTCGCATTCGACTGACCGGCGACAATGACGATGTCGATTGGGCTGGCCGTGCCGATACCGGGCATCCGCTTAGCCCATTCGTCGAGCACCCACTGCGGTACCCGACCATCGACGGCGAGCACGTCTTCGGCGATGTTCCCTGCGAGGTCAGCCGAGCCCTTGAGGTACTGCGTGTCGCCAGGGTAGGACGGCCACTTGTCGCGTGTCGAATCAAGCGCTACGAATCATGTTGTAGGGCAACAGTATCGAGACTCGATGCTTACATTGTTGGCCGGAATTCGAGGGCGCGAGCGGGCGTCGTCGAGCCTTGATGCCTCGATCCGATTGCCACGATGGTCGGTCGACGCCGCCGGCGCGCAAGGTAGACGTCGTGGTCGCGCTCGGCGAGTTCGGGGTCCGCGAGGTCGAAGCTGCCCGCGGTGTTGTCGAGCGCGTCCGGCTCGGCGTCGTCCGGCTCGGGACGGCCAATCGCGAGGATCTCGACGCCGAACAGTCGCAATACGATCACGACGCGGCACCCATCAGAGCGCGGATCGACCGCAGAGCGTCGTCGGCCTGCTCGCGCCGGATCTGCCGAGCTCGCCGGTCCTCGGCGTCCTGTAGCTCTCGTTCTTTCCTAGCGAGCTCGCGGCGTTCGGCCTCGGCGGCTTCTCGTTCCCGCTGTGCCCGCGTCTCGGGGGTCGAGTCTCGGTCCGCGAACTGCCAACCGGACCGAAAGTGAACGGCGGCTGTGAATTTCGGCAGTCGTGACCGTCTCATGGTCTCGAGCTGCCGTTTGAAATTTTCGGGCTTGAGTAGTTCGGCCGGCACCGACTGGCCGGGATAGTGGGCCTGCCAGCACGCGGCGCGGACGCACACGACGCACTCCCAACCGATGGGGCGGTGGCCCGACGCCGCCGACGAGTCGGCCCCGGTGTGGCGCACGTACGTTGTCCGCGGTTCGAGGTGGTGCCCGTTGTGGCACCGCGCCGGTACGTGCAGCGTCCTCACCGCGCTTCCTCCCACCGAGCGAGTGTCGTCGAATCCCACCCGCTCGCGGGCCGTCCGGCCGCTGTGGTCAAGTCGTGATCGGCGAGCCACTGGCAATACGCGTCGGACTGCAGCTCGCCCGCTGCCATCAGTCGGGCGCGCTTCTTCTCAATCCCGCTCGCGAGCGCTTCGGCGACGTGCTTCTTCTTCACCTTGCCGAGCCACCGACGCCAGTTGCTCGGACGCAGCTCGGGCGGCACGTCGTCAAACGTGAGGGCAGGGGGGCGACCCGCGTCCACCAAGTCGGAGGCGAGCATCGGTCGAGCCATCACGCGCCCCGTCCAGCTCGAGGACGCGCCACACGACCTTTGCCCCGTCGAGCTCCGCGTTCGTTATCTCGTCCCTGATTCTGAGATCCGTTACCGGTGTAGACGCCCCGGATTCCAGTTTGCCCACCGCTGGCTGCGCCGGAGTTTGAACAAGCGGCGAGGATTCGTGCGTCCATAACAGCGGCTAGTCGCGCTCGGGTCACTCTGAGCTGTCGAACCGCGGCGAGCGCGGGGTGAATTTTGACGGACCCACTCTGCGTCGTGAGGGTTCGGCCCTCCGACAGGACATGATCGAGTGCCGCAATGTCGTCGGAGGTTCTCTGCAGATCGTCGAGGATGGCCAGGTCGTCGGCCTCGAGGGTGACTCCCTTTTCGCCCGTCGCGGCGGCTTTGGCGATATAGAAGTCGGTGATCGACGTGGGTCGAGTCTTGTCATTCACGACCTAAGTCCTTTCCAGGTAGCGACCGACCCCGCGAGACGGTGCACGGTCGGACGAACGCGGGGGTGGTCGGTTCTCGACAGCGGCACCGCGTGCGAGTGCGCCGATCGCCTTCTCGACTCGCTCCACGTCGACCGTGCCGTCCTGCCTGACGAACTTCGTGTGATCGAGCGCGGCGAGCAGATCGGCGACGCTGTGCGGCTCGAGACCGGCCGTGTCGAGTTGGCGAGTGATTGCCGCGTCGACGATCTGCGCCCTGAGTTCGTCGAGCACCTCGGACGACTCGAGGCCGCTGTACTCGAGCTCGGCGATCCGGTGATCCCTCTCGGCAACCAACCATGCCGCGAGCTCTGCGTCGGTGGGCACGGCGATCAGCTCGGAGGGCCGGACAGGAACGAGTGCAGACCCGCGACTTCAAGCCAGAACGTGCTGTCGACCTCCGCGGTGTACGGCGCGTGCTCGTAGACCTTGGCGAGTGCGAGCTTGGCCATCTCGGCGTGCTGCTCCTTCGTGGCGGTCGCTACCGGGAACTTGGGGGTGAGCGTGGGCATCTGAGGCCCCTCTCTGCTGGGGATCGGTTGAACACCAATGGTCGTACGCCGTACGGTGATCTGTCCAATGTTCCTGCCGGTATCTCCGAAATATGTTGAGCGGCTGTGTAATACGCGTCGAATCGAACGTATTGTCGACTCGAACCATGCTGGACGGGAAGCTGGAGTCGGCATTCGAACGCGCGTTCAGCCCGAAAAGGCCCGCTCAGGGCGTTTGAGGGCGTCAAAAATGCGGTTCTTTTCGCACCGCAGCCGACGAAATGTGCAGTACCTGGCTGCCTTGCTCGCGCGCACCCGGGAGGGGCCTCCCACCCCTGGGGGTCTGCGCTTCCATGCATCTCGTGTTGGTTGCGTATTCAATTGTCGGTGCCCACGTCTACTGTCCCTGTCGTCCGGAAAGTCCGGTCTGACTCACCACCACAGAGAGGGGTTCACTTCCACATGGGAACGACCATTAACGCATCCGAGCTGCCAAAGCTCGTAGGCAGGAAGTTCGTCGGCTACGGCGAACTGAAACAGTCGGCTCAGATCGACACGAACATGATTTACGCAAAGTTCGGCGAGGGCTTCAGTGTTCGCGAGGCCACGTTCACTCCGACGCAGACGCTCGAGCTTCACGACTGACGTCACAGTGGAACGCAGAGCAACCCACCGTGCATCCTGTGCGGTGGGTTGCTGCTTTGGCCAGGCCATCCGTAGACGGTCGGTTGATGGTTGCCAGTCCCTCGCTGATGTCGTCCCCCGCGAGCAGGTAGACGATCACGCCGTCCTCGTCGAGCGTGGGTGTGATCGTCCACTGCTCGTCGCGACAGAACGCGATCAGGTCGGAAAATGCGTCGGTGACTGTGGGGAAGTCCTCGACGACCACGCTCTCGCGTCGCGTGCTGGCGTCGGTGGTCGAGACGAACAGTTGGACTGTGGCCGTGGCGTTCTCGGTGGTGGTCATACCTAATACCTAATACCTAAAAGGGTATCTAGTCAACCTCATACCCAAAAGGGGTAGCGTCCCTGTCGACACCTGCCGATACGAGGGAGATCCATGACCATCCACTACCTGTCCCGTGGGGAGATCGCCGACAAGCTCGGTGTCTCGCTCGACGCTGTGAAGCAGTATCAGCGCAAGAACTACCTACCCGAACCCGATGCCACAGTGGGCCGTAATCAGGGCTGGCTCGAGTCCACGATCGACGAGTGGCACGCCAAACGTCCCGGCGCTGGGGCGCGAACGGACTTGACGCGCGACGCGTGAAACCCGTTGTGGGCCGACACGGCCCGCTGTGGCTCGCCTTCTGAGCGACCCCTGACCTGGCGACCCCTACTGTGTCGAAGTCGAGCAGGTTTTGCGTCGTTCGACGGCGACGCGTGAATCGATTCCTCGCTCCACGCGCCGCGTCGGGTGCCCTTACTCGTCGACCTTTATGTATCGCCGCTGTCCGCGTGCGGTGGGATCGGCGATCTCGGTCCGATGCTTGAGCGCGTCCTTGGCTCGCTGCACCCGTTGTCTCTCCCGCTCGGCGTCGAGCCGGTCTCGCTCGGCCCTGTCAGCCGCGTGCTGCGCTCGGCGCGCCTCGGGATCTCGAGCGAGCCGGGTCAGCTCCTTCCCGTGCACCGACGCGATGTCGGCGACCTGACTCGAGTTCTCGCGCCCCGCTTTGGCTTCGCGTTGCTGGCCCTGGTATTCCTGCTGTGCGCTCTCGGGTGGGTCCGTGAGATAGCGGGCCATGCCTTTGGTCGCGGTCTTTGCGCTCATGCGTGTGCTCCTGTCTCGATCGTCTTGTCCGCGAACCACTGCAGCGCAGCCTCGGGCGTATCGACGTGGGCGATCTCGACCCCGACCTGTCCGACGAACTGGCTGCGCCACACCTCCCGCTCGATCATCTGAGCGTCGGTCCGGATCAACCGCTCGGGGTACGTGGGATCAAAACCGTTGTTCTCTACCAGCGCGAGCCACTGTCGTACGCACTGCACTTCGCGCCAGCGTTCCACCAGTGTCGGCCATATCGTGAACGCGTCGAGCACGTCGGGTCGTCCGTCGGCGATCACCGCGGCCGCGTTGTCGACCTCACCGGTCGCATCGACCAGCGTCCGGTATGTGCGTACCGACTCATCGAGGATCGACGTCGACTCCTCGCCGAGAACCTGCTCGACGTCACTCCATGCCGCGAGCACAGTTTCGCGATTTGCGTTCGCATGGTGAGCTCGCATCCGCTCCTCGAACTGTCCGTGACGCGCGATCGGGTGTGTCGTCGGAATCGCCGTCCTGTCGAACTCCTGCGCCGCCACCATGATCGAGGGGACTGCCTTCTTTGCCTCGGCCGCTTCCCATGCCGCGGCGAGTAATTCGCCGTCGCGCTGTCCGGCCGCGAGATTTAACAGCTCCTCGCGCTCCTCGTCGAGCCGGTGTTCGACCTTGCGTGCCGCTGCCGCGTTGCGCTTGATGCCCTTGAGCGGACCTTCGTTGAGCCGCTGTCCGAGCTCGTGGTCGAGAGTCGGCGACACCCCGACCCCGCTGGCTCGTTCCCGGTCGTCCTCGGCCGCTCGCCGCTCCGACTCGGCTCTCGCGTGCGCCTGCCGGTCTCGCTCGCTCACCGCGTTGGTGTTGCCGACGATCTCCGAAGCCTCGCCGGGTCCGAACCCGCCGGGGTTGGTTTCCCAGGTCGAGCTGTCGATGCCGCTGTTGTGTGTGCTCACTTGCTTGCTCCTTCGGTTGTGCTCCCGGCGTCGGTCGATGCGGGGTTGTCTGGGGTTTGGTGTTCGAGAGCGAGCCGCGCAAGCTCAAGCCTGTCGCGGTATTCCGTCTGCTGCAGCTCGGCGAGTTTCGCGGCCAACTGTCCGACGGCGAGCAGTTGGTCGACGCTCAGATCGAGCGGCACGGTCTCGCCGTTCGGGTCGACCTCGAGGCCGACGACGCTGTCGACAACGCTGTCGACAACGCGCCGGACGATCGAAATGGGATCTCCGCTCGGTCGCTTGTCGATGCCGTCGTCCTTGGCTCTGCGGGCCGCTCATCGGGCTTCGGTTCGAGCTCGTGATTGGGACATGGTTGTGGGCTTTCGTTTGCGTTGGGTGGTCTTTTCGGGCGTAATTTCGGGGGTTTTGCTTCGCTGGGCTAACTCGCGCAGGGCTTTGACCTGCGGAGAGTTAGCCGAGTTAGTTTGGGGGATACCTTTTCCCTATACGCGTACCTGAGAAAAGTTGGTCTGGAAACTAACTTGACTAACTATTCCCAGGTCAGAGGGTGTTGGGGAGTTAGTTCTCTACGGGGCGACCGCGAGCTCGTATCCGTGGACATAGATCTTGTTGCCGGCCCCCTTTCTGACGTCCAATCCTCTCTCCAACAGCGCATTTGAGAACTTCGCCTTGGTCAGATCCGGATTCTGGTTCCGCGCGGCCCACTTCTGCCAGTGGAGGTACACGACGGCGAACACGACCTTTCCGCGTTCCACTTTCTCGAGCGTCTGCTCGACGAACTGGGTGACCGCGTCCTCGTTTCGGTGATAGCGCTTGGTCGCCGCCGAAACGGCGTCGGGAGCATCGAGACCGCCTCGCTCCCGGTAGTCGGCCAACCCGCGCAGTGCCCAGGCCAGTACCGCGTCTGCGTCGAGCTCGAGCATTTCGGGCAAGTCTTTCTGTCGCTCGCTCTCGGGTATGACCACCTCGAACGGAACCACCCTCAGTCGTTCCCAGATGGCAGGGTCATCGCCTTTGACCTTCGGTAGGTGGTTAGTGATCATCGCGGCGGTGTGGCTCGGACTGAATGTGACTTCGTGCCCGTACAGCCGTCGAGCCGTGATCGGGTCGCCGCCGACCAAGCGCTTCGTCGTTGCGACCGACAGTGTCGCTTCTTCGCCGGTCTCGGACACCGCGACCCACCGTTTACCCATCAGGGCCATCTCGGGGGCGCTGTGTGTTCCGTCGGCGCGGTTGAACAGGTCCGGTGACGGCGTGCCCGCATAGTCGCCGAGTGCGAATCCAACGGTTGTGTAGAACACCCCTTTTCCGTTGCGCCCCTTGCCTATCAGGATGACCAGAATGTGCTCGACTACCCGACCGAGAAGAGCGAGGCCGACGTACCGCGCCAGGAAGTCGCGCACGTCCCGATCCGGCAGTGATGAGCGAAGGAAGCGATCCCAACGCTCCGAGGCGGCATTCGGATCGAACGCGGCTCGGGTGACCTTGGTGATGCGGTCGGCCGGGGAGTGCGGCCGAAGCTCGAGAGTGAGGAGATCGAGCGTGCCGTTGGCGACGTTGAGAGCGTTCGGATCAGCGTCGAGCTGGTCGACCGGCGTGTGAAACTGTTCGAGAGCTGCTGCAAGCGAGAGAATCCCGTTGATCGCGGAGGCCTTCTCGCAGGCGACGATCTCGCGCAAAAGATCCTTGTCGACTGAAGTTGCCGAGCGGCCTGTCCTGAGAAGCTCTAGAACGAGACGTTTCGCTCGTGCTGAGTCGACGTCCTCGACCCACCGCGCGCCGTCGTACCAGTGCCAACCGATCCCGCTGACGTAGAGCAGATCGTTGGGATGCTTCTCGGCGAGCATGTATGCCCATCTCGCCTGTCCTTCGTGCTGGCGCGACAAGCGAGCCGGCCGAGCCTTGGTTGCCATCAGAAGAAGTCCTCGTTCAGTAGTTCGACGCGAAACGTCTCGATCAGGTCGGCGCGGAAGTCGTCGCCGTCGCGCCAGAACAGAAACTCGTGCTTGATCGTCGACGTGTCGACAACACCGTCCCGAAATTTCAGGATCAGAGCGTCGGGGATCGTGTCGATGAGTCGATAGCAAGTGCGCAGGTCATGGCAGTAGCGGTCCTCGACCCACCACCGTGGATCGTCGATGGGATACGAAGCCCCAGACCGAACCACGGCGGGCTTCTCGGCTGATGCGAGCCGGAGGTACCTGCGGTCCCTGGCGGGACGGGGCAACGCGGCTGCCTGCTTCTCGGCCTGCTCGATGCACCATTCCCGGTACCGGGTGAGCTCGGCCTCGCGGGTACTCACGAGGTACCAGTCGACAGTTTCGTGACCGTAGCCGCGAGATCCACGATCTCGACGCTGCCCCTGCGCATTACCTGGCCCGCAAGATCCTCATAGCCACAGCCGCCGTTGCGTGTGCAGCGCCAACCCTCACCGCGGAGGACGACGCCGAAGTCTCCACCGCTGCGAATGCTGGGGTGAACGAGAAGCTCGGTTGTCGGCGTGATCTCGTACCGGTCGCTGGACCACGTTGTTCTCATCGTCCACTGCAAACCTGCGAAGAACCGATCGACGGCCTCGAGATCTGCTCGGCGGCGATTGCGGGTGACCGATTCGGCGGCGAACTCCGCGGCTGCGCCGCGTGAAAGCCACGAAAAACGCGTGCGCTCAACAGTATCGGTGTCCGACCGTTCCAGATCGTTGATGCGCTCGATCAGCGTTTCGATCGAAGTTGTAGCGGTATTGGACTGTGCGGTGGTAACATTCGAGACGTTCGGTAGCTTGCTTTGGTGGTGAGCGATCTCTCCTGTTAGAAGGTCCCGCGTTCCTCCCGGTGCGCGGGACTTCTTATGTCCAGCACGGGTCTTCGTTTCCATGGCGCATCCTTTTTGCTCGGCATGTGTGTTGTGACTGCATGTCTGAAGTTGCGCCTCTCGCTGGTGGTGGTGGGTTTACTTCTGGCCGCTCGGGTGGTGTGGCCTTCGTCCGCTCGTCAGTCAGCGCGCGACGTTCGTCGGGCGGATACGGAATGCTTCGCGGATAAGCCTTGCGGCGTCGTCGGGAATCGGGGGAGCGGTAGCGGCGACTCGGCGTGCGGCCTCGCGTATCCGCTGCCGCTCGTCGTCGGTCATGCCCCGACTTTGCGTGATTCGAGCCAGGTGTCGAGGTCGACGGGGGCGAAATGAAGGCTGTTTCCGATCTTGTAAGCCGTCAACTCTCCTCGGCGCACGGCGGCAGCCAGTGCCCCGGCACTGACTGATACGCCGCGTGTGAGCCGCAGGTATTCAGCGGCGACGGTCGCGCTAGGCGCGCTTGCAGTCTCATAGAACACCTTGATGTGCTGCTCTTCGGGAACGTTGTCTTCCTTGCTGAATCGACGGAAGTACTCCGTGGACAGCATCTCGTTGGTGGTTTCTGCGATTGTCGGCTTCTTGGTCATGTCGACTCGTCTCGGTGCGGGACAGCGTTTCTGTTTTTTCGCTGCGATTGATTCGCCCAAGGTACTTCGAGGATCGCGGATCCGCAACTAGTCGGTTCGCGAAAACTGTTGTGCGAGAACGCATCGAGACGCAAGGCTTACACGCTCAGTGCCACTCGATCCGAACGAGATCCTCGTTGAAGTAGCCGCCGTCCGGTCCGCGGGTATTGCCCGGCAGAAGCGTGACTGTGGCCATGGCGTCGACGATCCGCGCGCGGACGTCGAGGTCGAGCTCGTTTGCCCAACGCTCGGCGATGTTCTCGGACAGGACGATGTCAGCGAGGTCGCCGCTTGCGCGGACCCTCGACAGTTCGCTGTCGATAGCGTCTCGCTCCGTGGTGAGTCGAGCGGTAATGGTGCGCAATTGGTCCGATGTCACTGCGCCGGAGGCGAACATGTCGGCGACCTCGGTCAGTCGACCACCGAGAACGTCGCGCTTGAGTCGAAGCTCGTCGATGTCCACCCCGTCGGGCACGAAGAGTTTGACGGCCTCCGGTTGCTGTAGCCGCTCGACAACGGCGGTTTCGACGAACAGGTCCGTAGCTTCAGCCCCGCGGCTCGAGTGCTCGCCCTGGCCGGGATGCGCTGTCGCCCAACGGCACCGGTACACGGTTCGCCGCTGGCCCTTATCCGTTCGTCCTGTGCCGGAGGATCGCATCGTTGATCCGCAGATGCACCGATAGACGCCGCTGCCGAGCCATTGCCGCTGGCGCTTGAGGGTCGTCCGACGAGAGGAATCGTTGAGAAC
Organism: Rhodococcus sp. IEGM 1370; assembly: GCF_033142325.1. Taxonomy (NCBI): domain Bacteria; kingdom Bacillati; phylum Actinomycetota; class Actinomycetes; order Mycobacteriales; family Nocardiaceae; genus Rhodococcus; species Rhodococcus sp. IEGM 1370. The sequence goes on along the minus strand of NZ_JAWLRY010000003.1, from coordinate 353,500 downwards.
GGAACGAACGGCGCGTAGCTCGTCCTCAGACACCAGCGGAGGCCATTGCGCCTTGCCGTCGAGCAACACGCCGTGTCGCTCTATCCGTCCCGCGTTGCGCCAGCGAATCAGGAGACCGCGTAGGCCTGTCACGGTGAAGGGCTTGCCAAGCGAGGTGTTGACTGATGCTTCCGACCATTCACGAACTATCGAGCGCAGCGACACCCCGGCTAGCACGCGTCGGGTTGCGTCGCGGATCAGCTCGGCTTCGGACTCGCGGATCACCATTCCACCCGGCTCGTACCCGAACGGCCGGGGGCCTCCGCGGTACTTGCCGGTCGCCGCTGCGTCGAGCTTCTGCCGACGAATACGACCGCGGGTTTGGTCGACTTCGTGACGGGCCGTCGCGCCGAGAACGCGTGCGACCATCTGGCCGGAGGGGGTCGACAGATCGAGAATTCCTGCGCGTACGGTTTGAATCGCGACGCCGTGCTTCTCGATTATTTCGATGAAGGATTCGAGCTCGATCGGTTGCCGGTGCAGTCGGTCGGTATGCCAGGCAATGATTGCGTTGGCTTCGCCGTTCTGGACGGCCGCTAGAGTTGCGAGGTAGCCAGGTCGACGCTTTCCTGACGCCGCTGAAATGTCGTTATCGGTCTCGACGCGGACGACCGTCCAGCCCAACCGCTTGGCTAGTTCGCGGCAGTCTGCTTCTTGCCTGTCCACGCCCAGGCCGGAGCCTTCGCGATCGCGAGAGATGCGACAGTAGACTATCGCTTGACGTGCTGTTGCATCACTCATATCGTTCATAGCTCAGGAGTGTCCCATTACAAGCTTCGCCGACACGACGTTCACCGATCCGTCCAGGATCAGGAACTTCTGCATCATCGCCCACATCGACCACGGCAAGTCGACGCTGGCCGACCGGATGTTGCAGCTCACGGGCGTCGTCGACGACCGGTCGATGCGCGCTCAGTACCTGGACCGGATGGATATCGAGCGCGAGCGCGGCATCACCATCAAGGCGCAGAACGTCCGGCTCCCGTGGGTCGTCGACGGCGAGGAATTCGTGCTGCACCTCATCGACACGCCCGGCCACGTCGACTTCACCTACGAGGTATCGCGCGCCCTCGAGGCTTGCGAAGGTGCAGTGCTGCTCGTCGACGCCGCGCAGGGCATCGAGGCGCAGACGCTCGCGAACCTGTACCTCGCTCTCGACAAAGAGCTCACCATCATCCCGGTGCTGAACAAGATCGACCTGCCCGCCGCCGACCCGGACCGCTACGCCGCCGAGATCGCCCACATCATCGGGTGCGAGGCCGACGACGTGCTCCGCGTGTCCGGTAAGACGGGTGTGGGCGTCGAGGAACTTCTCAACGAGGTCGTCAAGCTGGTTCCGGCCCCGGTCGGCAACCCGGACGGGCCTGCCCGCGCGATGATCTTCGACTCGGTCTACGACACCTACCGCGGCGTCGTCACCTACGTTCGCGTCGTCGACGGTGCGCTGAATCCGCGCGAGAAGGTCACGATGATGTCGACCGGCTCGACGCACGAGCTGCTCGAGGTCGGGATCGTCTCACCCGATCCGAAGGCGACCAAGGGCCTGGGCGTCGGCGAAGTGGGTTACCTCATCACCGGTGTGAAGGACGTCCGTCAGTCGAAGGTCGGCGATACCGTCACCACCTTCCGCAAGGGTGCGACCGAGCCGCTCACCGGCTACCGCGAGCCCCGTCCGATGGTGTACTCGGGCCTCTATCCGCTCGACGGTTCGGATTACCCCGACCTGCGTGACGCCCTCGAGAAGCTGCAGCTCAACGACGCGGCACTGACGTACGAGCCGGAGACGTCGGTGGCTCTCGGCTTCGGTTTCCGCTGTGGCTTCCTCGGTCTGCTGCACATGGAGATCACCCGCGAGCGGCTCGAGCGAGAGTTCAACCTGGACCTGATCTCGACGTCGCCGAACGTGGTCTACCGCGTCGAGATGGAAGACGGTGCCGAGCACATCGTCACCAATCCGTCGTACTGGCCCGAGGGCAAAGCGCGCGAAGTGTTCGAGCCGATGGTCAAGTGCACCATCATCTCGCCGAGCGAGTTCATCGGTTCCATCATGGAACTGTGCCAGGGACGACGCGGAGAACTCGGGGGCATGGACTATCTGTCCGAGACCCGCGTCGAGCTGCGGTACACCATTCCCATGGCCGAGATCATCTTCGACTTCTTCGACATCCTGAAGTCCCGAACACGCGGATACGCCAGCCTCGATTACGAGGAGATCGGCGAGCAGGCCGGTGCGCTGGTCAAGGTCGACATCCTGCTGCAGGGCGAGGCCGTGGACGCGTTCTCGGCGATCGTGCACAAGGACAACGCCGCGGCCTACGGCAACAAGATGACGACCAAGCTCAAGGAACTGATTCCGCGCCAGCAGTTCGAGGTGCCGATCCAGGCCGCCATCGGATCTCGCATCATCGCCCGCGAGAACATCCGCGCGATCCGCAAGGACGTGCTGGCCAAGTGCTACGGCGGCGACATCAGCCGTAAGCGCAAGCTGCTCGAGAAGCAGAAAGAGGGCAAGAAGCGGATGAAGACGATCGGCCGCGTCGAGGTGCCGCAGGAAGCCTTCGTTGCCGCACTGTCCTCGGAATCCTCGTCGGACAAGCCCAAGAAGTAACCTCACACCTTTTCTGTCGACTGCACGCCCCCTCTCGCATCGGAGCCGGGGCGCGCAGTTGTCAGTGAGGGCGCGCGGTCCCCACCACCTCCAGTCGCACATGGCGGGCGAGTACATTTCGAACCTGTGACGACGCCGATTCTGAAGCAGCTGCGTGTTCCCGTTGTCGGTGCGCCGATGGCAGGTGGCCCGAGTACTCCCGAACTCGCCCGTGCGGTGTCGGAGGCAGGTGGGCTGGGCATGATCGCCGGTGCACTGTTGACGCCCGAAGCTTTTGCGGCGCAGATCGATTCGGTGCGCGGTCTGCTGTTCGGTGTCAATCTCTTTCTGCCGGAGGAGCCATCGGGTGCGGATGTGGAGTCCTATGCCGAGCACCTGACGTCCTGGTTCGAGCGTTTCGACGCGGAGCCGGGAGAGTTGGTGCGCCGGGACGACTTCTACGCCGAGAAGTTCGCCTGGCTGCTGGCACACCCGGTACCGCTGGTGTCGAGTACGTTCGCGACGTTCGACGCGGACGAGGTCGCCCAGTTGCACGCTGTGGGGACCGAGGTGTGGGCCACCGTCGCCACCGCGTCGGACGCATCGGTGGCCACCGCGAACGGGGTGGACGCGCTCGTGGTGCAGGGACCCGAAGCGGGCGGGCACCGAGGCACGTTCGACGGGTCGGCCCCGGACGAGCCACTGACCGAACTGCTGATCGCAGTGCGTGAGACATCCGACCTACCGCGAATCGCCGCGGGGGGACTGATGGACGGCAACGACATTGCGCCACTGCTCGATTCGGGTCTTGCGCATGCGGCTCAGCTCGGTACGGCGTTGTTGAACACACCCGAGGCCGGCACCAAACCCGTACATCGCGAGCAACTGACGCTCGCTCCCGACACCGCGGTGACCAAGGCGTTCTCCGGCCGCCCCGCGCGTGGGCTGGTGAACGAGTTCATGCGTGAGAACTCCGAAGCGGCACCGCTGGCGTATCCCGATCTGCACTATCTGACCGCGCCGATGCGGGCGAAGGCCGCGGCGGCAGGCGATCCGTCGGGCCTGTCGATGTGGGCGGGCACCGGTTTTCGCCGGGCACAGGCGAAGCCCGCGGCCGAGCTGATCGCCGAATGGGCGAGGCAACTCGGCCGCTGAGCCCTCCCTCTCAGGGGTTGGAGTGGGCGGGCTGGAAGTGCCCTGCCACCTGAGCCTCCTCGGCGCGGATGACGTGCACCACCGCGTTGATGAGTGCGAGGTGGGTGAACGCCTGCGGGAAGTTACCGAGGTGACGGCCGGTGCGGTGGTCGATCTCCTCGGCGTAGAGCTTGAGTGGGCTCGCGTACCCCAGCAGACGCTCGCAGAGGTGCTTGGCGCGAGGGAGCTCGCCGATCTCGACCAGCGCCGACACCAGCCAGAAGGAGCAGATCGTGAACGTCCCTTCCTCGCCGGCCAGACCGTCGTCGGTGGTGTCGGTTCGGTAGCGCAGGACCAGGCCGTCCTCGGTCAGCTCGTCGGCGATGGCGAGCACCGTCGCGCGGATGCGTTCGTCCTCGGCAGGCAGGAATCGAAGCAGCGGTGCGAGCAGCAGTGACGCATCCAGCGACGGGTCACCGTAGCGCTGAGTGAGGACACCCCGAGAATCGGTGCCGTTCTCGAGAATGTCCGCCTTGATCTCGTCGGCGATTTCGTTCCACTTGGCCGAATACTCCTTCTCGCCGTGGATGTCGGCGAGCTTGGCCCCGCGGTCGAGTGCGACCCAACACATGAGCTTCGAGGAGGTGAAGTGCTGCGGTTCACCGCGCACCTCCCAGATGCCGCGATCGGGCTTGCGCCAGTTGGCGATCGCCTCCTCCACCTGTCGCTTGAGCAGGGGCCACAGGAATTCGGGGACGTGCTCGCGCGACTTGACGTGCAGATACACCGAGTCGAGCATCGTGCCCCAGATGTCGTGCTGCTCTTGGTCGTAGGCTCCGTTGCCGATACGTACCGGACGTGCACCGTCGTATCCGGACAGGTGCGGCAGCTCGCTCTCGTCGAGAGTCTTCTCGCCGCCGATGCCGTACATGACCTGGAGCGGATTGACCTCGCCGTTCGCCGTTGTCGCCACATCGGACATGAACGCGAAGAAGTCGTTGGCCTCACGGTCGAGTCCGAGTGTGTAGAGGCCCCACAGTGCGAACGTCGAGTCACGCACCCACGTGTAGCGGTAGTCCCAATTCCGTTCTCCACCCGGCGTTTCCGGAAGCGAGGTGGTCGACGCCGCGAGCAGTGCGCCGGTGGGGGCGTAGGTCAGTCCCTTGAGCGTGAGGGCACTGCGCTGCAGGTAACCCCGCCACGGGTGATCGGGGAACCGGCCGATCGTGATCCACTGCCGCCAGCATTCGGACGTGCGCCACATCTTGTCCGCGGCCTCCTCGAACGTCTGCGGCGCAGGCAGATCCGACCACGACAGAGCGACGAACACGTTGTCGCCCTCCGTCATTCGAGTGCGGGCGCGGGCTTCACGTCCTTCGATGCCGATGCGGAGATTGGTGGTCAGCTTCAACGTGGGCTGATCGCCGCCCGCACTGGCTTCGCAGGTGGCGGTGGTCTCCTCGTACACCTTGCCGGTGTACTCCCACTTCGCCGGCGCGCGGTGGTAGTCGAAGGCAGGCTCGCAGCTCATCTCGAGTTCGACTGTGCCGCTGACGCACTTGATGGTGCGCAGCAGGATGTGTTCGGCGTCCCAGTCGCTCGGTGCGCGCTTGTGGGTGCGAGAGCGCTGATCGGTGTTGTGCCACGGTCCCATGACGAGCGCGTCGCGGACGATGAGCCAACCGGTCTCGGTCTGCCACGTCGTCTCGACGATCAGGCCACCGGGCAGGTACCGCCGTGCCGCGGGCACCGACTGACCGTACGGCCCGACCCGGAAATGGCCTGCACTGCGATCGAGAACCGCGCCGAAGATGCTGGGGGAGTCCGGCCGAGGCACGCACATCCACTCGACCGATCCGTTTCGAGCGATCAAGCAGGTCGTCTCGCAGTCCGAAAGGAACGCATAGTCGTCGATCGGCGGAAAGGCGCTCCGGTAGGACGTCAGGGTGGACACCGGTGCGTCGGTGCTGCCCAACGCTCCCTGGACCTCGACGCCGCCCAACCCTGGATGCCCCGACCCCATGGCGGGCTCGTCGGCCACCGGGGGCACTGGCGAAAGATCTTCGTATGCCGTCATGGCGTAATCATCGACCGATAGATGGCATGCGTCCACTGCTGGTCGTCGATCGGCGTGGCGTGAGAGCGGAACGAGCTGGTTTAAGCTGCGAGGGTGGAATCGATCGCACGCTGGTGGGACGGCGTCGAACTGTGGGTGACGGGTTTGCCGTTCGTGCCACAGTCGGTAGTCGTGCTGCTGGTCATCGTGCCTACCGCGTTCCTGCTGGCACGAGTGTTCGATCGTGTGCTCGCGGTGGTTCTGCACCTGCTCGGGCGTGATGCACGGGCGGCTCGCGATGCGGAGCCGACGGGTGCGGCCACCACTACGACGAAGGATGGACAGTAATGCCACGGTCTCGGGTCACGTTGGCGCTCATCGCGCTGCTGGTGCTGGTTGTCATCGCCTGGTTGCTCACTCGATAGCCGATTAGAGTCGGTCCGGAACCTCTGCTAGATTTCTGACCGTGTCTTCTGCCGCCGAGTACCGCGTCCGCCATCAGTTGGCGTTGATCGCTGTCGGCATGCTGGCAGTCGCCGATATCGACTGTTGTTGATTCTTTCCTTCGTCGAATCGGTTCCGTCGATCCGTTGCCCACGCGCGTACTTCTCGCGGTCGGGCGGTTCACGACGTACTTTCTGCCGCCCTCGGTGATCTCGCGATGACTCGCGGCCACGGTGGTGCACCGGTTCGACTTCGGGAATGTCGACCATGCCCAGTTCGTACTCATTGCACACTGTCACGAAAGGCCTTTTCTCGATGAGGCACAGCTCTCGCTACCTGCTGACCACGTTCGCAGCTGTGGGAACCCTTCTGCTCACCGCATGCAACGGCGGATCCAGTGACGTCGTCGGCGGCGAGCCGGACACCGCGAGCGGCCCCGCACTGACCCTCGTGGGCTACGCCGTCCCCAAGAACGGTTGGGACGCAATCGGTCCGGCATTCGCGGCAACCGAGGACGGCGAGGGAACAGCCATCAACGCGGACTACGGCGCATCGGGCAATCAGTCGCGCAAGGTTGCCGACGGCGCGCCTGCCGATATCGTCAACTTCTCGGTCGAACCCGACATCACCCGTCTGGTGCAGGCAGGCAAGGTCGACGAGGACTGGAATCAGAATGCCTACGGCGGAGTGCCGTTCGGCTCCGTGGTGACCATCGTCGTACGCGAGGGCAACCCCAAGAACATCCGTACGTGGGACGATCTGATCAAGCCCGACGTTCAGGTCATCAGCCCCAGCCCGCTCAGCTCGGGCTCGGCCAAGTGGAACCTGCTCGCTCCCTATGCGGCGAAGAGCAACGGCGGCCAGGACAAGCAAGCCGGTCTCGACTTCGTTCGCACCCTCGTCGCCGATCACTTCCCGGTTCAGCCCGAATCCGGCCGCGCCGCAACCGAAGCCTTCCTGCAGGGCCAGGGTGACGCGTTGCTCAGCTACGAGAACGAAGCACTCCTGATCGAGGAGCAGGGACAGAACGTGGAGCACGTCGACGTTCCCGTCACATTCCGCATCGACAATCCCGTGGCAGTGATCAACGACAGCGCCAATCTCGATCGCGCCAATGCGCTGAACGATTTCGTCTACACCGACGAGGGCCAGAAGATCTGGGCGGAGGCCGGTTTCCGACCGACGAACCCGGACATCGCCTCGGAGTATTCGGACAAGTTCTTCACCCCCGAGAAGCTGTACACCATCGATGATCTCGGTGGCTGGACGCAGGTCGACGCGGACCTGTTCGGCGACAACGGCGCAATTGCCACGATCTATCAGGAAAGTACTCGGTAGAGATCGATGCCATCTTCGACCACCGAAGCCGCAACTGCGGATTCGCCAGTCCCGCCCGGTACGAGACCTCGGTTTCGTGCCGGGCGGGAAGGCCGAAAGTTCAGGGGCCCTGGGTCGGTGGGGCCACTCGGTCTCGGGGTCGCCGTGTTGTGGCTGAGCGTCATCGTGTTGCTTCCTCTGGCGGCGTTGACGGTCCAGTCGTTCGACGACGGTCTCACCGGCTTCTGGAACGCGGTCACCGAGCAACGCGCGCTGGCCACGTTCAAGGTGACGTTGCAGGTGTCGGTGGCGGCGGCCGTGGTCAACCTCTTTCTCGGCACCCTCATCGCGTGGGTCCTGGTGCGGGACGAGTTCCCGGGCAAGCGATTCGTCAACGCCCTGATCGATCTGCCGTTCGCACTGCCGACCATCGTGGCCAGCCTGGTTCTGCTGTCGCTGTACGGTCCGGCGAGTCCGGTCGGGTTGGTGTTCAACGCAACCAAGCCCGCGGTGATCGTCGCGCTGCTGTTCGTCACATTGCCGTTCGTGGTGCGAGCGGTTCAACCGGTGCTGATCGAGCTCGACAAGGACGTCGAGGAGGCCGCGGCCTCGCTCGGCGCGAACAACTGGACCATCTTCCGTCGCATCGTCCTGCCGGTCCTGCTGCCGGCGATCCTCAGCGGTGGGGGGCTCGCCTTCGCGCGCGCCATCGGTGAATTCGGGTCGGTGGTGCTCATCGGCGGCAACATCCCCAACGACACACAGGTGGCGTCGCAGTACATCCGTGAGCTCATCGAGTACGACCGCCCAACCGATGCGGCGGCGATCTCCGTGGTGCTGCTGGCGATCGCGTTCGCAGTGCTGTTCGTCCTTCGCGTGGTGGGCAATCGCCTGGCCCGACGTGAGGAGCAGATCTCGTGAAAATCAGTCTGCCGATCAAGCTGACGCTGCGCACCGTAGCTCTGCTGTATCTCGCCGTTCTGGTGCTATTTCCACTCGCCACCATCCTGTTTCGCACGTTCGAGGACGGCGTCGTCACGTTCTGGGAGCAGATCACCACCCCGGCTGCACAGTCGGCACTGCAGCTGTCGTTGTTGATCGTCGCCATCGTGGTTCCGATCAACATCGTGTTCGGTGTGGTCACCGCACTGGCGCTCGTACGAGGACGGTTCCGTGGCAAAGGTGTCCTGGAAGCCATCGTCGATCTGCCGTTCGCGGTGTCGCCGATCATCACCGGCGTTGCGTTGATCCTGCTGTGGGGTGCCAACGGGTGGTTCGGCGGAGTCGAAAGCCTCGGTTTCAAGGTCATTTTCGCGCTTCCCGGCATGGTCATCGCGACGATCTTCGTCACGCTGCCGTTCGTGGTGCGTGAGGTCGAACCCGTGCTGTACGAGATCGGTGAGGAGCAGGAGGAGGCCGCCTCGACGCTCGGTGCGTCGTCGTGGCAGACGTTCTGGCGCATCACTCTCCCGGCGATCCGGTGGGGGTTGACGTACGGCGTCGTACTCACCGTCGCACGGTCGCTCGGCGAGTTCGGAGCGGTGATCATGGTCTCGACCAATCTGCCCGGTATCTCCCAAACACTGACGCTGCTGGTCAATTCACGGTACGAGGACTTCAATCAGCAGGGCGCGTACGCCGCGTCCACACTGCTCATGGCGATAGCCGTCGTCGTGCTGCTGTTGATGACGGCCCTCGACAAGAAGAGGACGAAGTAATGACCGAGACATCCCCCGAGATCGAGATCTCCGTCGTCGGTGCCAACAAGCACTACGGCGACTTCGCAGCGCTCGACGACGTCAGCATCGACATCCCCAAGGGATCGTTGACGGCGCTGCTCGGGCCCAGTGGCTCGGGCAAGTCCACCCTGCTGCGCTCCATCGCCGGGCTCGAACAGCTCGATTCCGGTCGGGTGGTGCTCGCCGGTCAGGACGTCACTTGGGTCAGCCCGCAGCGCCGTGAGATCGGGTTCGTGTTCCAGCACTACGCGGCGTTCAAGCACCTCACAGTGCGCGACAACGTCGCCTTCGGCCTGCAGATTCGCAAGCGGCCCAAGGCCGAGATCGCCAAGAAGGTCGACGAGTTGCTCGAGATCGTCGGGCTCGCCGGGTTCCAGAGTCGCTACCCGGCGCAGCTGTCCGGTGGACAGCGCCAGCGCATGGCGTTGGCCCGCGCACTCGCCGTCGACCCGCAGGTGCTGCTCCTCGACGAGCCCTTCGGCGCGCTCGACGCCAAGGTGCGTGCCGATCTCCGTACCTGGCTGCGTCGACTGCACGACGAGGTCCACGTCACCACCGTGCTGGTGACCCACGATCAGGAGGAGGCGCTCGACGTCGCCGATCGGATCGCGGTGCTCAACAAGGGCCGCATCGAACAGGTGGGTAGCCCGGAAGATCTTTACGATCGCCCGGCCAACAACTTCGTGATGTCGTTCCTGGGGCAGGTCGCCAAACTGAACGGACTTATGGTGCGGCCGCACGACATACGCGTCGGACGCGATCCGTCGTTGGCGCAGGCTCAGGCCAGCGGGACGGCCGAATCGGCCGGTGTGACGCGGGCCGTCGTCGAGCGGGTGGTACACCTCGGCTTCGAGGTGAAGGTCGAACTGAAGAATGCGGCCACCGGTGAACTGTTCGCGGCGCAGATCACCCGCGGCGACAGTGAGGCTCTCGGTCTGCGCGAGGGCGAGACGGTGTACGTGCGAGCGACTCGGGTGCCGAAGATCGCAGACGCTAGCGATGCCGACGCGATTGCTGGTGCACCGGTTCGTTGAACCGGTGCGGTAGAGCGTTCGGCTCCGGTGCTGCACCAGCTCGTGCCGCAGGAGTGGAGCCTGCGGAACGACCCATCGAGACTGCGGAGTCGTATCGCCGCGACACCAGATCTGCCAGCGCTGGATGTGCTCCGATCACCCTGGCATGCACCACATTCGGCAGGCCTGCGACCGAGGCTTCGATCCTGTCGGTGAGCAGTCCCGGGGCCAGGAACCAGGGGGCCACGACGATGCGGTCGGCTCCCAGCGCGCGCAGTTGTGCGATCGCATCGGTGGGGGACGGGGAGACCGAGGTCGCAAAGCAGGTCACAGCTCCGGCCCAGTCTGTTCCGGCGAGCAGTTTCTGCGCGATCACCCGGGTGCGCTGATTCGCCGGTGCCACTGAGGAACCGACAGCTGCAAGGGCGATGCCGACCGTCGAATCGGTTACTGCGACACCGGTGTCGGTGATCCGGTCGCGGACTGCGTCGACGAGGAGTCGGTCGTCTCCCAGAACGTCGGCCTGCGTTATCGAGACGTGCGGGTGTCGCGTTCTCGCGGCCTGCAGTAATTCGGGCAGATCGACTTTTGCGTGAAAAGCCTTGCCCAGCAACATCGGAACGGCGACGATGCGTCCGTGCCCGGTATCGGCCAGGTCGTCGACCACCTGATCGACGCCGGGCTCGGAAAGATCGAGAAACGCCACGCGCACGTCCAGATCCGGTCGCCGTCGACGCAGGGCGTCGACGGCGCGGTGGATCGTGGCGCTCGAGCGCGGGTCACGGCTGCCGTGGGCAACCGCGATCAGTGCGCTCACGCGGGAACTGCCGACCCCAGCTCGACGGCAGCCAGAGCGTTGCCCACGAGCCCGGCAGCCAACGTGTTGCCGCCGGCCGGATCGATCAGCAGGAAGCTGCCCGTGTGCCGGTTGACGGCGTAGTCGTCTGCCACGATGGGCTCCGCGACGCGCACCGAAATTCGGCCGATCTCGTTGAGCTCCAACGACTCCGGGCCTTCCTGTGCGGTGAGCTCTTGCTCGTCGAACCGCTCGATCAGTGTCCCGACGATGGCCTGGGTGGTGCGAGTGCCGTGCTTGAGCAGCAGGCGAGCGCCCGGGCGAAGCGGCTTCTCGGCGAGCCAGCACACCGTGGCCTCGAAGTCGCCGATCGGCTCCGGTGCGTCCTGCGGGGAGGCGATGGTGTCGCCGCGCGAGACGTCGACATCGTCGGCGAGGACGAGGGTGACACTGCGTCCGGCATGAGCGGTCCGCAATTCGCCGTCCGCGGTATCGATGCGCTCGACTGTCGTTCGGGTGCCGGAGGGCAGGATGACGACCTCGTCGCCGACGTCGACGGAGCCCGCTGCTACCTGGCCGGCGTATCCGCGGTAGTCCGGGAACTCTGCTGTGCGCGGCCGGATCACGTACTGCACGGGGAATCGAAGACCGACCCGGTGCGGTTCGGCGTCGACCGGAACCGACTCGAGGTGTTCGATGAGGGTGGGTCCGTCGTAGTACGGGGTCTTGTCCGACTTCACCGCGACGTTGTCGCCGTGCAGTGCGGACACCGGGATCTCGATGACGTCCTCGCTGGACCAGCCGAGGGAGGAGGTCAGCGAGTTGAACTCGGCCGAGATCTCGGCGAACACCGTTGCGGGGTCCTCGACCAGATCGATCTTGTTGACCGCGAGCACCAGGCGCGGAACGCCGAGCAGAGCGAGAACCGCTGCGTGCCTGCGGGTCTGCGTGATGACACCCTTGCGGGCGTCGACCAGCAGGATGACGAGCTGAGCCGTCGACGCACCGGAGACGGTGTTGCGGGTGTACTGCACGTGGCCGGGGGTATCGGCCAGTACGAACGAGCGGTGCGGCGTCGCGAAGTAGCGGTAGGCGACATCGATGGTGATGCCCTGTTCACGCTCGGCGCGCAGGCCGTCGACCAGTAGGGACAGGTCCGGTGTTGCGAGGCCCTTGTCCACCGAAGCCCGAGTGACGGCGTCGATCTGGTCTGCCAGAACGGATTTGGTGTCGTACAGGAGCCGTCCGACGAGCGTCGACTTACCATCGTCGACGCTCCCCGCGGTGGCGAGGCGAAGAAGCTGAGTTCCTGTGCTGCTCATCAGAAGTATCCTTCTCGTTTGCGATCTTCCATGGCAGCCTCGGAGACGCGGTCGTCGCCGCGGGTGGCTCCGCGTTCGGTCAGCCTGGACGCGGCTACCTCGGCGAGGATTGCCTGGTTGTCGGCGGCCTCGGACAGCACTGCGCCGGTGGTGGATCCGTCGCCGACGGTGCGGTAGCGCACCGACAGGGTCTGCAGCTCCTCGTTCTCGGCCGGTCCGCCCCAGACGCCGGGCGTCATCCACATGCCGTCACGCTGGTAGACGGGTCGCTGATGGGCGTAGTAGATGCTCGCCAGTTCCACGTCGTCACGGGCGATGTAGCGCCAGATGTCGAGTTCGGTGAAGTTGCTGAGAGGGAACACGCGCACCTGCTCGCCGGGGGAATGCTTGCCGTTGTACAGGTTCCACAGTTCGGGTCGCTGTTTCTTTGGCTCCCATTGGCCGAATGCGTTGCGCAGCGAGAAGATTCGCTCTTTCGCACGAGCTCGTTCCTCGTCGCGTCGGGCACCGCCGAAGACGGCGTCGAACCGATTCTCGGAGATCGCGTCCAGGAGGGGCACGGTCTGCAGTGGGTTGCGGATGCCGTCGGGGCGCTCGGTGAGGCGTCCGTCGGCGAGGTACTCCTCGACGCTGGCCACGTGCAGGCGCAGGTTGTACTTGGCGACCACGTGATCGCGGAAGTCCAGTACCTCCTGCAGGTTGTGTCCGGTGTCGACGTGCAGCAGTGCGAACGGCAGGGGAGCGGGCCAGAACGCCTTGATTGCCAGGTGCAGCAGAACTGTCGAGTCCTTGCCGCCGGAGAACAGGATGACGGGGCGCTCGAACTCGCCCGCCACCTCACGGAAGATGTGGATGGCCTCGGATTCGAGTGCGTCGAGGGTGTCGAACCGATCTGCGTCGAGATGGGTCCGACCGACGGTGGCCGAGGTGAGATCGAGTGTCATGAGGCGTGCAACCCACATTCGGTCTTGGCCTTGCCGGCCCAACGACCGCTACGCGGGTCGGCTCCGGGGGCAGGTTTGACGGTGCACGGTGCGCACCCGATGGACGGATAGCCTTCGTCGACGAGGGGATTGACCAGAATCGAATGTTCGTCGATGTAGGCCTGCATCTGCTCGTCGGACCACGGCGCGATCGGGTTGATCTTGACCAGACCGAAGGCGTCGTCGAACGAGATGAGCGGGGCGTTGGCGCGGGTGGGGGCCTCGACTCGGCGGATACCGGTGACCCAGGCGCTGTAGTTGGCCAGTTCCTTCTTCAAGGGTGCGACCTTGCGCATCGCGCAGCAGCGATTGGGCTCGCGGGCGAACAGGTCCTTGCCGTCGATCGCATCCTGTTCTGCGACAGTCTTCTCGGCTCGGGCGTTGACGACCCGGACGCCGTAGACGGACTCGACGGCGTCGCGCGTCCCGATGGTCTCGGCGAAGTGGTAGCCGGTGTCGAGGAACAGCACGTCCACACCGGGATGAATCTGTGCGGCGAGGTGAACGAGCACCCCGTCCTGCATGTTGGAGGCAACGATGAAGTCGTCACCGAAGTTGTCCTCGGTCCACTGCAACAGCTCCAGTGGGCTCGCTCCGTCGAGTTCGCGGGCACCGCGCTCGGCGATGTCCTTCAATTCCTCTACCGTCAAATTCAGCCTGGTACTCATCGCAAATCCGCCTCGTCTGCTCGCACGGCCCACTGAGCGAACCGTTCGCCGTCCTCGCGGTGCTTGTCGAAATTGCGCACCACTCTGTCGATGTAATCTCCCAGCTCGGAGCTGTTGACCTTGTGCTGGCGCAACTTTCGGCCGAACGCACTGTCCAGGCCGAGGCTGCCTCCGAGATGAACCTGGAAACCCTCGATCTGATTCCCGTCCCCGTCGTCGACCAACAGGCCCTTGAAGCCGATGTCGGCGATCTGCGATCGTGCGCACGAGTTGGGGCAGCCGTTGATGTTGATCGTGATCGGCACGTCGAGCTTGCTGTTGATGTCGGACAGGCGCTCTTCGAGCTCCGGTACGAGAACCTGTGAGCGCTTGCGTGTTTCGGCGAACGAGAGCTTGCAGAATTCGATTCCGCTGCACGCCATCAGGTTCTTGCGCCAGTGCGAGGGTCGGGCAGGTAGGCCCAACGCATCGAGGTCCGAGATCAGCTGTTCGAGCGTTTCGTCGGGAACGTCGAGGACGATCAGCTTCTGGTACGGCGTGAATCGCACGCGATCCGACCCGGCCTTCTCGGCGGCGTCGGCGACGGCGGCGAGGATGGTGCCGGAGACGCGGCCCGCGATGGGTGCCACCCCGACGGCGTTGAGGCCGTTCTTGAGCTTCTGGATCCCGACGTGATCGCGGGGCCGAGCGGGCTTCTCGGGTGCCGGGCCGTCGATGAGCTTGCGGTGCAGGTATTCGTCCTCGAGGACCTGGCGGAACTTCTCGATGCCCCAGTCCTTGATGAGGAACTTCAGGCGTGCCTTGGTACGAAGCCGGCGGTAGCCGTAGTCACGGAAGATCGAGACGACGCCTTCCCACACGTCGGGAACGTCCTCGAGCGGAACCCAGACGCCGACTCGCTGAGCGAGCATGGGGTTGGTGGACAGGCCGCCGCCGACCCACAGGTCGAGTCCGGGCCCGTGCTCGGGATGCACGACGCCGACGAACGCGCAGTCGTTGATCTCGTGCACCACGTCCTGCAGGCCCGAGATCGCCGTCTTGAACTTGCGCGGCAGGTTGGAGTACTCGGGCTTGCCGATGTAGCGCTCGACGATCTCGTCGATGGCGGAGGTGGGGTCGAGGATCTCGTCGACGGCCTCGCCCGCGAGCGGGGAACCGAGCACCACTCGGGGGCAGTCGCCGCACGCCTCGGTGGTCTTCAGGCCGACCGCTTCGATTCGACGCCAGATCTCGGGGACGTTCTCCACCTCGACCCAGTGGAACTGCACGTTCTCCCGATCGGAGAGGTCTGCGGTGTCGCGACCGAACTCCTGGGAGATCTGCGCCAGAGTGCGCAGTTGCTCGAGGTTCAGCGCACCGGCATCGCACCGGATCCGCATCATGAAGTACTTCGCCTCGAGGAGGTCGATGTTGTCGTCACCGGTGAAGGTGCCGTCGTAGCCCTGCTCACGCTGGGTGTAGAGGCCCCACCAGCGGAAGCGGCCGCGAAGATCGCCCTTGTCGATGCTGTCGAACCCCTGCTTGGAGTAGATGTTCTCGATGCGGGCTCGCACGTTGAGCGGGTTGTCGTCCTTCTTGGACTGCTCGTTGGCGTTCAGTGGCTCCCGGTACCCCAGTGCCCACTGTCCCTCGGCTCGACGCTTGGTCGGCCGCGGTGTGCGCTCCCGTGGTGTGACGGAGGCAGCGTCGGTGGTCGCGTCGCTGGTCGACGACATGCATTGCTCCTGCATCTTTGTGCTGGCCGGTACCCGGCACGAGCGCAGATGAGTGCGCTCGCGACGACAGTGGGAAACCGGTGGATCGAATGGACGTGCTCGAAGGAGGGCTGGTCAGCAGCCGGTCGTGTATCGACACGACGCGCTGCAGACACGGCCGAGATCGACATGGCGGCGCGCCACGAGTCGAATTCCTGAGTCGGTCACGGGAGTCATTGTGCCACGTCATCGGGGCGATGGACGACCGCGGCGGCTATTTACCCCGATTTCGAGGTAAATAGGCTGGCAGGGCGGGTGGGATCGGGTAAGCCCGAACTCTGGGACACTGGAGGGCGTGAATACCGTCGTACCCGTCCCGTCCACCTTCGAGTTGCCGACCGAGGCGTTCGACGGAGTGGGGGACCGCGCGTTCGGGATCTACGTGCACGTTCCGTTCTGCGCCACGCGGTGCGGGTACTGCGACTTCAACACCTACACGGCGGGTGAGCTGGGCACATCGGCGTCGCCGCAGTCCTGGCTGGAGGGCCTGCGACGTGAGTTGGACACCGCCGCGGGGCTGATGCAGGCCCGCACGGGTCGCGTTCCGACGGCAGACACCGTCTTCGTCGGCGGTGGCACGCCCTCGCTGCTGGGGGGCGACGGTCTGGCCGACGTCCTGGGTGCGGTTCGGTCCAGTTTCGGATTGACCGATGGCGGCGAGGTGACCACGGAATCCAACCCGGAATCGACGTCACCGGAATTCTTCGACCGGCTCCGCGACTCGGGCTTCACCCGCATCTCGCTCGGAATGCAGTCCGCTGCACCACATGTGCTTGCCGTCCTCGATCGCACCCACACGCCCGGTCGAGCGGTCGCCGCGGCAAAGGAAGCGCGCGCGGCCGGTTTCGAGCACGTCAATCTCGACCTCATCTACGGCACTCCCGGCGAGCGAGACAGCGATCTGGACCAGTCCCTCGCGGCAGTGCTCGAGGCCGGCGTCGACCACGTCTCGGCCTACGCGCTGATCGTCGAGGACGGCACCGCCATGGCCCGCAAGGTTCGCCGCGGTGAGTTGCCTGCACCCGACGACGACGTGCTGGCGAGCCGATACGAACGCATCGACACGGCGATGAACGCCGCAGGGCTGTCCTGGTACGAGGTGTCGAACTGGGCCACCGACGCCGACGCGCAGTGCCGCCACAACATCGGCTACTGGGACGGCGGCGACTGGTGGGGCGCTGGGCCCGGTGCGCACAGCCACATCGGCGGCACCCGGTTCTGGAACGTCAAACACCCGGCCGCGTACGCCGATCGCCTTGCCGCAGGACACCTACCGGTGCACGGCAGCGAATTGCTCAGCGCCGAGGATCGACACCTGGAAGAGCTGATGTTGACCGTCCGTCTCCGCTCGGGAGTGCCGATGAGGTTGCTCGGGCCGGCCGAGCGCGCCGCTGCCGAACAGACCGTCGCAGACGGGTTGATGGTGCGCCGCGGAGAACGACTCGTGCTCACCGACCGGGGCCGATTGCTGGCCGACGCGGTGGTGCGCACCATCGCTGCCGCCTGAACAGTCTGTTTCAGGCTCCGAGGGCGTCGTAGTCGAACACCCTGGCGTGCAACACCGTTCGATTGCGCAGTGCCGCACGCACTGCGCGGTGCAAGCCGTCTTCGAGGTAGATGACGCCGCGGAACTGCACCGCGTGGGGGAACAGATCGCCGTAGAAGGTGGAGTCCTCGGACAGCAATCTGTCCAGCTCGAGCACCTTGGTGGTGGTGACGATCTCGTCCAGACGCAGCTGGCGTGGCGGGATTCTCGACCAGTCTCTGATGGACAGACCGTGCTCGGGGTACGGCTTTCCGTCACGAACACCCTTGAAGATCATCGCGAGCCTCGAGCCGCTGGACCGAATCGAAAGAACGTTTCCACTCGGACCACAGTAAGGCCTTGCACGAGCATGCGTTCGCCGGCTACTAGACTCGAGCGACGATTGGAAACGAGAACGGAGGTGGGCACCGATGTCGAGCACCGACGACAGGCGGTTCGAGGTTCTACGAGCGATCGTGGCGGACTACGTGTCCACCCAGGAACCCGTCGGTTCACGTGCCCTGGTCGAACGCCACAACCTGGGGGTGTCCAGTGCAACGGTGCGCAACGACATGGCCGTGCTCGAGGCCGAGGGATACATCGCGCAGCCGCACACCAGTTCCGGTCGGGTGCCGACCGACAAGGGCTATCGGCAGTTCGTCGACCGAATAGCGGACGTCAAGCCGCTGTCCGCGGCCGAACGCCGCGCCATCCTCGAGTTCCTCGAGAACGGCGTCGACCTGGACGACGTGCTGCGACGCGGCGTCCGCTTGTTGGCCCAGTTGACCCGGCAGGTTGCCGTGGTGCAGTACCCCACGCTGTCGGCGTCCTCGGTTCGCCACCTGGAAGTGGTGGCGCTCACTCCGGCCCGGCTGCTGCTGGTGCTCATCACCGACTCCGGGCGAGTCGATCAGCGCATCGTCGAACTCGGTGACGTCATCGACGACGAGAATCTTGCGCAGCTGCGGCGTCTTCTCGGCGGTGCACTCGAGGGCAAGCGTCTGGCGGCGGCATCGGCTGCGGTGGCCGAACTCGCCGAGAACGCTCCACCTGCGCTACGCGACGCGATGATTCGATCGGCCACGGTGCTGGTGGAATCGCTGGTGGAGCATCCCGAGGAACGCCTGGTTCTCGGCGGTACGGCGAACCTGACGCGCAATGCCGCCGATTTCGCCGGCGACGCGGGGTTTCCCGGATCGCTCAGGGCGGTACTCGAGGCGCTGGAAGAGCAAGTGGTCGTCCTCAAGCTGCTCGCAGTGACGCAGGACACCCGCACCGTCACGGTGCGGATCGGCGAGGAGACGCAGGTCGAGGAAATGCGCGGGACATCGGTGATTTCCACCGGGTACGGGTCGGCTGGCATGGTCCTCGGAGGAATGGGTGTTCTCGGGCCGACCCGAATGGACTACCCAGGAACAATTGCGTCGGTCGCCGCGGTTGCCAGGTACATCGGCGAGGTCCTGGCCGAGCGCTGAGACGAGCGAGAATCGATCGAACGCCGGCGGCGGGGGCACGGACGGCCGGCACACAGCTTCACCGAACGAGATTCATCTTCTAGGACGAAAGAGACGACGTGGCACGGGATTATTACGGGACTTTGGGCGTCGGCCAGCAGGCGACGGACCAGGAGATCAAGCGCGCCTACCGCAAGCTGGCGCGAGAGCTGCACCCGGACGTCAACCCGGACGAGGCCGCGCAGGCTCGGTTCAAGGACATCTCGACCGCATACGAGGTGCTCTCCGATCCGGAGAAGCGTCGCATCGTCGACCTCGGCGGCGACCCGCTGCAGCAGGGCGGCGGCGGAGGCGGCGGCGGTGGTGGATTCGGTGGAGCCGGATTCGGCGGCGGCCTGGGAGATGTGTTCGAGGCGTTCTTCGGCGGCGGCGCGGGCGGATCCCAGCGCGGGCCCAAGGGGCGCGTCCAGCCGGGAGCGGATTCGCTGTTGCGTACCAAGCTCACCCTCGACGAGTGCGCCACGGGCGTGACCAAGCACATCACCGTCGACACGGCGATTCTCTGCGACCTGTGCACGGGCTCGGGCACCAACGGCGACTCCAAGCCGGTTCGCTGCGATACCTGCGGCGGTGCCGGTGAAGTGCAGTCGGTGCAGCGCTCGTTCCTCGGCCAGGTCATGACCAGCCGCCCGTGTCCCACCTGCCGCGGCGCAGGCGAGACCATTCCCGACCCCTGCCGCAAGTGTGGCGGCGACGGTCGCGTCCGGTCGCGTCGCGACATCTCGGTCAAGGTGCCGGTCGGCGTGAGCAACGGCATGCGCATTCGACTGGCCTCTCAGGGCGAGGTCGGTCCCGGCGGCGGACCCGCGGGAGACCTGTACGTGGAGATCGTCGAACAGCAGCACGAGGTGTTCGTGCGCGACGGTGACGACCTGCACTGCACCGTCCGTGTTCCGATGGTCGACGCCGCTCTCGGCACCTCGGTCAACATCGACGCGATCATCGACGGACCCACCGAGATCTCGATCGAGCAAGGCACACAACCGAATTCGACGACGGTGCTGCGCGGTCACGGTATGCCCAAGCTGCGGTCAGGTATTCGCGGCGATCTGCACGCGCACCTCGAGGTCATCGTGCCGACCAAGCTCGACAGCAAGCAGACCCATCTGCTCGAACAGCTCAGGTCGATGCGCGACCGTGACTCGGCGGAGGTCGTCACCACCGGTTCGGCGCACAGCGGCGGCCTGTTCTCGCGGTTGCGGGAAGCGTTCAGCGGTCGCTGATCGATGGCCCCGACGGTCTTCTACCTCTCGCCTCTACCGAACGTCGGCGAGCTCGCGGTGCTCGACGGCAAGGAAGGGCACCACGCCGCGACGGTGAGGCGCATCCGGGTGGGCGAGCGGGTGTTGCTCGGTGACGGAGCGGGCGGCCTGGCCGACACGGTCGTGGCCGCAGCGGAGAAGAACCGGCTCGAACTGGCCGTGCAATCGCGCAGTGAGATGCCGCGTCCCACTCCGGTGGTGACGCTGGTGCAGGCATTGCCGAAGGCGGACCGATCGGAGCTCGCCGTCGAGCTGGCCACGGAAGCGGGCGTCGATGCTGTGGTGCCCTGGCAGTCCGCGCGATGCGTCGCACGGTGGGAGGGCCCGAAGGCAGCCAAGGGCGTCGCGAAGTGGCGCAGCACCGCGGCGGAAGCAGCCAAGCAGTCGCGTCGGGCATTCATCCCCGAGGTGTCCGAGCTGCACGATTCGCGGGAGGTCGACACTTTCGTACGCGGCGTCGTGGAGCGCGGCGGGATCGTCGCCGTGCTGCACGAGGCGGCTACTTCGGCGTTCCGGGACCTGCCGTTCGACTCGGTTCCCGAGGTCGTGATCGTGGTCGGACCCGAGGGCGGTCTCGACGACAGGGAGGTCGCCGCTCTCACCGAGGCGGGTGCGACGCCGGTGGTGCTGGGCCCGACGGTGCTGCGGACCTCGACGGCAGGAGCTGTGGCTCTGGGCGCGCTGGGCGTCCTGACCTCGCGGTGGACCCAACTCCCGCCCGACTTCCAGAACGCATGAGCGCGCGGATCAAGATCGCGTACGGCGATCATCCGGAGCAGTTCGGCCACCTCTACCTGCCGGCCGAGCCGATGGATCACCGGACGCCGGTGGTCGTGGTGGTACACGGCGGGTTCTGGAGCGGACAGTACGGATCGAACCTGGGCACCCAGTTCGCTCGCGCAGTCGCCGGAGCCGGAGCGGTGGCGTGGAACATCGAGTACCGACGCGTCGGCGCAGGTGGGCACTGGCCGGAGATGCAGTCCGATGTGACTGCGGCACTCGACGTGGTTGCCGGGGAACTGCAGCAGCACGCCCCGGTCGGGATCGACGACGTCCGCGTCATCGGCCACTCCGCCGGCGGTCACCTGGCCGTGTGGCTCGGCGGCGAGACCGGCACGAAGGTCCGCCCGTCGCGCATCGTCTCGCAGGCCGGAGTACTCGATCTCGAGCCGCGCGGTGCGTCGGGACGGACGAACCCGGCGGTCGAGGCGCTGTTGCAGGCCCGATACGAGGACGACCCCGAGCTGTACCGGTCGGCCTCGCCTGCGGCCCGGACGCCCATCGGCATCCCGACGATCGCCCTGCACGGATCCGAGGACATCCAGGTGCCCGCGGCGCAGAGCGAGCGGTACGTAGCGCTGGCGTGCGCTGCCGGAGACGACGCCCGACTGACGATCGTGCCGGGGGAAGACCACTTCGCTTTCCTGAATCCCGATTCCCGGTGTTGGGCGCTCTCGCTCGACGCCGTGCTCGGTGCCACCAGCGAGTAATGGGAATGCGCATCGTTGCTGCGGCGTTAAACTCGATCCATACCAATTGCACGTCCGAGAAGTCGACACCAGAGAGCAGGCCATAGCCACCACGTGAGTGAACACAGCGAATTTCCCGCCGAGCGTGACGTTCGGTCCACCCTGGAACTCGCCCCCGAAGCAGTGATGCCACTGCTGGGACAGTCCGACGAGAACCTGCGGGCGCTCGAGCAGATGCTGACGGCAGATATCCACGTACGAGGAAACGCCGTGACGCTCACCGGAAAAGTGGCCGATGTGGCGCTGGCCGAACGGGTGATCTCCGAGTTGGCCGCGCTCGCCAAGCGCGCTCAGCCACTGACTCCCGATGCAGTGCGCCGATCGATCGCCATGCTCACCGAGGGCGTCTCGGATTCACCGGCCGAGGTGCTGAGCCTGGACATCCTCTCGCGCCGCGGCAAGACGATTCGGCCCAAGACGCTGAACCAGAAGCGCTACGTGGACGCGATCGACGCCAACACCATCGTGTTCGGCATCGGCCCGGCCGGCACCGGCAAGACGTACCTGGCGATGGCGAAGGCCGTTCAGGCATTGCAGACCAAGCAGGTCAGCCGCATCATCCTGACGCGTCCGGCAGTGGAGGCGGGGGAACGGCTCGGTTTCCTTCCAGGAACGCTGCACGAGAAGATCGACCCCTACCTGCGGCCGCTGCACGATGCGTTGCACGACATGATGGACGACGAGGCGATTCCGAAGCTGATGCAGGCCGGGGTCATCGAGGTCGCCCCGCTCGCCTACATGCGCGGACGCACTCTCAACGATGCATTCATCATTCTCGACGAGGCGCAGAACACCACCGCCGAGCAGATGAAGATGTTCCTGACCCGACTCGGATTCGGGTCGAAGATCGTCGTCACCGGCGACGTGACCCAGGTCGACCTTCCCGGAGGTGCGCGATCGGGGTTGCGGGCAGCCTCGGAGATCCTCACCGACGTGGACGACATCCACTTCGCGCAGCTCACCAGCAGCGACGTGGTGCGCCACCGCCTGGTCTCGGAGATCGTCGACGCGTACGAGCGGTTCGAGTCGACATCGGAGGGCGTCATTCCCAACAGGGCGCAACGCCGCACCGGTGGACCGCGTTCGGCGAGAAGATGATTCAGACATACGAACCGACAGATGCAGGCAACGAGAGCGTGGGTAGTGGCTAGATGAGTATCGAAGTGTCCAACGAGTCGGGGATGGACATCTCCGAACCCGAGCTGGTCTCGGTCGCGCGGTTCGCGATCGCCGGCATGGACGTGCATCCCGCTGCGGAACTGTCGATGGTGCTGGTGGATTCGGCAACGATGGCAGATCTGCACATGCGGTGGATGGATCTGCCCGGCCCGACCGACGTGATGTCGTTTCCGATGGACGAGCTAGAGCCGGGCGGTCGTCCCGATGCGCCCGAGCCCGGGCCGGCGATGCTCGGCGACATCGTGTTGTGCCCGTCGTTCGCCGCGGATCAGGCTGCCGCAGCGGGGCATTCGCTCGAACACGAGCTCGCTCTGCTGACCGTGCACGGTGTGCTGCACCTGCTGGGTTACGACCACGCCGAGCCGGACGAAGAGAAGGAAATGTTCGAGCTGCAGAACCGGCTGCTGGCCGAATGGTACGAGGACGCCAGGCGCGCGGAGGAGGCCGCCGAACAGGCCGCCCGCGACGCCAGGCTACTCGGCAAGGCCGGTTTCGTCGACGGACTCGACCGATGATCTGCGTCGTCGAACAGGTGCAAGTGTGGGGTCCTAGCGCGTGAGCAGTGCTGTTGCGCTCATCGTGTTCGCTGTCCTTCTCGTGCCTCTCGGAGGCTTGTTCGCTGCCGTCGATTCCGCGCTGAACACGGTCTCACGTGCGCGAATCGACGACATGGTCAAGGACGAGCGCCCCGGTGCCACCGGCCTCGTCGTCGTGGTCGGTGACCGCCCGCGATACGTCAATCTGATGGTGCTGCTGCGCATTCTGTGCGAGATCGGCGGCACCGTGTTGCTCGCGGGTGGCCTGACGCAGTTGATCGACTCGACCACCGCATTGGTGATCAGCGCGGTGGCCATGGTGTTGGTCAGTTACGTCGTGATCGGTGTCGGTCCGCGAACCCTCGGTCGGCAGAACGCGTACTCGATCGCGTTGGCGGCCGCATTGCCGTTGCGTGCACTCGGGTGGCTCCTCGGACCGATCAGCAGACTGCTCATCCTCATCGGCAACGCGATCACCCCCGGTAAGGGATTTCGCAACGGCCCCTTCGCCTCCGAGATCGAACTCCGGGAACTGGTGGACATGGCCCGCGAGCGCGGCGTCGTGGCCGACGACGAACGGCGAATGATCCAATCGGTGTTCGAGCTGGGTGACACCTCCGCCCGCGAGGTCATGGTCCCGCGCCCCGAGATGGTGTGGATCGAGTCCGACAAATCAGCAGGACAGGCCACCTCGTTGGCTGTGCGCAGCGGCCACTCCCGCATTCCGGTGATCGGCGAGAACGTGGACGACATCGTCGGCGTCGTGTACCTCAAAGACCTTGTGCAGCAGACGTATTACTCCACCGACGGCGGCCGCGGAGTGCAGGTGTCCGACCTGATGCGTCCGGCCGTCTTCGTTCCCGACTCCAAGGCACTCGACAGTCTGCTCGCCGAGATGCAGCGCGATCGCAACCACATGGCCCTGCTCGTCGACGAGTACGGGGGCATCGCCGGGCTGGTGACCATCGAGGACGTGATCGAGGAGATCGTCGGCGAGATCGCCGACGAATACGATTCCGACGAAGTCGCGCCCATCGAGGAACTCGACGACGGACGCTATCGGCTGTCCTCGCGGGTGCCGCTCGAAGACCTCGGCGAGATCTTCGGCATCGACATCGAATCCGAGGAAGTCGACACCGTCGGCGGGCTCCTCGGTTACGAACTCGGCCGAGTACCGTTGCCCGGTTCGCAGGTGATCACCCACGGCCTGCTGCTGCGTGGAGAAGGTGGCGCAGATCCCAAGGGGCGCGTCCGCATCGCCACGGTCCTGGTCGAAAAGCTCGAACCCGAAGAAGATTCCACCGAGGACGACGACTCGTCCGAGGCCACTCGTCAACACTGAAATCTGGAGGTGCTCTTGTCCGAGCAGAACAACGGTGAGTTCCGATCCGGATTCGTCTGTTTCGTGGGCCGACCGAACACCGGCAAGTCCACGCTGACCAATGCGTTGGTGGGATCGAAGATCGCCATCACGTCCTCGCGTCCCCAGACGACGCGGCACACCATTCGCGGCATCGTGCACCGAGAGCACGCCCAGCTGATCCTGGTCGACACCCCCGGCCTGCACCGACCCAGAACGCTACTGGGGCAACGCCTCAACGACCTGGTGCAGGACACCTACTCCGAGGTCGACGTCATCGGACTCTGCATCCCCGCGGACGAGAAGATCGGGCCCGGCGACCGGTGGATACTCGAACAGGTGCGGCACATCGCGCCCAAGACGACGCTAATCGGAATCATCACCAAGATCGACAAGGTCAAGAAGGAACGCGTCGTACAGCAGCTGATGTCGCTGTCGAAGCTGCTCGGCGAGAATTCGCATGTCATCCCGGTGTCCGCCGAATCGGGCGAGCAGATCGAGAAGCTCGTCGACCTGTTGGCGTCGGAACTGCCACCGGGCCCGGCGTTCTACCCCGACGGTGAGCTCACCGACGAGCCCGAGGAAGTCCTCATGGCCGAACTCATCCGTGAGGCCGCGCTCGAAGGTGTCCGCGACGAGCTGCCGCACTCCCTTGCCGTCGTCATCGACGAGGTCTTGCCCCGTGAAGGCCACGACAACATGCTCGACGTGCACGCAATCCTCTACGTCGAGCGGTCGAGTCAGAAGGCCATCATCATCGGCAAGGGTGGCTCGCGACTCAAAGAGGTCGGCACCGCGTCGCGACTGCAGATCGAGAAGCTACTCGGTACCAGGATCTACCTGGACCTGCACGTCAAAATCGCCAAGGACTGGCAGACCGACCCGAAGCAAATGGGCAAGCTCGGGTTCTGACGTCACTGCTCTCACGTCACCGTGAGCGCGCTTGCAACCTCGGTTTAACACGAACGAAAGCGTCGGCCTGTTTACTGGAGTCAGTCCTCGACCTGCCCTGCGCAGGAGAACTTCAGCGGAAGGACGTGATTCATGTCTTTCGACATTGCTTCCATGGCGGCGGATCTGTCGTCACCGGTCGCCAAGCGTCGAATGGACGGGGCGATCGATTTCCTGAGATTCGAGGGCAAGTGCGACGGTTTTCTTTTTGCCTACAAGGATGACGTCGCCGGAAGGTTCGTCACCGTCGGACAGCGTGGATATGGAGACACCGTTGCTGATTTTCTGACCGGCAGCATCGATACGCGACCCGAATTCGAGAAGCAGTTCTCGAACCACGAGTTCATCTTCGATTGGACCGAGGTCCCCGGTTTCGCCACTTCGTACAGCGGGAGCCAAATACTGCGGCCTCAGGGCTTCAACAACGGCGTGCTGATGTTGCTGCACGACAACGCCGGCGACATCATCGGTATGTGCCACGGGAATGTGGAGAAAACGGACTTCCCCGGCACCGGCAAGGAACTACTCGAACGGATGCGGCCGGCATTCACCGGATACGCGCTGGACCGCCGCTCTGCGGCGCGCTTCCGGCTCACTCATCGTGAGTTGCAGATTCTCGACTGTGTTCGACGAGGAATGTCGAACTCCGAGATCGGCGAACAACTCTTCCTGTCGCCGCGAACGGTCACCACCCACGTCGAGAAGATTCTGCGCAAACTGGGCGTACCCAATCGCGTCCTCGCAGCTGTGTACGCCACCGAACTCGGTCTCGGTTCCGACGATCGGTCCGTCGATTCGCAGCACGCTTTCCTGCGCTGATCTGAAGCGCGACACAATCTGAAGCGCGACACAATCTGCAGCACAAAATGATTCGCAGTGCCATGGCGGCGTCGGTGACACCGACGCCGCTTTCGTGTTGCCGATCGACTCCGCACCGTAACAGCATCGAAACATGTTGTGCTGCAACGTAGATTCATGTGACTCAGCGGGCAAAGTATACGTATTTCGACGTATATGAAGTACAGGCCTGCACTGTCTACCGTTGATCATCCGCACAAGTTCGCCGTCGCACTACGCGGAATCCTCGACCCGTACTTCGCTTTCGGAGCCCGAATACGCGTCCCCACAGGCCGGTCAATCCTCAGATCGAAGGAACATGTCCCATGAAACTGGCTGTCAGAACGGCCACCGCATGAGCCCGCGCACGTCGTACCGGCGACGTCCGATATCGATCGTCGCCGCCATCGCTGTCGCGGCCCTCGCCATGAGCGCATTCACGGCGTGCGGTGCCAGCAGTGCCGCAGATGTCGAGACCGGCAACACATTTGTCGTGGCCATCGAATCCGAGGCCGACGTTCTCGACCCCCAAGTCGCCGGAGGTTGGGTCAGCTGGCGAATCAACCAGCAGATCTTCGAGCCCCTGGTGACCGAAGATCTCCGCACGCCGTCTTCGGAAGCGGCTGTACCCGCTCTCGAGCCCGGGCTGGCCGAGTCCTGGGACGTGTCCGAGGATGGACTGACGTACACGTTCGACATTCGTCGAGGGGTCTCGTTCCACGACGGAACGCCGCTCGATGCCGAGGCAGTCGAATACAACTTTCGTCGTATGTGGGACAAGAGCGCTCCGCAGTACTCCGCCAAGGCCGCGGGCCAGACGAACTTCATCTGGCAGAACACGGCCGATGTCCAGGCCGTCGACCAGTACACGCTCGTCGTGACCGAGTCCCAACCGTTCTCGCCCTTCCTTCGCATGCTCGCCCAGGGCGGAAACGGTTCGACGGCGATCATGAGCCCGGCCTCGATCGAAACCTACGGCGACGATGTCGGCGACCATCCTGTCGGTACCGGGCCGTTCGTCTTCGACGAGAGAATTCGCGGTGAGCGGATCAGCCTGGTGCGCAACGACAATTACTGGGGCACGAAACCCTCGATCTCGGGCGTGGTGTTCCGGCCTCTTCCCGACGCGTCGGCGCGGGTAGCCGCATTGCGCAGTGGTGACGTCGACATGATCGCGGTACCGAGCCCGGACAGTATCGACAACTTGGTGAGTGAGGGCTACCAGCTGTCGGAGGGGACGCCGCCGCACGTGTGGTACCTCTCGTTCAACATGCAGGACCCGAACATGGCGATCAAAGAAGTGCGGCAAGCGATCAATCTGGCCATCGATCGAGACGGGATGGCAGATGATCTTCTTCGCGGAAGTGTCAACCCCGCCTACGGTGTTCAAGCCCCGGCGAACGGCGCGTACGTCGAGAGGACCGATGCATACACGCGGGACATCGCCAAGGCGAAGGAGCTGCTGGCCTCGGTCGGCCTGCAGGGCGGCTTCACGACGACCTTGATCACCTCCGTGGACGGTTCGGGCCAGATCATTCCGACGCAGATGGCGGAATATCTGCAGCAGAATCTCGCCGAGATCGGAATCGACATGCAAATCCAGACGCAGGAATGGATTTCGTATCTCGGCACGTGGGCGCAGGGTATGAAGCCCGGTGTCGGTATGGCCCAGATGTCGTGGGGAATGACCACCCCGTACTGGCTTTACATCGTCACGTCCTCGAAGTTGCAGTCTCCCAACGGAGTCAACGTGGGGTACTACTCCAATCCCGACCTCGACTCGGTGATGGATCAGGCGATCCGAGCGACGGACGAAGACGTTGCGAACGACTACTGGCGTCAGGCGAACGACATCGTCACCGAGGACGCCGCGCTGGCACCTGTGGTCAACGACAAGGCTCCGTACGTGTTGGCCCCGTACGTATCCGGATTCGTTTCGCCCAGCGAGGAGTGGTACGACCTGAAAGAAGTGAGGCTCGAACAATGATACGTACGGTGGCACATCGCCTGCTGTCCACGATCCTGGTTCTGTTCGGAGTCAGCCTGATCGTCTTCATGTTGCTGCAGTTGGTCCCGGGAGATCCGGCACTGACCATTCTCGGATCCGGTGCGACCGCTGAGTCGGTTGCTGCCGTGCGAACCGAACTGGGTCTCGATCGCTCACTGCCGATCCAGTACCTCGACTACATGGGTGGCCTGCTGCAAGGTGATTTCGGTCGGTCGTTGACGGTGAACAAGCCGGTGTCGGAGATCATGCTGCCTCGGCTGTGGAACACGATCATTCTCACGTTCGCTGCTCTGCTGCTGTGTGTCGTCATCGGAGTTCCGCTCGGAATTGCGGCGGCCCGCAAGCAGAACAGTGTGTTCGACCGGATCGCGATGTTCGCCTCGCTCGCCGGAGCGAGTGTGCCCGTCTACTGGTTCGGGCTCGTGTTGATCGGCTTCTTCTCGATACGTCTCGGGGTGTTCCCGACCTCGGGAATGTACAACAGTCGGAGCCCGGGAGGTCTGGGGGACATGCTCATCCACCTCGTACTACCTGCGGTCGCGGCGGCACTGGTGCCGTTGGCGGTGATCGCCCGCATGTCACGTTCGGTGATGGTGGATGTGTTGCAGCAGGACTACATTCGCACACTCAGGGCGTCGGGACTGTCGGAGCAGTCGGTGCTGTGGCGACACGGACTTCGCAATGCGCTGCCGCCGATCGTCACCGTCATCGGTCTGCAGGTGGGCTACTTGCTCGGCGGGGTTGTCTTCGTCGAGGTCGTGTTCGGGTGGCCGGGCCTGGGGCAACAGCTCTACACATCCATCACGCAGCGAGACATCCCTGTTGTGCAAGCCGGGGTGCTCTTCATCGCGCTCGCATTCGTCGTCATCAATCTCGTCGCCGACACGGCGGTCGGGCTTCTCGATCCACGCTCACGGAAGAAGGTTTCGGCATGAACGTATCGGTCGGTGTCGATACTCGGTCGCGTCGCCGAGTGGCTCGAAGGCGATCGACAGCTCCGCCGACCACCGAGGCTGCAGTTCAGGCTTCGGCCCTGCGCCTCGGTCTGCGGGCATTCGGACGCGACAAGGTAGCGGTGGCGTCAGCGGTGTTCCTACTGCTGGTCGTCCTCGCATCGATCTGTGCGCCGCTGCTCACCCCGTACAGCCCGACCATGGGAGATCCGGTGAACAGGCTTGCCGGGATCGGCACCGAGGGACACCCACTGGGCCTCGACGGCCAGGGGCGGGACATTCTCTCCCGCCTGCTCTACGGCGGACGCAACTCCCTCGTCGTGGCAGTGGTGCCGGTGCTGGTGGTCTTTCCGATCGCGTTGATGATCGGACTGTTCGCCGGCTACAAGCGCAGCAGGGCAGGCGAACTGCTGATGCGCATCCTCGACGTCCTGTTCGCTTTCCCCCTCGTTCTGTTGGCAATTGCACTGTCGGCAGTGCTCGGGGCAGGACTGGGCAATGTGATGCTGTCCATCGGAATCACCCTTGTGCCGTACATGGCTCGGGTGGCGTACACCGCGACGGTGCAGGAATCGGGCAAGGAGTACATCGAGGCGGCGCGGGCATACGGCGCCAACGTCGGCCATCTCATGTTCAGAGAGCTTGCTCCCAACGTCATGGCCAACCTCACGGTGTACGCAACTACGTTGTGTGGCTTGATGATCGTCGTAGCGGCCGGCCTCAGCTTCCTCGGTGTCGGCGTCGTGCCACCCACCGCAGACTGGGGCATCATGACCTCCGACGGCTCCAGCGTGCTCCTCGAAGGTATCTATCACATCGCCACCATCCCAGGCATCGTCATCCTTCTCGTTGCCCTGTCGTTCAACCTCGTCGGCGACGGAATCCGTGACGCCCTCGATCCGAGAAAGCAGACGAGCTGATGACCGCACTGTTGAGCATCGAAGACCTCAGCGTCGACTTCCATACCGACGGTGGTGTGGTGCAGGCGGTCAAGAACGTCGACCTGTCGGTCGAACCGGGGGAGATCCGAGGGCTGGTCGGTGAGTCCGGATCCGGCAAGAGTGTCACCTCGCTCAGCGTCCTCGGCCTTCTCGGGTCAGGGCGAGCCCGAATCAGCAGTGGCCGCATCCTCTTTCGTGGGGAGAACGTGCTCGAGAAAGACGAGCGAGCCATGCGTGAGATTCGCGGTGGCCACATCGGATTGGTGTCGCAGAATGCGCTCAGCGCGCTCGACCCGTCGTTCACGATCGGTGCTCAACTGGTCGAGGTCATTCGCTTGCATCAGAAAGTCGATGCCAGGACAGCGCGCAGAACTGCGTTGGAAGCCCTGGAGCTGGTGGCACTGCCTGATGCGGTGAGAAGAATGAAGGCGTACCCGCACGAGCTCAGCGGTGGACAACGTCAGAGAGTCGTCATCGCAATAGCGCTGGCGTGCCGGCCCGAACTGCTGCTGGCGGACGAGCCGACCACTGCACTCGACGCCACGGTGCAGAAGCAGATCCTCGACCTACTTCTCGACATCAACCGTGAACTCGGTACGGCAATCCTGATCGTCACCCACGACTTCGGCGTCGTCGCCCATGTGTGTTCCGAGGTCACCGTCATGCGGCACGGACGAATCGTCGAAACCGGGACGCGTGCAGACATTCTCGAGCGACCCCAACATCCGTACACCCAGGGACTGATGAATGCCGTTCCCAAATTGCGCTTGTCGGCCGCAGAGCGAGCGATTCCGCGCTCGAGCCGTCGATTGTTCGAGTTCTCACACGATTCGATCTCCGAAGGGGGGAAGAACAATGTCTCAGCTTGATCATTCGACGTCGTCGGCAACCGCATCGGTTGGCAAACTGCCGCTGGTTTCACTGCGTGATCTGCGAAAGGTCTACCGCGTTCGAGGCGACGGCCGATCCATGACAGATTTCGTGGCCGTCGACGACGTCAGCTTCGATATCGGACGGGGTGAAACGTTCGGATTGATCGGTGAATCCGGCTCGGGCAAGACAACGACAGGCCGCATGGTGCTCGCCCTGGAGACGGTGAGCTCGGGCTCGGTGCTGTTCGACGGCAACGACATCGCAGCGCTCAGCCCGTTGGACATGCGTCGCTACCGCAAGAACATGCAGATCGTCTTCCAGGATTCGGGCTCCGCGTTCAATCCGCGTCGTAGCGTCGGCTCACAGGTCGGATATGCCCTCGAACGCTTTCAGCTCGCCGCCAAGAAGGACATCCGCGGCGCAGTGCTCGAGATGTTCGATCGAGTCGGCATGGAGCCATCGCACTACGACCGCTACATTCACGAATTCTCGGGCGGCCAGCGGCAACGTCTCGGAATCGCACGCGCTCTGATCACCGACCCCGACTTCGTCGTTCTCGACGAGCCGACCGCAGCTCTCGACGTGTCGGTCCAGGCTCAGATTCTGAACCTGCTCAAAGACTTACAGGCCGAACGCGGACTCACTCTGTTGCTCATCACACACAATCTTGCTCTGGTGGAGCACATGTGTGACCGCGCAGGAGTGCTCGACCGCGGACAGCTGGTCGAATCCGGACCCGTGGACGAGTTGCTGACGAATCCGCGGACCGACATCACCCGCACCCTCGTCGAGGCCGTACTGGAGCCCAAGATCGGGGTCACGCGATGACCGAGCATCGCTGGGCAGCAGCAGCCTTGGCAGCTCGCTCGGTGTCTGCGGAGCTCGCCGGCGGAACTCTGGCCGACGTCGCGGCATCGGCGGCGATCGAGTCGGCACATCGTCTCGCGACCGCACTGACCGTGGACACACCGCTACCGCTGCAGTTGACCATGGACAGGAGCTGTGATGAGTGCTGACAGTGCCCACGGCGATTTCGACCCACTCGCCGCGTCGGTGACCGCCATTCACCGCCGAGTCGAGTCCGGAGTTCTGGACCCGGTTGCCGTCGTCGATGCATACCTCGCCCGAATCGACGAGATGGACGACGAGCTGGAGTCGTTCGTCGTG
Source organism: Rhodococcus sp. IEGM 1370 (assembly GCF_033142325.1). Classification (NCBI taxonomy): domain Bacteria; kingdom Bacillati; phylum Actinomycetota; class Actinomycetes; order Mycobacteriales; family Nocardiaceae; genus Rhodococcus; species Rhodococcus sp. IEGM 1370. The sequence goes on along the minus strand of NZ_JAWLRY010000003.1, from coordinate 321,013 downwards.
GTGAACGCCTCGCAGGCCCGGGCGGTGGCCGAACGTCAACGCGATTCCATTCGGCGCGGGGAACCCGGAGGCCCGATGCGAGGCGTGCCCTTCGCCGTCAAGGATCTGTACGACGTCGAGGGAATCCCTACCCGATCGGGTTCGCTCGCCTCGTCGGATGCTCCGGCGCAGAAAGATTCGGAGACCGTTGCGCGTCTGCGTGCCGCCGATGGCATCGTGCTCGGCAAGACCACCACCCACGAATACGCGTACGGGGTCAACACTCCGCCGACGCGGAACCCGTGGGCGCTCGACCGGGTGCCCGGAGGGTCGAGCGGTGGCTCGGGTGCATCCGTTGCGGCTCGGCTCGTCCCGGCTGCGATGGGGACCGACACCGGTGGGTCGATTCGGATACCAGCAGCTCTGTGTGGGGTCACCGGAATGAAGGCCACCTACGGACGGATCAGCAAGCGCGGAGTCACGGTGTTGAGCTGGACACTCGATCATGCCGGTCCGCTGACGACGACGGTCGCCGACTGCGCGACGATGCTCGGTGTGTTGGCAGGGCATGACCCACTCGACCCGTACAGCACCGCGATCGAAGTGCCGGATTTCACCGCACAGCTCGACAGGGGAGTACGCGGCCTGCGGCTGGGGGTCAGCGAACGCTACTTCACCGACCGTCTCGATCCCGACGTGGCAGCGGCGTTCGACACTGCTGTGCGGGTACTCGAAATTGCCGGTGCCACCATCGTTCCGGTGCGCTTCGACGGCGTCGAGCTCTGCCCCGACATCGTCGGCGTCATCGCGTCCGTGGAGGCCGCATCGCTGCACCAGGCCCGTGCGAACGAACGCCCGGATCTGTTCGGGTCCGATGTGGTCGATGCTCTTCGGGTGGGTCACCTTCACAGCGGTGTCGCCTACGTCGACGCACAACGAGCACGGTCGGTCGTACTCGACGGAATGCATCGGATGTTCGGATCGGTGGACGCGTTGCTCTCACCGACCATCGCCACCACAGCACCACTGTTTGGCGCATCGCGAATGGCGTTGGCAGGCAGCGATATCGACATACTCAACGGCCTGAACGCCCTGACGGTCCCGGCGAACGTGACCGGGATGCCGGCGCTGACGGTACCGGCCGGGTTCGATTCCGCAGGATTGCCGATCGGACTGCAGATCATGACGCCACCGTTCGAGGAAGCACTCGCACTGGCTGTGGGCAACTCGTACCAGTCCCTGACCGACAGTGCCGCAGCGGTACCTGTCATCACCTCGAGAGAAAGAGTCGAACCATGAGCACACAGGATTTCGATCCCACCCGCGAACAATTGGCAGCAGTTTTCGAGTACGCGGGACTAGACATCGAGCCGGAGCGCCTCGAGGACAAATTCGAGGTCTATCGAAGCACGCTGGGACTCATTCGGAAGGCAAGCGTCACGGGCATCGGAGAGACCGTCCCTGCTGCGGCGTTCAAGGCCTCCTGGACCTGATCACCGCCACATCGGCATTCACTCGTCGTATGAAAGGACCACCGACATGCAGTTGTACGAACTCTCTCTCACCGAGGTAGCCGAGAAGATCCGCACCCGGGAAGTATCGCCAGTCGAAGTCACCCAGTCGTCCCTCGACCGTCTGGCCGAGGTGGAGCCTGCAATCACGGCCTTCGTCACGGTTACTGGCGACCAAGCGTTGGCGCGAGCAGCCGAGGCCGAGCGAGAGATCGCAGCCGGCCGGTACCGCGGTGCCCTACACGGCATTCCGCTCGGCGTCAAAGATCTGTACGACACCGCAGGGATCCTGACGACGTCCAGTTCCCAGCAGCGTGCCGCGAACGTGCCGACAGCCGACAGTGCGTCGGTAGCCAAGCTGAACGACGCAGGAATGATCGTGGTCGGCAAGACCCAGACACACGAATTCGCCTATGGAGCAACGACTCCGACCGCAGGGAATCCGTGGGACGTCACCCGCACACCCGGTGGCTCCAGCGGCGGTTCCGGTGCAGCGGTCGGCGCGGGAGTCGTGCACGTCGCGTTGGGAAGCGATACCGGTGGATCCATCAGAATCCCCGCGGGTGTCTGCGGGGTGGTCGGACTCAAGCCCACGTTCGGACGGGCATCCCGCGCTGGTGTCGCATCGCTGTCCTGGTCTTTGGATCACGTCGGACCGTTGACACGCAACGTCTCCGACGCGGGACTGGTGCTGGGCGCGATGTCGGGCTACGACCGACGCGACCCGGCGTCCGTCGACATGCCGGTTCCCGATTTTCTCGCGGGCATCACGGACGGAGTCGCCGGGACTCGAATCGGCATACCGTCGAACTTCTACACTCACAACGTTCAGCCGGAAGTCACCGAAGTTGCGCATCGCGCCGCAGAAGCGCTCGAACGACTCGGCGCGATCCTGGTGGAGGTCGAGGTACCGCTCGCAGAGTACGTCCTGCCGGTGGAGTGGGCGATTCTGACCGCCGAAGCCAGTGCCTATCACATGGATTCGACGCGGCAGTCGCCGGAGTTGTTCACCGACGAAGTGCGAACGTTGGTCGAAGCGGGCGAAGCAATTCTCGCGACCGATTACATCAATGCGGTCCGCCTGCGTACGCGAATTCAGGAGGCGTGGAGGAACATGTACTCGACGATCGACGTGTTGCTGGCCCCGACCGTTCCCGGTGTCGCATCGCTACGCAGCGATCCTTTCTTCCATTGGGAGGATGGAACAGTGGAGGGTTCGACCAGTGCGTATTCGCGAATGTCCGCCCCGGCGAACGTTACCGGTCTTCCCGCGCTGCAGGTACCCGCCGAGTTCTCGGCCGGGGGCTTGCCGATCGGCGTTCAGATCATCGGGAAGCCGTTCTGCGAGGCGGAGATACTGAGGGTGGGCTACGCGCTCGAGCAGTCAGCCGATGTGGTCGGGCGCATCGCGCCCGTCGTCACCGCAGGCAGCGCGGCTCTCTGACGTGTCGTCCCACGACATCGAGGGTCCGGTGATCGCGTCGATCGTCGGGCACGAGTCCGATCCGTCCCTGGCGGATCGGATTCACCGGCTACGGCACGACGGTTTAGTCGAATACGTACACATCCCGGCGGAGGACATGGATCGGACCCGACTTCGCGTGAGCTCCGATGCCGGGCGTGACTATCGCATCGCACTCGGTCGCGAGCATCGGGTGCAGGATGGCTCGGTGCTGCTGCTCGAGTCCGAGCGTGCCGTGGTGGTTCGCGCAAGCGAACCCCGAGTACTGGTGTTGCGCGCAACCTCCGTATCGGCGGCACTACGGCTCGGATTTCTCGCCGGCCACCTGCATTGGAAATCCTCCATGACCGACGATGTCGTCGAGGTGTCCATGGAAGGTGAGGTGGACGACTACCTGAACCGGATCGCGGAGCTCGTCGCCGACAGGTCGGTGGAAGTGCAGTCGCAGTGACGGTCTCCGAGATGCTGATGACGTTGCGGCTGGGCGACAGTGCATTTCCCTCGGGTGGATTCGCATTCTCGTCGGGACTCGAAGGTTCGTATCGCGACGGATTCGTGACCGACGAGTCGGGAATGAAGGAATTCACGCGTGAGCAGGTGATCGGGCGCTGGAACACCGTCGATCGCCGAGTGTTGAGTGCGGCGTGGCCTCACGGGGCTGCCGAGGTCGCCGACCGCCGATGCGAGGCGCACAGCATCATGTCGGTGCTGCGCGGAGCCTCGCGTCGGGCGGGGGCCGCTTTACTGGGAACGTTCGCCGCTCTCGGTCACGAGGAGGCGGCCGACTACCGTCGGTCCGTTCTCTCCGGGGCCGTTCCAGGTCATCTCCCGGTGGCCCAGGCGCTGTGCTTCCGCGCGGCGGGACTGTCGCAGACGTCGGCGGAAACGGTCAGTGTCTGGCAGGCCGTCTCGGGAATCGCCGGTGCGGGCTTGAGGCTGGGCATCGTGGGCCACCTCGGGGCCCAGCGCGTTCTGGCAGACCTCGAGCCGACGATTGCCGACGTGCTGAGCGACCGACCTCCCACCGACGCGGCGAATCTGCATTCCTTCAGTGCTTTCGCAGACATCTCGGCTCAGCGTCGCAGCGATGGCGCGCGGCTGTTCGCCAGTTGAGTCCGATACCCCTACACGAGAACGGAATTCGAACGTGTTCCTCACTCCTACCGAGAGCGAGCGGCTGACCATCTTCACTGCGGCCGAGTTCGCCCGGCGAAATCTCCGCGACGGTGTTCGGCTCTCGCATCCTGAGGCGGTGGCGTATCTGACCGACGAAATCCTGCTCGCTGCCCGCAAGGATCTGAGCTTCGAGGAGGTGATCGATCACGCCGGTCACCTGCTCACCGCGGCGCAGGTTCAGGACGGAGTTGCGGCCATGGTGGACATGATCATGGTGGACGCGCCGTTCGCCGAAGGCACGAAGCTGATCACCGTGGTCGACCCGATCGCGCCCACGGCGGACGATATCGTTCCCGGCGAGATCATCGTGGCCGAACAGGCCGTCGTACTGTTCAGCGGTTCCGAGATCACCAGGGTCACCGTCGTCAACAGAGGAGATCGCGACGTTCAAGTACGCAGTCAGACACACTTCTTCGAAGCCAACGAGTCCCTGGAATTCGATCGGCGCGCGGCATGGGGACGCAGGCTGGCAGTTGCCTCGGGCGCGGGTGTCAGATTCGAGCCCGGAATGTCCGTCGTCGCAAGCCTGGTTCCGATCTCGGGCGACCGAGTGGTGCACGGCTTCCGTGGTCTGGTCGACGGTCCGCTGGACTCGAACGAGGATGCGACGACGGGAGCTCCCTCGTGAACAACGACGACATCGCGATCGACCGGGCCTCGTATGTGCGGATGTTCGGCCCGACGGTCGGAGACAGGATACGGCTCGCAGATTCCTCTCTGTTCGTGGAGATCGAGCGTGATCTGACCACGCCCGGTTACGAGCTGCTGGCGGGGGCAGGAAAGAACGTGCGGGACGGGGAGGGGTACCGGCCTACGTCGACGGCATCGGACGGCGCACTCGATTACGTGTTCATCGGGGCTACGGTGATCGATGCGGTGCAGGGAGTCATCAAGGCCGACATCGGTATTCGCGGTGGCCTCATCGCCGGTATAGGCAAAGCCGGCAATCCAGATGTGATGCCCGATGTCACCGAGGGCATGGTCGTCGGACACATGACGACGCCGATACCGGCCGCGGGGATGATCGTTACGGCCGGAGCCATCGAAACCCACGCCCACTTGATCTCTCCCCAGCAGAGCGAACACGCGCTGGCTACCGGTACGACCACCCTGATCGGAGGTTCTCCCGGCCCGGCGTTCGAGGTGGGAACCGGAAGTGCGCGCAATCTCGGACTGTTTCTCCGAGGTGGTGAGCACACCCCGATGAACTTCGTCGCGTTCGGCAGAGGTGCGTCCGACGAGCGAGCGGTACTGGAATCGGTGGCAGCAGGTGCAGGTGCGGTCAAGATTCACGAAGACTTCGGCGCATCACCCGCAGTGATCGACAAGACCCTTCGCGCAGCAGATTCCGCGGACTTCGCCGTCCATTTGCATACCGACTCGATCAACGAGTTCGGGTTTGCCGAGACGACCATGAACACCATCGGCGACCGGACGATTCACATGTATCACGTCGAAGGTGCAGGTGGTGGACACGCGCCCGATCTCATCCGATGCGTCGGATACGACAACGTCATACCGGCATCGACGAATCCCACGAATCCTTACACCGCGTACGCCCTCGACGAGGGAATACCGATGACGATGGCCGCGCACAACATGAACTGGCAGGCACCGGAGGACGTGGCATTCGCCGAAGCGCGCATTCGTCCGCAGACGATGATCGCCGAGGACTTCTTGCACGACATGGGCGCGATCTCCATCTTCGGAAGCGACACTCAGGGAATGGGGCGCGTGGCCGAGAACATCGCCAACTGTTGGCAATTGGCGGATGTGATGAAGCAGCGGGTAGGGCGATTGCCGGAAGAGACGACCGAGGCGGCCGACAACGAGCGAGTCAAACGGTATATCGCGAAATTGACTGTCAATCCAGCTATCTCAATCGGCGCCGCCGGGTCCATCGGGTCCGTCGAAGTGGGAAAGGTTGCCGATCTGGTCCTGTGGTCACCGGCCTTCTTCGGCGTCAAACCCGAGGTGGTCATGAAGAACGGATTCGTCGCATGGGCCTCCCTCGGCGACGCGGCAGGTAGCATTTCGCGTTCACAACCGGTGGTGAGTCGGCCCAATTGGGGTGCGCTCGGGGCAGCATCCGCCGAACTCGGCATGGTCTTCATGTCCTCGCTCGCCGTCGACGCCGGCGTCGCGGAACAGCTGGGTCTGCGAAAACGCGTCGTCCCCATCGCGTCGGTCCGGGGCTTGCGCAAATCCGACATGGTGCGCAACTCGGCGCTTCCGCTGGTGGAGGTCGATCCACGAACCTTCGAGGTCAGGGCAGACGGAGTGCTGTTGACCGGCGAACCTGCGACCAGCGTCCCCTTCTCGAGGAGGTACCTGCTCCGATGAACAACCGTCGTGCAGCACGTATCGGGATAGGCGGGCCCGTCGGATCGGGAAAGACCGCCCTCGTCGAGCAGCTCGTAGCCGTCTTCGGCGCGGCAGATCGATCGGTCTCGGTCATCACGAACGATCTCGTCACGGCCGAGGACGCCGAACGAGTCAAGCGCAGCGGCCTGATCGACCCCGCGCGGGTACGTGCGGTGGAGGCGGGTGGATGTCCGCACACCGTGATTCGAGAGGACCCATCGCTCAACATCGCAGCCGCCGACGAGTTGGAGGCGCAGTTTCCGAACACCGAGGTGATCTTGCTCGAAAGTGGCGGTGACAATTTGGCGTCCACCTTCTCTCGGGATCTGGTCGACTACTGGATCTTCGTGATCGATGTGGCCGGCGGAGACGACATCCCCCGCAAACGAGGCCCCGGTGTGGTTCGGTGTGATCTGTTGGTGGTCAACAAGATCGATCTCGCCCCGTACGTCGGCGTGAATCTCGAGTTGCTACTGCACGAAGCGGATCTCGTGCGCAGCGGCAAGCCGATCGTGTCCACCAATGCTCGCACGGGCGATGGCATTGCCGCTGTGGTGGCGCAGCTCGATCGCGACGTGTTGTTCGTGTGATCTCGCGGTCTCTGGATCTGTCGTTCGAAGCGGTGCGCGGACAGACGGTGTTCGACAGGAAACGCTACCGCTGGCCGCAGTCGGTGGGGCGCATGTTTCCCGGTCCGCATCCCCGTTCAGGTTCGGTGATCGTTCAGAACTCGGGGGCATCGATCCACCCCGGCGACGTGATCGAGCAACGCGTGCACGTCGGCACGGGCGCGTACGTACAAATTCTCGGCCAGGGCGCGATGTTGGTGACGGGCAAGCCGGGCTGTGCAGCGGCGACCGAGTCGACGGTTCTGCGGTTGCGGGGCGACGGTCGGTTGATTCATTGCCCCGAGCCCAGAATCCTCACGAGGCATGCGCATTTCGTGCAACTGACCGACGTGGAGATCGGCGACGGTTCCGCCGTCGTCGTGGACGCTTTCGTGTTGCATCCCGAGCTGACCGCGAACGACGTCGGCAGTATCAGCTCCACCGTTCGGGTTCGGTGCGTCGAGGGTCAGGAACCCCTGATGGTCGATGCCCAGCTGCTCGACTCGAGCCTGTGGCCGCGCTCGCTTCGCGCGTTCGGCACCGTCTACGTCCTGGGTTCGGCCGCGACCGTGCCCGCGCTGTCGGACGTCGACGGTGTGCACCTGGCGGTCACGGAGCTTCCGAACGGCGTCGGTCATGCCGTGCGAATGGCCGCGGAGGAGGGTGGTGCGTTGCGGACGGCTCTCGAAAGGACGGTGCGGCTCGTCCGCTGATGATGTGCCCCGGCCGCTGTGCACGAAAGTTCGTAGTGGGCTACGAGGTTTCGCTCACCTGGGTCCACCAGGGATCGGGGCGCTTGCGATGCCACTGCAGCACGTTCTCGAGTTGAGCGGCAACCGAAACGAGCAGTGGCTCGGAGGATTCGTGGCCCATCAACTGCAGGCCGATGGGTAGGCCGGCGGCGGTGAATCCTGCGGGCACGTTGACGCTCGGCCACCCCAGCACGTTCCACGGCCAGGTGTAGGGGCAGTGCTCGGTGATGACCCGATCGGTGTCGGCGTTGGAGATGCCGTCGATGGCCTCGATCCGGGGCGGCGGGGTGGCGGTCGTCGGGGCGAGCACGATGTCGTACTCGTCGAAGAACCGGCCGACACGACGCCCGATGCGAGGTTCGGCGGCGCGTGCTGCGCGCAGCGGCGCTCCGGCCAGAGCCCGGCCGGTCTTGGCGTTGGCTCGGGTGCGTGGGTCGGCGAGAGACGGATCGGGGAGACGGTCGAGCCAGGTGGCCACACCCGCCAGCGAGCGGGGTAAGAAGTTGAGCCCCAACAACATTCCGTATGCCGGATCGTCGACGACCACTCGGTGCCCGAGTAGCCGCAGTACCGCGGCCATCCGATAAGCGGCACCGGCGATCTCCGGGTCCAGCGGGGCAGGCGTCGGAATGAACGGCTTACGCAGGCTCAGCGCGATCCGCAGCGAACCGGGGTTGCGTCCGACGGCGTCCGAGACCGTCAGCGGCGTCGGACGATGCAGATCTCCGTCGTGACTGCCCGAGACCACATCGAGGAGGAGTGCCGCGTCGGCCACGGTTCGCGCGAGCGGGCCGATGACGGTGATGCCGTTGAACGCCTCGGGCTCCGGCCACGACGATATGCGTCCGCGTTGCGGCTTGATCCCCACGAGATTGGTCCACGAGGCCGGAATCCGCACCGAGCCGGCACCGTCGGAACCCAGAGCGGCAGAAACCAATTCGGCAGCCACCGCGGCAGAACTGCCACCCGAGGAGCCGCCCGGGGTGCGCTCGCGGTCCCATGGGTTGCGGGTGTGCCCGAAGGTACCGCCGGTGAACGGCCACTGGCCGAGCTCCGGGCTGTTGGTCTTTCCGACGATGACGGCTCCGGCTGCACGCAGTCTGCGTACCACCTCCGAATCCGTGGTGGCAGATGGAAAGTTGCCCGCGCATCCGAAGGCGGTCGGTTCCCCGGTGACGTCCACGTCGTCCTTGACGGCGACGGGAACGCCGAGCAGGGGAGCGGTGGTGCCGGCGGCGCGCAGACGATCCGCTTCGGCCGCCTCGGCGAGTGCGGAGTCGCGGCGCACGATGCGGAACGCGTTGAGCGTGGGTTGGCTCTTCTCGATGCGATCGAGTGATTCGGAAACCGCCTGTACCGACGTGATGCGACCCGACGCGAGAGCGGCAGCCTGAGCAACGAGAGTCGACCGATGGAAATCCACGCCTGCACAGTATCGACTCCTCGTCAGCGCGGGAACGGTCACCGCCGCAGCCCGCGTGGGACACTGGATGACGTGAGGCCATACCGTGACAACGCAGTCGTCCTGCGCCAGCACAAGCTGGGTGAGGCCGATCGCATCGTCACGTTGTTGACCAGGGAGAACGGAATCGTGCGGGCCGTTGCCAAGGGAGTTCGCCGCACCAAATCCAAGTTCGGTGCGCGGCTGGAACCGTTTGCGCACATCGACGTTCTGCTCTATCCGGGACGCAACCTCGACATCGTCACCCAGGTGCACACGGTCGACGCGTTCGGCGGAGACATCGTGGCCGACTACGGTCGCTACACCACCGGTTGCGCGGTTCTCGAAACTGCCGAACGGCTGGCGGGTGAGGAGCATGCACCCGCACAGCGGCTGCATCAGTTGACCGTCGGTGCCCTGCGTGCCCTCGCGCAGCACGTCAGGCCCCCCGAGCTGGTGCTCGACGCGTACCTGCTGCGCGCGATGGGTTTCGCCGGATGGGCTCCCGCACTGACCGACTGCGCGCGGTGCGCAGCGGTGGGCCCACATCGAGCGTTCCATGTCGCTGCCGGTGGAGCCGTGTGTGTGCACTGCCGACCGCCGGGATCGGCGACGCCGTCGACCGGAGTTCTCGATCTGATGGTTGCGCTCGAGCGCGGGGAATGGGACTACACCATCACCACCTCCGATGCCGTCCGCAAGCAGGCCAGTGGACTGGTGGCGGCGCATCTGCAATGGCATCTGGAACGACAGTTGCGCACGCTTCCGCTCATCGAACGTTCGCACCCGCATCAGGTACCGCTGGCGCAACCTGACTCCGTGTTCGCCGACACCGTCGGGCAGGATGGGGACCGTGATTCGACGACGAGAGCAGGGGCCTCGGCCTGACGAACAGTCGACGGTGCGCCCTCCCGATCCGCATCCGTCGGGCGCTCGTCCGCCCATCCTGCAGCCGGAACTGATACCTCGCCACGTCGCACTGGTGATGGACGGCAACGGTCGGTGGGCACAGGATCGCGGTCTGCCGCGCACCGCCGGACACGAGCAGGGTGAAGCGGTGCTCATGGACACCGTCTGCGGGTGCATCGAGATCGGGGTGCAGTGGCTGTCCGCGTACGCCTTCTCGACGGAGAACTGGAAGCGCAGTCCCGACGAGGTCAAGTTCCTGATGGGCTTCAACCGTGACGTCATTCGTCGTCGGCGCGACGAGATGAACGAGATGGGCGTCCGGGTTCGCTGGGCCGGCCGTCGACCGAGGTTGTGGGGCAGTGTCATCAAGGAACTCGAAGTGGCCGAGGAGTTGACGAAGCACAACACCGTGATGACGCTGACTATGTGCGTCAACTACGGTGGCCGGGCCGAGATTGCCGATGCTACAAGGGAAATCGCCAGGCAGGTGGCTGCGGGCAAGCTGAACCCCGAGAAGATCACCGAGGCCACCGTCGCCAAGTACCTCGACGAATCGGATATGCCCGACGTGGATCTGTTCCTGCGTCCGTCGGGGGAGCAGCGGACGTCGAACTTTCTGCTCTGGCAGTCCGCGTACGCGGAGTTCGTCTTCCAGAAGAAGCTCTTCCCGGATTTCGACCGTCGGGATCTGTGGGAGGCGTGTATCGAATACGCCTCGCGGGACCGACGATTCGGTGGAGTCAAGTATGAGTGACACCGCGAACGGGACGCCGGACGAGGGGCTCTCGTTGCAGGCCCGTGCCCAGTTGGCGCTCTCGCAGTTCGCGACGGTCACACTCGGCGAGGAGGGTTCTCTCGGTTTCGACTATGCGGGTGCTCTGTGCTCGCTGCGTGCCGTGCGACTCTCGCCCGAGCTCGAGGTGCTCTCGCTCACCGCGGTGTTGGCGTGGGACCGGCCGTTGAAGCCTGCTCTGCACAAGAAAGTCGCCGACCGCAATGCGGATTCGCAGTTCGGCGCGATCTCGGTCAATACTCACGACAAGCTCGCGGATGTGTTGCTGCGCTACACCTTTCCTGCGAACGGTCTGGACGACGAGGCGATGCTGACGATGCTCATCCTGGTGCTCGCCGGAGTCGAGAAGGCGCGCGAGGGTCTACTGCCCTGATCGGTCAGCTAAGGTTTGCCTGTACTTACTTCCCAGTAGAGGCGGATGCGATGACTGTGCGGTGGACCCGAATGCTCACGGCGGTGGTGGCGGTGATCGCCCTCGGTGTCGCCCTGACGGCTTGTTCGACTGCCGACAACGGCGACACGGCGACGCAATCGGCGGACGGAGTATTCCCGGTCGTCATCGATCACATCTACGGCGGCACGACCGTCGCCGAGAAGCCCACGCGCATCGTCACGCTCGGGGTGTCCGACGCCGATGCCGTCATCGCGCTCGGCACAGTTCCCGTCGGCAACGCCGGGTACACGTTCTACGAGACCGGACTGGGTCCGTGGACCGACGAGTTGGTCGGTGATGCACCGTTGACGTTGCTGGGCTCCGAGTCCGAGCCGAACTTCGAGCTGATCGCCTCGCTGGCACCGGATCTGATCACCGGGCTCAACGCGGGCTTCGACGAGGCCACGTACACCAGGCTCAGTGACATCGCCCCGACGGTCGCTCGACCGGCCGGATCGGCCGCGTACGCCGTCGATCGTGAGGTGGCCACCGACACGATCGCTCGCGCGATGGGTGAGCGCGAACGCGGCGAGGAGCTGAACGCGCAGACCACCGCTGCGCTCGAACAGGTGCGAGCCGCACATCCGGAGTTCGCGGGTAAGACTGCAGCCGTGGTGCTTCCGTACGACGGCCAATTCGGTGCATATCTGCCCGGTGATGCCCGCGGCACGTTCGTCACCTCGCTGGGCTTCGAGATTCCGGAACCGATTCTGGCCCAGGACGATGGGACCAACTTCTTCGTTCCGGTCTCGGCAGAGAACATCTCGCAGCTCGACGCCGACGTGGTGCTCTACCTCGGTACCGGCGACGACATCGACGTCGTGGCCGAGAACCCGATCTTCGGAACGCTGACAGCGGCCCGAAACGATGCCATCGTTCCGTTGTCCATCGATCAGCGTGGAGCGATCACGTACAACTCGGTGCTGTCGATTCCGTTCGCTATCGACGCGGTGGTGCCTCGCGTGGCAGACGCCGTCGCCTGAGCGGATTCAGCGAGCGGCAGCGCTGCACTGACTGCAGGTGCCGAATATCTCGATCGTGTGGCTGACGTCGCTGAAACCGTTGGATTCGGCGACGCTCTGCGACCACTTCTCGACAGTGGGACCTTCCACCTCGACGGTGAAACCGCACGAGCGGCACACCAGGTGATGGTGATGTCCCGAGGAGCAGCGCCGGTAGACCGACTCCCCGTTGTCGGTGCGCAGTACGTCGACCGTCCCGGCGTCCGCCAGGGTCTGAAGTGTGCGATACACCGTGGTGAGGCCGATACCCTCACCGCGCTTGCGTAATTCGTCGTGCAGATCCTGTGCGGACTTGAACTCTTCGATGGTGTCGAGCAGGTCCGAGATCGCGCTGCGCTGCTTGGTGGCTCGCACCCCGACGACGACGGGTCGTCTGGGGGTGGCGGTGTCGGTGGACTTGTCGGTCATAGGTTCCGGCCTTCCTCGGCGTGGGCCACGGCGTCGACGACGATGTGGGAGAGGTGATCGTCGACCAACCGGTACAGGACCTCGCGTCCGTTGCGTTCTCCGCGCACCACACCCGCTGCCTTCAGTACCCGAAGGTGCTGGCTGATCAACGGTTGCGTGACACCGAGGGCGACGACGAGTTCGTGGACGCACCGCTCGGACTCGCGCAGCTGCAGCACGATGGCGATGCGTACCGGGGCGGCCAGTGCCCGCAGGATGTCGCCCGCCGCAGCCAGAGTTTCCTTCGGCGGAATGTGAGCCGGGGGAGCGTCGGCGAACGGATCGCCGGAGTGCAACGGATGCTCGGGGTCTTGCCGGTGGGGCGAACTTGCTTCCACTGTCGAGTCCGTGGACACGGTTGCGGCTCCTTCGGCCGCCGGTTCGTTGCCGGCGGACTCTCCCTGCACGATCGACGTCATGGCACCAGGTTAGTGCAGTAGTTGTTATTGCAAATCGTATTCATTGTGATATGCACAAGTGCGCATGTCAACTTCCGCACCTGACCGCTGTTCGGATTCGACCGCCGAGCCAGATAGTCTGATCAGGGCGAAAACGCCCACGTCACCTCTTACACGATGTAACCGAAGATGGAGAGCTCCGCCAGTGGCACCCAAGTCCAAAGTCGAAACCGTCGCCAACCTCGCCAAGCGCAGAGGCCTCGTCTACCCGTGCGGCGAGATCTACGGCGGTACCAGGTCGGCCTGGGATTACGGTCCGTTGGGCGTCGAGCTCAAGGAGAACATCAAGAAGCAGTGGTGGCGCAACATGATCACCAGCCGTGACGACACCGTCGGGCTGGACTCCTCGGTGATCCTGCCGCGTGAGGTGTGGGAGGCGTCGGGCCACGTTGAGACGTTCTCCGACCCGCTGGTGGAGTCGCTGCACACGCACAAGCGGTACCGCGCCGACCACCTCATCGAGGCCTACGAGGAAAAGCACGGCCACCCGCCGGAGAACGGCCTCGCCGACATTCGCGATCCCGAAACCGGTGAGCCCGGCTCCTGGACCGAACCGCGTGCCTTCTCGGGCCTGCTCAAGACCTTCCTCGGCCCGGTCGACAACGAAGAGGGCCTGCACTACCTGCGTCCCGAGACCGCACAGGGCATCTTCGTCAACTTCGCCAACGTGCTGACCACCTCACGCAAGAAGCCGCCGTTCGGCATCGGCCAGATCGGCAAGAGCTTTCGTAACGAGATCACTCCCGGAAACTTCATCTTCCGCACCCGTGAGTTCGAGCAGATGGAGATGGAGTTCTTCGTCAAGCCCGGCGAGGACGACGAGTGGCATCAGTACTGGATCGACTACCGCATGAAGTGGTACACCGACCTCGGTATCGACCCGGAGAACCTGCGGCTCTACGAGCACGCCAAGGAAAAGCTGTCGCACTACTCCAAGCGCACCGTGGACATCGAGTACAAGTTCGGCTTCCAGGGCAGCGCGTGGGGTGAGCTCGAGGGCGTCGCGAACCGCACGGATTACGACCTCTCGGTGCATTCGAAGGCGTCGGGCCAGGATCTGAGCTACTACGAGCAGGCCACCGACACCCGCTACACCCCGTACGTCATCGAGCCTGCGGCCGGTCTGACGCGTTCGCTGATGGCGTTCCTCGTCGACGCGTACACCGAGGACGAGGCACCCAACGCCAAGGGTGGCGTCGACAAGCGCGTCGTGCTCAAGCTCGACCGTCGTCTGGCCCCGGTGAAGGTCGCGGTGCTCCCGCTCTCGCGTAACGCCGATCTGACGCCCAAGGCGAAAGATCTCGCGCAGCAACTGCGTCAGTACTGGAACGTCGAATTCGACGACGCCGGAGCAATCGGTCGCCGCTACCGTCGTCAGGACGAGATCGGCACCCCGTTCTGCATCACCGTCGACTTCGAGACTCTCGACGATCACGCCGTCACCATCCGCGAGCGCGACACCATGGCGCAGGAGCGTGTGGCACTCGATCAGGTCGAGGGCTACATCGCGTCTCGTCTGATCGGCGCGTAGGAACCTCACACACACGACAGGGCCCGATCTCGCGATGAGATCGGGCCCTGTCGTATGTCTGTCGAGAAACTAGAAGCGGCCGCCGCCACCGCCGAATCCGCCGCCACCACCGCCGCCGCCGAAGCCCCCGCCACCGCCGAATCCGCCACCGAATCCTCCGCCACCCCCACCACGCAGCACACTGTTGATCAGGATGCCGCCGAGGACTGCACCGGCGATGTTGCCGCCGCTACTGCCGCCGCGCGGACCGTGGCGATTCTCCCAGTTCTGCACGTCGGACTGGGCGATCTGCGATGCGCGCGAGGCCAATTGGCTCGCAGCGTGCGCGTGCTTGAGGGCCTCGTCCGGGTTCTCGGGTTCGAGCTGACGCGCCGCACCGAGGTGTCGTTCGGCCTCGGACAGGCGCGTTCTGGCGTCGGCACCCACTCCGCCGCGGCGCGTCGAGATGTAGTCCGCAGCGGCGGTGATCTGCGCCTGAGCGGCCGCGATGTCGCGATCCAGGCGGGCCCGAAGTTGGTCCTCGGCGGCCTTGTCCGCCGACGCCTCGTCGACGATCTTCTCGAGTTCGGCATCGGCTTCGGCGAGGGCGGTGTAGCTGCCGAGAGGGTCCGAGGACTGCGCCGTCTCCGCGTTCTTCAATGCCGTCTGTGCGGCTGTCATGGCTGCCTGCAGTTCGGCCCCGCCGTGTTCGGCCAATCCACGAGCCTGCTCGATGTCGCGTCTCACGTCCGCGATGGCGTCGGGCAGGGTTGCGATGGCATGCCTGATGTCGTCACGGGCATGGTCGACGCCGTCGAGCAGGGTCTTGGCCTGGTCGACGGCTCGCTCGGCCGTGCGAATCGCGGTGACCGCCGGCCCCTGCTTGCCGGGCGGGAGTGCCGCCGCCGAGCGTCCGGCCTCGATGTTCTCCTCGGCCAGCGCCATCCGCTCCTTGGCCATCGTGACGTTGTCGGCAATCGAGTTCAGCGCCGATTCGGAGAAGTCCGAATGCAGCTGAGCAAGAACCGATTCGGACTGCGGAATTCTCACCGTCAAGCCGACGACCGCCTGGGTCAGTTCGTCGAGGTGGGCGTCGGCGTTCATCACGAGATCGCGGAACCCGTCGAATTCCTCCACCCGCGAATCGAGTTCGCGATCGGCCTGGCCACAGGAGGAGATGATCTCGACGAGCATCGCCCGTCGCTGCTCGGGAGTTTCCGGAATGGCGTCGTCGAGGCGTTGACGGATCTCGAAGGCGGTTGCGAGAGCCTTCTTGGCGTTGTCGTGAGCAGTGATGAACGGCGCGGCGGCGGAATCTCCGAATTCTCCACGGGCGAGGTTCAATTCCTCTTCGCTGGCGCGCACCGCGTTGTCGGTCTCGATCAGGATTTCCTTGGCCCGCGTGTCGAGGACGTCGATGGGGAAGGCGGCCAGTGCGGCCGGGTCGCTCGGATCGATCTTCGCCACGGCCTCGACCTCTGCGGCGACTCGGGCCTTCTTGCGGCGCGACGAGTAGACGACGGCTCCGCCGCCTGCCACGGCCAGTGCGCCGACGCCGATCAGCAGCGGTGCCGACGAGCCACCGCTGCCGCTCGAGGCGTACGCGTCGCCGAGTGCACCGGCGGCCGCAATGGCCGCACCGGACCAATCTTCTTCGCGCAGTGCAGGTTCGACATCGTCGACACGGATCGAATCTTGTTCGGAGGTGGTGATCTGAGACAGGCCGGTGTTCACCGCGAGGTAGTACGAACGGTCCACGGTGGCCACGGCGAGCAGAACGTCGCGCTGGCCGAGGTCACTTCTCTGGTACGTCTGCTCGGCCCAGTTCGCCGCCGACATGTTGTCGAAGTCCGCGACATAGGTGACCCACAACCGAACCTGGCTGCTGCCGTAGAGATCGTCGATCGAGGTCTGCACCTCGGCGAGTGCATCCGGGTCGAGTGCCTGGACGTTGTCGGTGATCTGTGTGGCCAGCCGCGACGGAGCCTCGGCGGATGCAACTCCCGGCGCGAGCAGGACCGCGGCGAAGAGGGTCAGAGCACCCACGGCGGCGAGACGACGAAATCGGTGGATTGCTTCTCGAACGACTGGGGCGCTGGTGTGCCGCCGGTGCTGGACTGCCATGGCCTGAAATCTACCGGCTGCGCGCCCGTGAGATCGAGCAGGTCGATTCGGATGCATGACAGTTGTCACCTCGCAATCGTGACGCCCGAACGAGGTCGGAGTCGCTCGGCCGCAGCAGAGTGATTCCCATGACCACAACGAAAGCAGTCGAACTGCGCAGCGTCACCAAGACCTACGGCTCGGTCCGGGCGGTCGACGGGCTGAGCCTGTCCATCGAACCGGGCGAGGTCGTCGCATTTCTCGGGCCGAACGGAGCGGGAAAGACGACCACCATCGACATGATGCTCGGCCTGGCGACACCCACAACAGGTTCGGTGTCGGTGTTCGGTGGAACTCCCGCCGACGCGATCGCCCAGGGGCGCATCTCGGCCGTCATGCAGACCGGCGGTCTGCTTCGCGATCTGACCGTCCGCGAAACCGTCGAGCTGACCTCGGCACTGTTCGCCCACACCCGGTCGGTGAAGGAGGTACTGACCCGGGCCGGCATCGCCGATATCGGAGACCGTCGAGTGGCGAAATGCTCCGGCGGTCAGCAGCAAAGGCTTCGATTCGCGCTCGCTCTGCTGCCGGATCCGGATCTGCTGGTGCTGGACGAGCCGACCACCGGCATGGACGTCGAGGGGCGCCGCGACTTCTGGAACGCCATTCGCCAGGACGCCAGCACCGGCCGCACGGTGCTGTTCGCAACGCACTATCTGGACGAGGCCGACGCCTACGCGGACCGCATCGTGCTGGTGCGGCACGGCAAGATCGTCGCCGACGGCAGCGCCGCCGAGGTGAAGAACCTGGCCGCTGGGCGCACCGTCACCGCCACGCTGCCCGGCGTCGACCAGTCGGTGTTGCTGGCTCTGCCGGGGGTGGACCGCGTCGACACACGTGGCGATCGGGTGATCGTGCACGGACGCGACTCCGACGCCGTGGCCCGGTACCTACTCAACGATGCACACGCGACCGATCTGGAAATCGTCTCGCGCAACCTCGAAGACGCATTCCTCGCCCTGACCACCGATTCCGAAAACGACACAGCCGAAAACGACCTCGCCGGGAGCATTCGATGACCACGACCGCACACTCCGCAGCCACCCGTACCTCTGCCAGAGCCGTTGCCTGGGGCGGGTTTTCGCCGACCTTCCTCGGACTCGAGATCCGCAGGCTCTTCCGGAACAAGCGAACTCTGATCTTCACGTTGGTGATGCCGCCGGTGTTCTTCGTCATCTTCGGCACGCAGTCCGACTACCGGACCAACTACCCGTTCGCGCACGGCAACGTCACCGGTTACATCGCCATCAGCATGGCCGTCTACGGCGCGATGCTCGCGACCACGAGCGGGGGAGCGATGGTGTCGGTCGAACGGGCGCAGGGGTGGAGTAGGCAGCTCCGCCTGACGCCGTTGAAGCCCGTGGCCTACATCATCACCAAGGTTCTGGTGGCCATGACGATGGGTGCCGCTGCGATCGTCGTGGTGTTCGTCGTCGCGAAATTCTTCGGGGCGGACATGCCGATCTGGGTGTGGATCAGCTGCGGAGTGATCGCGTGGCTCGGCTCTGCAGTGTTCGCCGCGTTCGGGCTGTTCATGGGCTACCTGCTGCCCTCGGAGAACGTCATGCAGATCCTCGGACCGGTGCTGGCTTTCCTGGCGTTGGCCGGCGGACTGTTCGTCCCGCTCGGTGACAGCGGCTGGTTTCCGATGCTGGCCCAGTTCACCCCGCTCTACGGCCTGGCGACCGTATCCCGGGCACCGTTCACCTCCGCCGATGCGGGCACTCTGATGATCGCCGTGGTGAACCTGGTGGTGTGGGCGACGGTGTTCGTCGCCGGAGCGGCGCTGCTGTTCCGGAAAGACACCAAGCGTGCGTGAGACCGAAACCGCTGATCATGTCGTCCACAGAGATACCGTGGGCGACATGACCACGTTCACCGCCGACCTTCCCGAGGGACGGATCTGGCGGTTCGGCTGGATGTTCGGTGCCATCTGGTTGGTGTACCTGATCTATCCGTTGAACGACATCCTCGCTCTGGAATACACGCCGGCGAAGGTTGCCGGGGTCATGACGATCGTTGCCTTCGGTGCCGTGTTCACGTCCACCTTCTGGCGTTTTCGTAACGGACACCGCCGAGGAAAGCCGCTGCCGGTCTCGCAGGCGTGGATCGCGCTCGGAGTCATGATCACGCTGACCGTGTTCATGAGTGTGTGGATCGGAACCACCGCATTCGGCGCGACCGTCTACATCGCAGTACTGGCCATGATGACCCTGCCGGTCAGGCAAGCGTGGGTGTTGGTGTTGGTGATGGTCGCGCTCGTCGAAGCGGTGCCACGCTTCATCTCGTCCTGGGAGCCCGACACCTTCTTCGCATTTCAGCTGCTGATCAGCGCGGCCGCGGCGTGGGGGATCACGCAGGTCTTCCAGCGCAATCACGAATTGGCCGTGGCCAGGCAGCAATTGGCCGACCTGGCCATCGTGGCCGAACGCGAGCGCATGAGCCGGGACGTGCATGACATCCTGGGCCACTCGCTGACCGTCATCACCGTCAAGAGCGAACTGGCGGGCAGGCTCATCGAGATCGACCCCGCCCGCGCGGCCGTCGAGATCGCCGAGTTGGAAACCCTTGCTCGGCAAGCGCTCGCCGATGTGCGCAGTACCGTCGGGGGCATGCGTCAGGTCGACGTCGGATCCGAGTTGGCCAGTGCACGAACGGCTTTGACCGCGGCGGGGATCGAAGCAGATCTGCCCTGCGACGCCGACGTGGTGCCGCTGCGGCATCGAGAACTCTTCGGCTGGGTGCTCCGCGAAGCGGTGACCAACGTGGTTCGACACTCGCGTGCACGGCAGTGCAGGGTGACGCTGACGGCGTCGAGCATCTCCATCGTCGACGACGGGGTGGGACCGGCAGACCAGCAGTCCGGCGGCAATGGTCTGCGCGGTCTCGGTGAACGGGTGACGGCAGCGGGTGGTTCACTGACGATCGCCCGGGTGCCGACCGGTGGGTTCAGGGTGGAGGTACACGGTGAATAGGACGCAGGCGCGATGACCATCAGGTTGTTGTTGGCCGACGATCAGGCCCTGGTGCGCGGCGCACTTGCGGCCCTGCTGGGGCTCGAACACGATCTCGAGGTCGTCGCCGAGGTGGGACGTGGAGACGAGGTTGCCGCCGCCGTTCTCGAACATCGACCCGACGTCGTCCTGCTCGACGTCGAGATGCCCGGCAAGAACGGTATCGAGGTCACCGCCGAACTGGCGCTCGTGGCCCCGCAGTCGAGGGTGCTGATCGTCACCACGTTCGGGCGACCCGGCTACCTGCGACGCGCCATCGATGCGGGTGCGTCGGGTTTCGTGGTCAAGGACACTCCCGCCAAGCAGCTGGCCGACGCCGTTCGGCGCGTACACATGGGGCTTCGCGTCGTCGATCCGACGCTGGCGACCGAAACCCTCACCGATGGCGTCTCTCCACTGACGGCCCGAGAGCAGGAGGTTCTCCGCGCGGCTGCCAGGGGCGGGACCGCTGGGTCCATCGCTGCTCAGGTCCATCTCTCCGAGGGCACGGTGCGCAATCATCTGTCGTCGGCGATCGGAAAGACCGGCACCAGTACCAGGGCCGAGGCGGTCCGGGTGGCCGAGGATCGAGGGTGGCTGTAGGTCGTTCGAGGCGCGCCGTGACGGTTCCGATGCCTGGGCCTGGCAAACTCGAGGAGTGAATTCAACTCTCGACCGAGATTCGTACGGCGATCCGTACGACGACCGGTATGCCCCGGACCCAGGTCCCGAGCGCCTCGGCTTCTTCGGAACGCTCGGACGCTGGACCGGTCGGCTGGTCGCGGGAGTGGTACTGATGTCGTTGGTGCTGGTCGCGGGAACAGCGGTGCGGGTATGGCAGGTGGCGCGCATCGACGACTACTCCAAGGCCGACGCCATCGTCGTACTCGGCGCTGCTCAGTACAGCGGCACACCCTCGACGGTGTTCGAGGCACGACTGTCCCAGGCCGCGTCGCTGTACGAGCAGGGAATCGCCCCCGAGATCGTCACGGTCGGTGGCAAGCAGGAGGGCGACCTGTTCACCGAGGCCGCGTCGGGCCGCAACTATCTGATCGATCAGGGTGTTCCTGCCGACGCCATCATCGCCGTCGAGACCGGCTCGGACACCCTCGAGAGCATCGAGGCGGTGAGCAACACACTGCGTGAGCAGGGCAGTTCGTCGGTGGTGTTGGTCAGCGATCCGTGGCATTCACTACGCACCCGAACCATGGCGCGCGACGCCGGTCTCGATGCCTGGACTTCGCCCACGCGCACCGGGCCCGCGGTCTACACCAGAGAATCCCAGGCACACGGAATCGCCAGGGAGACAGGCGCTCTGCTGTGGTATCAGCTGACCCACTTCACCGCGGACTTCTCCTACACGGCGGGCCAGTAGATGACCGGCACGTACTCGGCGCACGACGTCGAACGATTCGTCACCGAACCCCCGAAGACCGCAGGACTGCGGTCCGGGGCAGACAACGCCTCGCATCGAAGCGCGTTCGCACGTGATCGAGCGCGCGTGTTGCATTGCGCCGCGTTGCGCAGGCTCGCCGACAAGACTCAGGTCACCGGTCCTCGAGACGGAGACACCCCGCGCACACGATTGACGCACTCGCTCGAAGTCGCGCAGATCGGCCGCAGTATCGCCGAGGGGCTCGGCAGCGATCCGGATCTGGTGGACCTCGCCGGGCTGGCGCACGACATCGGCCACCCGCCGTACGGACACAACGGTGAACGCGCCCTCGACGAAGTGGCTCAGGATTGCGGTGGGTTCGAAGGCAACGCGCAGAACCTGCGCATTCTGACCGGGCTCGAGCCGAAGATCCTCGACTCCGACGGCCGCAGCGCAGGACTCAACCTGACCCGGGCGTCGCTCGATGCCGCTACCAAGTACCCATGGATCAGGCCCGCCCCCGGCGCGAAGTTCGGTGCCTACGACGACGACTCCGCCATCTTGGGCTGGGTACGTGACGGCGCTCCGGACAAGCACAAGTGCCTCGAAGCGCAGAGTATGGACTGGTCCGACGACGTGGCGTACTCGGTGCACGACGTCGAGGACGGTGTGATCGACGCCCGCATCGACCTACGGGCGCTGTCCGATCCGATCGAGCGACGCGCCCTCGCCGAACTCGGCGTCTCGGAATTCCGCGGACTCGATGTGGAGGAACTGATCGAGGCCGCAGATCGACTGTCCAGGATGCCCGTCGTGGTCGCGGTCGGACGCTACGACGGCACTCTCGCCGCATCCGTGGCGCTCAAGCACATGACCAGCGAACTGGTAGGCCGCTTCGCCACCGCCGCCATCGAGGGCACCCACGAGAAGTACGGCACTGCGCCGCTGAGCCGATACGACGCCGATCTGGTGGTGCCGTCGATCGTCGGCTCGGAAGTTGCACTGCTCAAGACGATGGCGTTGCGGTACGTGATGTCCGATGCCGGACACAAGATCCGTCAGGAGCGCCAACGCGACCGGATCCACCGCGTCGCCGAGTGGTTGATGCGCTCTGCTCCTGGCGAACTGGACCCCATTCTGGTGCCCGCGTGGCAGCGGGCCGACAGCGATGCGGAACGGACTCGTGTGGTCGTCGACCAGATCGCCTCGTACACCGAAAGTCGACTCGAACTGATCGACAAGCGGTCACTCGGAGCTCAGGCCAGCTGGGGCTGATCGCTCCGCCGACCGAATGTGGGTAGGTCCGGATCGGGACTAGACTGCCCTTCGTGGCCGGCCGAATTCCTGAACGCGACATCGCCGCCATTCGCGAACGCACACGGATCGAGGACATAGTCGGCGACTACGTCTCGCTCAAGCGCGCGGGCGGCGACTCCATGAAGGGGCTGTGCCCCTTCCACGACGAGAAATCCCCGTCGTTCCATGTTCGCCCCAATCACGGTCACTATCACTGCTTCGGCTGCGGCGAGGGCGGTGACGCCTACTCCTTCCTGCAGAAGATCGAGCACATCTCGTTCGTCGAGGCCGTCGAGCAACTGGCCGACCGCCTTAACTATTCGATCTCCTACGAGGGCGGAGGCCCGTCGGTTCAGCGCGACCGCGGCACCCGTGCGCGACTGATCGCCGCCAACGCAGCAGCGCAGGAGTTCTACGCGGGCAGGCTCAGTGGCCCCGACGCACAGGCCGCGCGGGATTACCTGACCGAACGCAACTTCGACGGACACGCTGCCCTTGCCTACGGCTGTGGGTACGCACCCGACGGCTGGGACACCCTCACCAAACACCTGCTGGGCAAGGGGTTCGAGGCCAAGGAGATCGTCGACGCGGGGCTGGCGACACCCGGCAAGCGCGGAACGCCCATCGACCGCTTCCGGCGCCGGTTGGTGTGGCCCATTCGCAGCCAGAGCGGCGACGTCATCGGCTTCGGTGCGCGCAAGTTGTTCGACGACGACACGATGCCGGGTAAGTACATCAACACCCCGGAAACCATGCTGTACAAGAAGTCTCAGGTGTTGTTCGGCCTCGATCTGGCGCGCAAGGAAATCGCGAAGTCCCATCAAGCCGTCATCGTGGAGGGCTACACCGACGTGATGGCGATGCATCTGGCAGGCGTCAAGACTGCGGTGGCGTCCTGTGGAACCGCATTCGGCGAGGACCACCTGGCGATGCTGCGTCGACTGATGATGGACGACAGCTACTTTCGCGGGGAAGTGATCTACACCTTCGACGGCGACGAAGCCGGCCAGGCCGCCGCGATGAAGGCGTTCGAGGGTGATCAGAAGATCGCGGGTCAGACGTTCGTAGCCGTGGCCCCGGACGGAATGGACCCGTGCGACCTACGACTGAAGTCCGGCGACAACGCCGTTCGCGATCTGGTCGCCAGGCGTACCCCGATGTTCGCCTTCGTGGTCAAATCACTTCTGCGAGAACATGATCTGGATACGCCTGAGGGTCGCGTCGAGGCACTGAAGCGAACCGTCCCGGTGGTTGCCCGCATCAAGGACGCGTCGTTGCGGGACGAGTACGCCCGGCAGTTGGCCGGGTGGACCGGCTGGGACGACACCGCGATGGTGCTCGCCCGAGTGCGCGACGAGGCGAAGAAGGGTGCCAGGGGCGACACGAGCGGCAAACGTGTCCCGTTCGAGAAGCGTCAGGCCGCTCCGGCACCGGTCCCTACGGGTCCTCCGCGTCCCAATCCCACCGATCCGACACTGTGGCCGCAGCGAGAAGCGCTCAAGGCGGTGCTGCAGATGCCTGCCGTGGCAGGCACGGTGTTCGATTCACTGCCGCCGGAGAGCTTCCACCATCCGGCGTATTCGGCCGTCCGCGACGCGGTGGCCGCTGCCGGCGGCACCGCTGCAGGCCTGGGCGGAGGGGAGTGGGTCGACGCCGTGGCCAAACAGGCCAAGGACGCCGTTGTCGTGTCGTTGGTCACCGAGTTGGCCGTCGACCCGATGCGCGTGGCCGACGACGCCCTCACCCGCTACATCTCGGGCGTACTCGCACGGCTGCAGGAGGTGTGGGTCGGCCAACAGGTGGCCGAACTGAAATCGAAACTGCAGCGCATGTCACCGGTGGAGAAGCCCGACGACTACAACGCGTTGTTCGGCGACCTCATCGCCCTCGAACAGTACCGCCGCAGTCTGCTCGAGCTCGCCGTCGGAAGTGTGGCCGAGGTCGGTTAGCGCCGCAGCTGATCGCGGGGAACGAAGACCTGGGTCTCGTCGTCGATCGGCTGCATCGGCTCGAGCCGCGGTTGCGTGTTCAGGGAATCGGACAGCTTCTGACGGCCGACCTCGATCGCCTTCTTGGTGGCGGGGCTCGACGCAACGGCGTTCGCAGTCTTGCGAATCTGCTCGTACCGGCCCCGTCCTGCCTTGGCGCCGAGCACATAAGCAGCTCCAGCCGCCAGTACCAAACGAATCATCAGTAGGTCCTTCCCTAGAGCGTGCGGCTGTTCTTCCATCTTGCCCGACGAACCTCGAGCAGGGCGATTTGGTACTCGGCAGGGGGTGTGCGCTATTGTTTCCAACGGCTCGCACGAGAGTGTGACGCCGCGAGGTAATCCCCCATAGCTCAATTGGCAGAGCATTCGACTGTTAATCGAAGGGTTCCTGGTTCGAGTCCAGGTGGGGGAGCGCAGTCCCCGTTCGGTTCGCCCGGGCGGGGATTTTTGCTGTCTGGAGTGAGCCGCACGAGGCCCCCGGCACCGCCTGTGAACGTATTGAAACAAGTGGTACCGAGAGTTCGAGTTAGTTAACAGATCGTGACGGTTATTTCTGTATATCGATTGAATGAATCCCTTCGACCGATGCCAGTTTTGTCGGTCTCCCGCGACATACTGAACGAGCGATCCCGGTGGCTCAACAGTGCTATAAAAAGCCGGGTCGGTCGGTTTTAAGGGGCTTCATGAGTTTGAGTTACGCAGCAACAGTTCCACGGCACCTCGTGCATCGGAGGTCGCCGGGCGACGTTCTGTTGACCGATTACGAGACCGTCGAGGGAACCCATCGGGCGGCCGTTCAGTTCCCCACGTCGCATCGCATGTTCGCGCCGGTGCGCCGAACCCACGACTCGTTGATGGTGGCCGAGGCTCTGCGCCAAGCGATCAGCCTCTTCTGCCACGTCAACCACGGGGTGCCACTCGATCACGTGGTGTTCATCGGGCACTCCCGTTTCGAGATCCTGGACCCGCTCTCGGTCGACGACATCGACGATTCGCTTGTCGCAGAGTCGATCACGACCGACGTGACGTTCGAGAACGAGTCGCTGGACAACATGAAGCTGTCTGCCCGACTCCTGAACGGCAGCCACCTCGTCGCGTCGGGGACGGCGTCGGTGCGGACCATCGGACCCGAGGTGTATTCGCAGTTCCGCAAGTCGACCGTGGCCGACCCCCACTTCCGTTTCCTGCCGGCCGGAACCGAGGTGGTCCCGGCGTCCTCCGTCGGCCGTCTCGATCCGTCCGACGTGGTGCTGGCACGGCACACATCCGACGGCACGATCGTCGTCGCGCCGGATCCGCGAAATTTGGCGATGTTCGACCATTCGGTCGAGTATCTGCCGGGAGTGACGATGCTCGAAGCGGCCCGTCAGGCTCTGCGTCTGGCGACCGAAACACCGACGTTGGATTTCACCTCCTGCGAGGTGAGATTCATGGGATTCGCCGAGTGGACCAACCCGTGCACGGTGATCGTCGACACGGACTCCACCGACGGCGTCTTTCGCATTCAGTTCGAGCACGACGGCGAGGTGCTGTCGGCGATGTCCGTCACGGTGACGTCCGAACCGTGGTTGGCCCCTACCGATCGCTCCAGTCGCTAAGGGCGTCTTCGGCGACTGTCATCACGCGCGGGAGGCGTCGGCGCGGCACCACCGAGGGCAGCAACATCTGCCACATCTCGGTCAGCCGCTGCTGTAGATCGGCGCGTCCGGTCAACATCTCCGAGACCGTCTGGACGCCGGTGAACGAGGCGACGATGTACCGACCGAGCGTGTGCGCGTCGATACCGTCGACGATGTCGCCCTCGGCCTGAGCACGTGCGGCCAGATCACCCATCTTGCCGATCCAGTCCTCGAACGCGCGCGCATTGGGGCTGTCGGCGATGGCCGACTCCAGCGTCAACCGCATACCCCCGCGGGCGATGGATTCGGTCTGCAGTTGGCGTCCCAATTCCTTGCTCACCAGGATCAAGGCATCCAATGCCTTCGGCGTCCGCTCCATGATGAGGGCACTCGCGCTCGCCGCCATGGACAGTTGCGCGTCGATAACTGCCTGCGCCAAATCTTCCTTGGACGAGAAATGAAAGTACATCGCGCCTTTGCTGACCCCGGCATGGGCGATGATGGTGCTCAAACTTGCTGTGCCGTAACCGAACTTCTCGAAACTGGCGGCGGCTCCTTGGAGTACGGCCTGCCTGGTGGACGCTGCACGCTCCTGCATCGATAGACAATAACTGTTACCCGGGTTCGCGGCACGACGGCGCGAAGGACTTCTCCCTCCGAATTGATGGCAGGCTGAGGCGATGGTCCACACCAGTGCAGGAATTCTGTTGTATCGCGTCGGTGTCGACGGTCCGCAAGTCCTGATCGCTCACCCCGGAGGACCGTTCTGGGCGCGTAAGGACGACGGGGCCTGGTCCATCGTCAAGGGGCTGATCGCCGATGGTGAAGACCCCTGGACGGCGGCCCGACGAGAATTCCGAGAGGAAGTCGGTGTCGATGTGCCGGCCGGAGAACACATCGAACTCGGCACCGTCAGGCAGCGCGGCGGCAAGATCGTCATCGCGTTCGGCGTCGAGGCCGATCTGGATGTCTCGAATGCGGTGAGCAACACATTCGAGATCGAATGGCCGCCGAAATCCGGTCTCATGAAGTCGTTTCCCGAGGTCGATCGCGTCGAGTGGTTTCCGCTGGCGCAGGCGAGAACGAAACTGCTCGCCTCCCAGCACCCCTTTCTGGACGCGGTGGAGGCGGTTGTCGCAGCACCGTAGTTTCGGTGCGGGTTCCCGGGGTATCCACCGGCCGGAAATGGCGAGGGTCGCGGATGCAGAGTGGGAAACAGATCATGACACCTACGGGTACGGCAGGCGTGACTGCTCACGCGGAGACTGCTCTCGTGGAGACAGTGTGGGGCGGCCGGATAGTGGCATCGGGGTTCGTGGTTCTGGCCACAGGACTGTCGTGGGTCTTCGTCGCGTCGGCAATGATCGGACAGTGACCGAGAATCGGTCGGCCGATACCGCTCGGCGACAACGACGAAGGACAGCACTGTGACCGACAGCATTGCCTCAGCAACACCACCCTCGACGGAGGTGCCCGCACGCGCCTGGAAAGCGCTCGTGGTTCTGCTGCTTGGGATGTTCATGGCGTTGCTGGACACCACCATCGTCAACGTGGCATTGCCGACGATCAGCACCACGTTGGAAGCGTCGGAATCGGTTCTGTCGTGGATCATCTCGGGGTACGCACTTGCCTTCGGATTGGCTCTCATCCCGGCGGGCAAGGTAGGCGACCGCATCGGTCACAAGTGGGTCTTCTTCACCGGTCTGGCACTCTTCACCCTCGCGAGTTTCGCGTGCGGGCTGGCTCAGGATGATCTGCAACTGGTCGTCGCGCGAGTCGTTCAGGGCTTGGCGGGCGGCATGTTCGTTCCCGCCGTCACCGCGTTCATCCAGCTGTTGTTCCCAGGGCCGGTGCGAGGCAAGGCATTCGCCATCATGGGTGCCGTCATCGGAGTGTCGACCGCGCTCGGTCCCATCGCCGGCGGCCTGATCATCCAGGCTTTCGGCGACGAGAACGGCTGGCGGCTCGTGTTCTGGGTCAACCTGCCGATCGGGATCGTCGGTCTCGTCGCTGCTGCAGTGCTACTTCCGGGCAAGACCGATACCGAACCGGCTGCGCGCCCAGGAATCGACTGGCTCGGACTGGTGCTCATCTCCGCGGGTCTCATCGCGCTGCTCGTTCCGCTGATCGAGGGCCAGGAACTGGGCTGGCCCATGTGGACCTACCTGACGATCGCAGCGGGACTCGGTCTGATCGCGTTGTTCGGCTGGTGGGAAGTGATTCGGACGGGCCGCGGACAGAATCCGTTGGTACCACCGCGATTGTTCACCCGTCCGGCCTTCACCGGAGGCGTGATCCTCGCGCTCGTCTACTTCGCTGCCTTCACGAGCATCTTCTTCACCATCTCGCTGCTGTGGCAGACCGGACTCGGCAACACGGCACTGGCATCGGGCCTGGTGTCCATACCCTTCGCGATCGGCAGCATCATCGCCGCCTCGCAGAGCAACAGGCTGACGATCAAACTCGGGCGTACCGTTCTGATACTCGGCGCGTCCCTCGTCTCGATCGGGCTCATCTGGTTGTGGATCATCCTCGCGACCAGCTCCGCCGACACGATCTCGCACTGGACGCTGACGGTGCCACTGTTCATCGCGGGTCTCGGCAACGGTGCGTTCATCGCACCCAACGCGCAGTTCATCGTCGCGACCGTCGATCGCGACGACGCGGGAGCCGCGAGCGGCGTCATTTCCACGATGCAGCGCGTCGGCTCGGCGATCGGCATCGCAGTGATCGGCAGCGTGCTGTTCGGGTCGCTCGAGATCACCGGGCCGGACACCGTCGGGTCGGGCTTTCTGCACGGAGCAGCCATGGCAATGGCTGTCAGCGCGGCGTTCAGTGTGATTGCGCTGGCGTTGGTCTTCGCGCTTCCCAAGAAGGTTCAGGGCGCACACTGAGCGCTGCCGATCAGCCCTTCAGGCCTTTGCTGTGTCGCGCGACCACGGTGGACGCGAGATCGGCGATCTTGACGTTCAGATCCTGGGAAGACTTGCGCAACAACGCGAAAGCCTCGTCGCCGTTCACGTCGTGCAGGGCCATGATCAAGCCGATCGCCTTGCCGATCTCACGGTTGCTCTCGAGGCCGGCGCGCAGCGTCGACGCTTCTTCGCCGTTCATCACGGCGGCGACGGTGATCGAGGTGAAGGCCGTCAGAATGACTGCCTTGTCCACACTGTCCGAGCCGAAAACGCCGGGACGATCGGTGAACAGATTGAGCGCGCCCACCTTCTGTTCGTCGACCTTGAGTCGAAATCCCATCGCGCCTCGTACCGGCGTCCGGTTCAACACACCGCGAGCCATCGCCGGCCACTGGGTGGGAGTGCGGAAGTCGGCTTCGAGCTGGGCTGCCTCGCTGGTGATCGCGTCCAGGCACGGTCCTTCGCCGGTAGCGCGCTCGATATCGTCGACGACACGCGCGATGTCGTCCGAGGCTGCGACCGTGACAGCCTTCCCGTGGCGCATCAACATCAAGCTGGCGTGGTCACAATGCGGGACCAACAGCGTGGCTGCATTGCACAGTGCGGTGTAGACCTCTTCGGCGGTGGTGCCTCGGTACACGATGTCGGCCAGGGCCGCGAACACAGTAGCCGGGTCGGTGGACGGGGCGTCGAACTGTCGGTCGTCGTTCATTGCTTCTCCCGTCGCGTGTGGAACCGTCTCCCCGATAACCGGGCGTAAGTGCTCCTTACCGTACCGCCAGGCGGCTGGGGGTACGAACAGTCGGGTCTCGGCAGTAGCCTCAGGTCGTGAGCGATGCGCAGGAGTCCACCGGGTTCGAGTACGGCCACGACGGACCGAAATCGATCGTGGTGGGCGTCGACGGGTCCGATTCGTCCTGGCGTGCTGCTGCCTATGCGGCAGGGCTCGCCCGTAGGCAGCGGTCGCTGCTGGTGCTGGTGTACGTGCAACCCATTGCGACGGCCTCGTGGGGCCAGGCAGGCATTGCGCTCGTCGAAACCGGTCAAGAGATAGCCGATGAGCTGCTCGACTACATCAGAACGTCGGCTGCCCGGTTCGGGGATCGGGAGCACGTGCGGTGGGAGTTCCGAACCGCACAGGGTGACCCGTACAACGGGCTGCTCGCCGTGGCAGAGCAATTGCGTACCGACGCCGTCGTGGTGGGGGCGTCCGAGACTGCCGGACACCGAATCGCCGGCTCGGTGGCGGTGCGATTGGTCAAAGCGGGACGGTGGCCGGTGACCGTCGTGCCCTGAACGCGGCGAAATCGAGCCGATCTGCGGTCTGCCCTGTAAAAATAGGCAGTCACCTCGTCGGATGCGAGGCGCACGTGGTGCCGTTTTCGGATCCGAGGAGTTCCATGACCGGGCTGTCGCGTAGACAATTCGTAGCGAGAGTGGGGACATTCGCGGCGGTGTGGGGGATCGCACCCCACGTGCTGGGTCAGGCTCTTGCGGCGCACGCCCAGCCCGTGGACGCGGGCGGAACCGGAACTCTCGCGCAGACGATCCTGCGATCCTCGACAGGGCCGGGGAAGTACCGCGTGCTCGGTGCCGGTCCGGGGGAGCCGTACGTCGCACGCCTCGATGTCCTCGGACGAGCGCCGAACCCGTCGAGGGTGCAGTCGCGACGGTCGCTGCTCTACCTCGGGCACCTGTCGGACATGCACGTCATCGACGCCCAATCTCCCGGCCGCATCGAGCCCATGATCGTCTCCGACCATGCCGCATGGGGTTCGGCGTTCCATCCGCAGGACCCGCTGACCGTGCATGTCACCGCGGCGATGGTGAAGGCATTCGCGGACGCGCGGATCAGCCCGGTCACCGGCGCACCGATGGGGGCTGCCGTGGTCACCGGGGACAGTGCCGACATGCATTCGCACCTCGAATTACGCTGGTACATCGACGTTCTCGACGGCGTACCGGTTCGGCCGACGAGTGGGGCCGCGGACATCTTCGAGGGTGTTCAGGCCTGGCCGGAGGCGCAGTGGGCCTACCGACCCGGTGATCCTTCGGGAGGGTCGTTCGGCGATTACGGATTCCCGACGCTTCCCGACCTTCTCACCCAAGCGATGTCGGGAACCGTCGAATCGGTGGGTCTGCCCGTGCCGTGGTACTCGGTCTACGGCAACCACGACACTTTGTTGCTCGGCACCTTCGATCTGTCCTCGCAACTGCACGCGCTCGCCGTCGGGGGCCGCAAGGCGTACACCCTCGAGGCGACGGCCACCTCCGCCCTGGCCGGCTACGCATCGACGGCCAGTCCACTGCAGAGAATGGTCGATGCGCTGGGCGTCGGATCCGGTGCGCGACCGGGGTTTCGCGCGGTGTCGGCCGACCCGGCACGGTACCTGTTCGAGCAACGCGAGTTCATGCAGGAGCACTTCGAGACCACCCCGACACCGGGACCGATCGGACACGGCTTCACCCAGCACAATCTCGACTCCGGTGAGACCTGGTGGGCGGCAGACCCCACCCCGAACATTCGAACGTTCGGACTCGACACCTGCAACGCCGTCGCCGGCCCCGACGGTGCGGTGCCCGAGAATCAATTCGACTGGCTCACCCAGCAATTGGAGAAAGCGCAGGCCGAGCGCAAGCTCGTGCTGATCTACACCCATCACAACAGTCTCACGCTGGAGAACCGAGCGCAGCGTCCGGGAGAATCGGGGAAGCTCTACGGCGCAGACGAATTCATCGATCTGCTGTTGAAGTATCCCGTGGTGATCGGCTGGCTCAACGGCCACACCCATCAGAACCAGATTCTGGCGCATTCGAGCGGCGGACGCGGATTCTGGGAGATCACCACCGCGTCGTGCATCGATTTCCCGCAGCAGCAGCAGGTGGTCGAGATCGTCGACAACCGGGACGGAACTCTGTCGCTGTTCACCACGGTGCTCGATCACGCGTCGCCGATCACACCGGGAAACAGCGGCAGCTACCTGGATCTGGCGTCCCGCAGCCGCGAATTGGCGGCCAACGACTGGGCCGAGAATCCGCTGATGCGTCGAGGGTCGCGCCTGGATCGCAACACCGAGTTGCTATTGCCTGCACCGTTCGATCTGAGTGCCATCACCGACGCCGCGCTCGAGCAACAACACCTGGACGAGCACGCGAGACTGATCGCCTACGAGACGAGGCAGGGCCGATGAACGGAGTGTGCAGGAAGATTCTCCTGGTCGCCGCCGTGGTGGCGTGCGCGGGATGCTCGCAGACCGCTGCGCTCGCGCCGGTCGGCGGGGCCGAACTCGGGGACCTCCGCTACGCAGTGAACGACGTTCTGTTCGAGAAGGGAATCGAGATACTGGTCGCGCCGGTCTGCTCCGGTACCGGAGCAGACATCGAATGTGTCGGGGAGACAACCGACAACGAGGCGATCACCGGTTCCGCCACGTCGGACGACGCGAGCACCGTCGAGGTGAAGGTCGGTACGGAGGTTCTCTACTCGGGGTCTGTGCAGGACGTGCTCGACCGCTATTCGACGGTCGGTGCGCCGTGAGGGGGAGTGCGGTGCTCGCTGCCGTTGTGCTCGTGTCTGCGCTGATTCAGGCGCTGACAGTCCTGGGCGATCCCGTTCCAGAATCCTCCGTGGGGTTCGGTGGGCTGGTTGCGGCGTCTGCCGCGGCACTGGTGGTCGCCCTGTGGATCACCGCATCGACGGCACTCGATGTGGTCGACGGCAACGTCCGCGGTGCGCTGGGTCGGGCATGGCGGCGGCCGCGCGTCCTGGTGTGGTGTGTGGGCTCGACTCTGGTGGCCGTTGCGCTGGCGATTCTGTTCCCGCTGCTTCCGGTCATCGTGATTCTGGTTGTGCTGCTGGTGCTTCCGGCCGTGGCCGACGGGCAACGACATCCGTTCCGCGCTGCGTCGGCTACGGTCCGGCAGTCCCCGGGGCGGTACGCAGTCGCGGCAGTCGTCACGATTGTTGCCTTCGTCCTCGCCTGGGTCGTGGCACTGGTACTGGGTTTCTTCGTCACCGGCGTGGTGGCGGCGTTTCTCACGTGGGTGTGGTTCGGGGCGAATGCTGCTGTACTGCTGGTGTATTGGTCGCGGCTGTACCGAAGAGCAGTGCTGACTTGACCTCGGTCGACGGCACTCAGCCGCGGGCTCGGCGACCGGCCGCGGCCTCCGCGACGACCTGAGTGATTCGACCTACGCGAGTGTCCTCTCGCACGGCGCTGACAATCCACCACAGCATCTGCTTGCGAGCACTGGGCGGAAAGCCGTCCCAATTGCTTCTAGCGCGTGGATCTCTGTCCAGCTCCGTCGCCAACGCGGGTGGTTCCAGCAGGTCTTCGACTTGGTCGGCAATCGTCCACCAGCCGTTGGATTTCGCCGCAGCGATGGCGTGGCGACCCGCGTCGGTCATGAGACCACGGTCTTCCATATCGGCGGCGCGTTTCCGGTTCAGACGGGTCCACTGGCTCTTGGGCCTGCGCGGCGTGAACATCTGCAGGCTGCGCTCGTCGTCGAGGATGCTGCTGGTGGAATCGATCCAACCGAAGCAGATGGCTTCCTCGACGGCATCGGGGTACACGCAGCGGGATCGGTCGAGGGTGTTCCGCCAGGAGCACAGCCACACGCCTCGGGTCGAGCTGTGATTGTCCGCCAGCCAGGTGCGCCACTGTGCTCGAGTTTCGGCGTGAACGATCGGGTAGTCGAACTTCCACGTCGGTGGGTGAACAGATGCTGACCGCGACTCCGACGCAGTCACGTGCTTGCTCGTGGTGTTATCGCGCTGTGGTTGCACATCTCGTCAGTGTGCCCACCCTCGAGGACATCCTGCGTCCGCATTGGCCGATGTTCCGGTATGAACTGCCGAATTCGTGCAACAGTTTTATGGGAAGACCGCTGGAGTGGGGCGGGCGGGGCTCGAACCCGCGACCAATGGATTATGAGTCCACGGCTCTAACCGACTGAGCTACCGCCCCATGCCCGTACCAGGTACGAGCCTGCAGAATCGTACAGAATCGCGTCGCCTCGACGGTGCATCGGGGCAGCTATTTCGCTCGGACCTGCACCGGGACACCGTTGAGGATCGCATTGGCCGAGACGGCGTCGACGCGATTGGGGTCGGTGATGTCGTTGACGCTCGGCCCCTGCACCGTCGTGGCAACGGACAGATGCACTCCGGGGCGCTGATGACCGAACCCGTGCGGCATGCTCACCACGCCCCGCATCATCTTCTCCGACGCCGCTACCTCGATGTCGACGGTTCCGGCGGCGGAGGTGACCGACACCATCGACCCGTCCTCGATACCGCGATGCGCGAGATCCTCCGGATGCGCCAGAAGCTGATGTCGCGCTTTGCCTTTGGTGAGTCGGGCGGTGTTGTGCATCCACGAGTTGTTGCTGCGCAGGTGTCGCCGACCGATCATCAACAATTCGTCGCCGGACGGAACTGCGCTGGAATGCATCAGATCCACCAACGCGGGGAGCTCGGCAACAACGATGTCCTGAATCAGCTGTACTCGCTTGTCCCGAGTCTTCAGCTTCTGCGGGAAGCCGGGACGCAGCGGTCCGAGATCGACACCGTGTGGGTTGGCTCGAAGCTTTCTGAGCGACAGTCCTTTTCGTTGACTGCGGAGCAGGATGTCCAGGGTGCGGGCGGGGGACAGGCGCAGGCGTGCCTCGCTGATCATGCTCTTCGGAGTCACTCGCGACTTCAACCGACCGACCGTCGAACCGGCCATACGGCTCTTGTAGCGCAGCGACAGATCTCGGAAGATCTCCCAATCGTGCTTTGCGTCGGCTTGCTTGGGCAGAACTGCAGGCATGTACTTCGCTGTGTTGTGAACGGCGAAGGAGTTGAAGATCAGGTCGTAGTGGTCGCGTTCGAGCGACATCGTCGGCGGCAGAATCACGTGTGCGTGACGCGAGGTCTCGTTGATGTAGAAGTCGAACGACACCATGAAATCGAGACCCGCGAACGCGTCGTTCAGGGTGGTGCCGCCGGGCATCGACAACACCGGATTGCCGGACAGGACCGCCATCGCGCGGATCTGGTCCTTGCCCTCGGTGGTGATCTCGTCGACGAGCGTCGAACAGGGGTATTCGCCGGCGAACTCGGGCAAATTGCGAACGCGGCTGCGCCACTTGTCGAAATGGCCGCGGCCGACGATGCCCTGCTTGATCAGATCGATCGCGGGATCGGTCACCATGGCACCGCCCGGGCGATCGAGATTGCCGGTGATGATGTTCAGTACCTGAATTGCCCACTGGCACACCGTGCCGAACTGCTGGGTCGAGACCCCCATTCGGCCGTACGCCACCGCGGACTTCGCCGAGGCGAAATCGCGCGCCAGAGTCGAGATCTCGTCCGCAGAAATACCGACGACCGGAGCGACGGATTCCGGCGTGAACTCGGCGACGAGATCTGCGAGTCGATCGGCCCCGTCGATGTAGTCGGCCACCCGTACCTTGCCGTCGGCCACGATCGTGTGAATCATCGCGAGCAGCAGCAGTGCGTCGCTGCCGGGCCGAACGAAGAAGTGTGTGTCCGCGATATCGGCGGTCTCGGTCTTGCGCGGATCGACAACGACCAGGCGGCCGCCCCGTTTGCGCAGTGCCCGCGCCCTCTTGGCGAAATCGGGCACGGTCATCATGCTGCCGTTCGAGGCCATCGGATTGCCGCCGAGGACGAGGAAGAAGTCGGTTCGATCGATGTCCGGGATCGGCAGTAGCAACTGATGCCCGTAGAGAAGATGGTCGACGAGCTGGTGCGGCAACTGATCCAGGGAGGTGGCGGAGTATCGGTTGCGCGTGCGCAGCAGCGAGGTGAACGGAATGCCGTGGGTCATCGCGCCCATCGAGTGGACGTTGGGATTCCCCTGATAGATCCCGACCGCGTTGCGGCCGTACTTCTCACGCGTCGAGATCAAACCGTCGATCACGAGGTCGTATGCCTCGTCCCAGCCGATCTTCTCCCATTTCTCACCCACACGTTTGACCGGCGTGGTGAGCCGATCGGTATCGGCGTGCAGATCGATCAGCGACAGCGCCTTGGGGCAGATGTGGCCGCGTGAGAGCGGATCCTTCTCGTCACCGCGAATCGAGACCACCGCGTCGTTCTCCACCGTGAACTCGAGCCCACAGATCGCCTCGCACAGATTGCACGATCCATACACAACCGACATCGCATTCCTCCCACTCATGTGCTGCGAGCGTAGCCCGGCGGGGGACCGGGGCACCGTCGTCGACCGACAATTAGGCTCGTGAGTCGTGACCACCCTCGATCTCACGGCCTCCTGGCCCGTCGACCATGTCAGTGCAGCAGTCGTCACCGACTCCGGAGTTCGTGAGGAGGTCGGGGACACCGATCGCGTCTACGAGCTGGCCTCGGTCACCAAGCTGCTCAGTGCGTACGCAGTTCTCGTCGCCGTCGAGGAAGGTGCGGTGGAGCTCGATCAGCCTGCAGGACCGGAAGGGGCGACGGTTCGACACCTCCTGGCACACGCGTCGGGACTGGCGTTCGGTGACCGCACAGTGCAGGCACCGGCCGGTACCAAGCGGATCTACTCGAGCGCCGGGTTCGAGGTGCTGGCCGAGCTGATCGAAACCGAGGCAGGCATTGCTTTCCCCGACTACTTGGACGAGGCCGTGTGTCGGCCGCTGCAGATGACGAACACGTCGTTGCCGGGATCGGCGGGTCACGGGGCCAGCTCGACCCTCGCCGATTTGACGAGGTTCGCCGCCGAACTGTTGGCACCGACGCTGCTGGCGTCGCAGACACTGGCGTCGGCGATTGAAGTGCAGTTTCCCGGCCTGAACGGGATCGTGCCCGGATACGGATCGCACAAGCCGTGCGACTGGGGACTCGGGTTCGAGCTGCGCGACGGCAAGAGCCCGCACTGGACCGGGAGCGCCAACTCGTCGGCCACGTTCGGCCACTTCGGTCAGGCCGGAACGTTCCTGTGGGTGGATCCGGCAGTACGGACCGCGTGTGTGGTGTTGACCGATCGAGCCTTCGGAGACTGGGCGAAACCGCTGTGGCCGGAGCTCTCCGACGCCGTGCTGGCCGGGTGAAACTCCATCGTTCACAGATTGCACTGGCGCAACAGGGGCAACTCGGGGCACACTAGTACACAGACGCATTGATTCACTGCAGCCAGCCGAAGCATGTCGAGGTCGTTGGGGAAGACGTCCCTCGTCGAAGCTGGAGGTAGTGCAATGCGTGGATCGAACCAATTCGCAGAAGCGACGTCGGGTGTTGTGTACATCCACTCGTCGCCCGCTGCGTTGTGCCCGCATGTCGAATGGGCGTTGACCGACGCCCTCGATTGCCGTGCGAACTTGAAGTGGTCTGCGCAGCCCGCCTCCGATGGGCAGCTGCGCGCCACCACCGACTGGGTCGGCCCCGTCGGCACCGGAGCAAAGCTGGCCGGCATCCTGCGCTCGTGGCAGATGCTGCGGTTCGAGGTGACCGAGGACGCCAGCGAGGGCGTGGACGGCGAACGGTTCTCCCACGTGCCCGGTTTGGGGCTGTGGCGCGGAACGACGAGCGCGAACGGTGACGTGATGCTCGGCGAGATGCGGCTGCGCGCCCTGATGGAGAACAATCAGGGCAACTTCACCGCGGCCGTCGAGCAGGCTCTCGGATCGGACTGGGACGCAGCCCTGGAGCCGTACCGAACCGGCGGGGCCGGAGCCGAAGTGACATGGCTGAGTCGCAACGTCGGCTAGGGGTTGCTGGGGGTTCTGGCTCGCGGTAGTTTGCGTCCGTGCCTGGGGTAGGCATGTGGGAACGACCGTGGAGTGGTGAGTTCGATGTTGTCGACCGGAAAAGTGATTCGATTCGACGAGTTCAAGGGGTACGGATTCGTAGCGCCGGACGAGGGCGGCGAGGACGTGTTCATTCACGTCAACGATCTGGACTTCGACAAACGACTGTTGGCACCGGGGGTTCGCGTCGAATACGTTGCCGTCGAGGGCGATCGAGGCCTCAAGGCCACCCAGGTGCAGATCATCGACACTCCCGCGTCGACCGCGCTGGTCACCCGGCGCAAGCCCGACGTGCCGTTCCACGACGTTCCGATCAGCGAACGCGAGCAACTCGAGGACGTCATCTGCGACGTGCTCTCCGAGGCGGACTTCACCGCCGAAGTCACCGAGGCACTCCTGAAAGCCAACGGAACTGTCACCGCAGCGCAGATCCTCGACATCCGATCGGCGATGCTGCGACTGGCTCACGACCACAAGTGGATCGAGAGCTGACGCTGTAGTTCGCCCGTCCGTTGTGCGGCCCGTTCGGTTGCGGATGAATGTGGCTTTGTTGCACTCGGAGCGACTCGGAGTCGCATTGATCCCAACCGGGGCGTGGGGTGACACCACCCGAGGCGGCGGGGCACCCCGTGACGATCAGAGCGGAATGTTCTTGTGGTTGCCGCGTGCCGCAGGAGCGGCCGCGAGAGCCTTGGCGACGGTGCTGCGGGTCTTGCTCGGCTCGATGACCTCGTCGACGACACCGATGGCCACGGCGCGCTCGACGCCACCGGCGATGCTTTCGTGCTCGACGGTGAGGCGATCGTGCAATGCCTCACGCTCCTCCTCGGGAGCGGCTGCGAGTGCCTTCTTGTGCAGGATGCCGACGGCGGCCTTCGCGCCCATCACGGCGACCTCGGAGCCGGGCCAGGCGTAGACCGCGGTGGCACCGAGTGCACGAGCGTTCATGGCGATGTACGCGCCGCCGTAGATCTTGCGGGTCACCAGGGTGACGCGGGGGACCTTGGCTTCGGCGAAGGCGTGCAACAGCTTTGCTCCGCGACGGACGACGCCCTCCCATTCCATGCTGACGCCGGGGAGGTATCCGGGGACGTCGACGACCACGATCAGTGGGATGCCGAATGCGTCGCACAGTCGCACGAATCGGGCTGCCTTCTCGGCGCTTTCGGAGTTGAGACAACCGCCGAGACGAATGGGGTTGTTGGCGATGACGCCGACGGTGCGGCCGCTGATCCGTCCGAGGCCGATGACGATGCTGCGGGCCCAGCCGCCCTGGAACTCCTCGAAGGTCGATTCCCCTTCGACGTTGTCCAGCAGCTCGTGGACGATCGGGTGCACATCGTATGCGCGACGGTTGGATTCGGGCATCAGAGC
This sequence comes from Rhodococcus sp. IEGM 1370, assembly GCF_033142325.1. Classification (NCBI taxonomy): domain Bacteria; kingdom Bacillati; phylum Actinomycetota; class Actinomycetes; order Mycobacteriales; family Nocardiaceae; genus Rhodococcus; species Rhodococcus sp. IEGM 1370. Next base: position 281,663 of record NZ_JAWLRY010000003.1, on the reverse strand, counting down.
CCGAAGGTCGGTATCTCCGTGCTCGGCGGCGGCGATGTCGAATTCGCCCTGCTCGCAGAACATGGACACCAGACGGCGGGCGCGGGTGAACGCGTCCATCTCGCTGTCGGCGACGATGTGGCACACGCCGGACTTCTTGTGGTGGGTGTCGGGGCCGCCGAGCGAGGCCATGTCGACCTGCTCACCGGTGACGCTGCGGACGACATCGGGACCGGTGACGAACACGCGTCCCTCGGGAGCCATGATGACGACGTCGGTCAACGCAGGACCGTAGGCGGCGCCGCCGGCTGCGAAGCCGAGGACGACGGAAACTTGGGGGACGAGGCCGGACGCTCGGACCATGGCCTCGAAGACGAGTCCGACGGCATGGAGAGCTTCGACGCCCTCGGCGAGGCGAGCGCCGCCGGAATGCCAGACGCCGACGATCGGAGCGCGCTGCTCGATGGCCGTGTCGATGGCGGCGACGATGTGCTTGCAGCCGTCGACTCCCATGGCACCGCCCATGACGGTGGCGTCGGAGCAATACGCGATGGTGTGGACGCCGTCGATCTCGCCGGACGCTGCGAGGATGCCGGACTTGTCCCGATCGTGCAGGGGCACAGTGGTTCCGGCGTCGAACAGATTCTCGAGGCGGGCGAGTGGATCGCGGGGATCGGTGGAGGTACCGGATCGTGTGACGGGGGCCAGAATGGTCATCGCTTGTCCTTCTTCAGGGCCCCTGGGGGGCGAGGCCCGAACCGGGGCCGTTCACTGGGAACGGCCCCAGCCCGGATCATGCACTGCGAGAGCGGGATTCGCTGAGTCGAAAGAACGACTCAGTGCATCACGCCTTTCCGAAGGCGAGCGCTACGTTGTGCCCACCGAATCCGAACGAGTTGTTGATCGCGTAATCGATCTGTCCGACGCGGGGCTCGCCCTTGACGACGTCGAGATCGATCTGGGGATCTTGATTCTCCAAATTCAGTGTGGGAGGGATGATTCCCTCACGCACTGCCAGCACCGTCAGAACCGATTCGAGAGCGCCGACGGCACCGATCGAGTGGCCGAGAGCGGATTTCGGTGCGTACACGGCTGCATGATTTCCGACGGCCTTGTTGATCGCGAGCGCTTCGGCGGTGTCTCCGATGGGAGTTGCCGTTGCGTGGGCGTTCACGTGGGTGATGTCGGACTTCTGCAGTCCTGCGGTCTCGATCGCACGCTTCATGGCGCGCGCGGCACCCGTGCCCTCCGGGTCGGGAGCCACGAGGTGGAACCCGTCGGAAGTGATTCCGGCACCGAGCAAGCGGGCGTGGATCGTTGCGCCGCGTGCCTTGGCGTGCTCCTCGGTCTCGATGACCATGAGCGCACCCGCTTCACCGAAGACGAAGCCGTCACGATCCTTGTCGAACGGACGTGACGCACCTTTCGGGTTGTCGTTGTTGGTGCTCATCGCCCGCATCATGGAGAAGCTGGCGATCGGAACCGCGTCGATGTAACCCTCGACGCCGCCGGTGACGACCATGTCCGCGTCGCCCATCACGATCATCCGCCACGCGTGTGCGATGGCTTCCGATCCCGAGGAGCAGGCGGAGACGGGAGTGATGACACCGGCCTGTGCTTTGAGCTCGAGTCCGACGACCGCTGCAGGGCCGTTCGGCATGACCATCTGAACGGCGAGCGGAGACACCTTGCGGTAGCCGCCGGCCTTCATCTTGTCGTTGGCGTCGATCAGAGAATCGCCGCCACCGAGGCCGGTACCGATAGACACGCCGAGGCGGAGGGGATCGACGTCGGGAGTCCCGGCGTTCTTCCAGACCTCACGACCGAGAACGGTGGCCAGCTGCTCCACGTAGCTCAGGCGACGAATCTCGACCCGCGAGAGCAGGCTCTGCGGGTTCACCGCGAGGTGGCCGCCGATCCGCACGGGCAGGTCGTACTCGGCGACGAAATCGTCTTCCAGCGTTGCGATTCCGCTGTCGCCGTTCAGCAGACCCTTCCACGTGGCATCGACGTCACCCGCGAGTGACGTGGTCGCAGCGAGGCTGGTGACGACGACACTGGGGAAGCGTCCGTTGGCGGTGGATGGGTTGGTCATGGGCCGTGTCACTCGCTCGCGGAGTCGTCGAGCTTGGCCTTGATAGCTTCTGCGGCTTCGGGGTTCTCCGCTTCGAGCTTCTGGATGTAGTTCACGGCGTCGCCGACGGTGCGCAGACCTGCGAGGTCCTCGTCGGGGATCTTCACGCCGTACTTGTCCTCGGTCTGCACTGCGATCTCGACCATGGAGAGTGAGTCGATGTCGAGGTCGTCCACGAAGGACTTCTCGATGGTCACCTCGGACGGTTCGATGCCCGTGACCTCCTCGATGATCTCTGCAAGTCCGGCGATGAGGTCTTCCTGGCTGGCCACTGTTGTGGCTCCCTTCTCTTCTGTGTAGAACGCCGAAGTCATGTGCTTCGAGACGCGATTGTGCATTTCTGCCACTCGGGGAGTGGAAGTGCGAGCCGCAGTGCTGTGACTGCGAAGTGTGTGGGTCGAGCTAACCGAGCTCAGCCATTGCGGAGATGTCCGCCGGTGTCTTCAGGCCGAGATTGGCGACGCCGCGCAGTTCGCGTTTGGCGATACCGACAAGTGCGCCTGCCGGGGGCAGTTCGACGAGTCCGGTGACCTGCGCGGTACGTAGGTAGGCGTTGCACAGATCCCATCGCACGGGGCGAGTGACCTGGGCAGCGAGCTTGTTCAGGGCGTCGGCACCCGAGGAGACCGGCTGACCGTCCGAGTTGGACAGCAACGTCCGCGTCGGCTCCGACGGGGTGATGGCTGCAGCGGCTGCGGCAACGGTGTCGCCCGCGGACGCCATGTACTTGGTGTGGAATGCGCCTGCGACCGGTAGTGCGCGAACCCGAGCCTTCTCGGGTGCGCTCTCGGCCAACTCGGCGAGCTTGGTGAGCAGCCCTGCTGCGACGATCTGACCTGCAGCGTTGACGTTGGCCGGAGCGAGGTCCAGCTCTTCGAGGCGGGCCAGGACAGCAGCTTCGTCGCCCCCGAGCACGGCGGACATGCCGGTCGGCTCGAGCGCGCAGGCCTTGGCCATTGCTGCGCCACGGACGGCAGCGAGCGATACGGCGTCGTCGGAGGAGATGACGCCGGCGATCGCAGCGGCGGCGAGTTCGCCCACCGAGTGTCCGGCGATGACGGCGTCCTCGGGGAACAGGCCGCGCGACGCGATCTCCTCGAACGCGAGCAACGCCGACGCGACGACCAGAGGCTGGGTCACTGCGGTGTCGGTGATCTCCTCGGCGGTGGCTGTGGTGCCGAGGCGGACGAGGTCGAGACCGGAGGCCTTCGACCACAACGCGAGTCGATCTGCCGCACCCGGCAATTCGAGCCAAGGCAGCAGCATGCCGGGAGTCTGGGAGCCCTGACCGGGCGCAAGCAACGCAATCACAGGGTTAAGAGAACACCGTCGGGTGCCGAATGAGTGATGTCGCGCTCGATGAACTCTCGACAAGCAATTTGTGGGAACCCTACAAATTGCCTCGTGGGGATCCGCTATCGCCGAAGGGTGGTCCGGCGTTACGTGACTACTTCTCCGAATGTGACCTGTGTGACATATGGGGCAGGATGGGGCGGTTCGTGATGCGTTCGAGCCAACCTACCTACCGTTGCCGCAACCCTGAGTACGTACGCGTCGCGCGGATGCGTCGGGTCTCGACCGGTGACCTCGGCGATGCGCTTGAGCCGATACCGGACGGTATTTGGATGAACAAACAGCTGCCGTGCGCAGGTTTCCACCGCTCCGCCACAGTCCAGATAGGCGTCGAGGGTGTCGGCCAGTCCCGAACCTGCCGCGGCCAACGGGACGACCACGTGATCGTTCAACGCCGATATCGCCGCACCGTCGTTGAGCAGTGCGCGTTCGGGCAGTAGCTCGCCCGCATGCACCGGACGAGGCGCACCCCGCCACCCCGCCACGGCCTGCATCCCCGCGAATGCTTCCACCGCGCTCGAGTGCGCCGCACCGAGGGTGCGGGTGGTGGGGCCGATGACGACGGGTCCGTCCGAGAAGTTCTGCAGCATGTCGTCGATGAAGGCGCGATGGGTGGCAGTGTCGTCGAGCTGACCGCTGACCACCATCACCAGCCGCGTTCCCTGCACCACTGCCAGTGCGGCGCGGCCGTGCTTCTGCGCCACGGCGTGCACGGTTCCGACGACCGAGACGCCTCGATCGTCGGGAGGAGTGCCCACCAGCACCGTGGCGGGCGCGGTGGCGTCCCAGTTCAACGTGGCGGCACGCGAGAGCATGTCCGAGCCGGTGTCTCCGCGTACGACAGCGTCGACCACGAGGGCTTCGAGGCGGGTGTCCCAGGCTCCGCGTGATTCGGCTGCGCTGGCGTAGACCGACGCGGCCGCGAAACCCAGCTCGCGCCCGTATCGCAACACGGCCTCGGTCAGGGCCACCAACTGCTGATCGTTGCGGGCCAGTGCCGGGAGCCACTGCTCGAAGAACTCCATCGCCACCCGCACCATGTCCACCGTCTGGCGCAGAGTGAGGCGTCGGGCAAGGTCCTGGGGAATGACCTGGAAGGCGTCCAGCGAGAAGCGAATATCGCTGTTGGGGTTCTTGAGCCATTCGAGGAAGTTGTCGACGGCTGTCTGAATCAACAGCTGGACGCTGGCACGTTGGGCGGCGTCGAGATCACCGAAGAACGGCAACTGCCCCTGCATCGTGGTGACGGCCTCGGTCGAGAGTCGGCCGGAGAACTGTTTGACGCGGCGCAGCAGCGCATCGGGCAGGGGATCGCGTTTCTGGCGGGAGGGTGCCAGTGAGGCGACCGGAAGGTGCACTTCGTTGTCCGACGTCAACGATTCGCGCAACGCCTCACGGTAGGCGTCGCGTCGGGACACATCGCGTGATGACGCGCTGCCCGGTGAGTCGGGTTTCGCATCGGACATAAGGAGAACCTACGCCCGACCCCCGCCCCCATCGCGACGGACATGCTTCGCGACGTGGGACGGGGGTCGGCCGAACAGGGGTGGAACCTACGCCGAACCGGTGTCGGCGTACGACGTCGGAGCTGCGGTGACGTCGTCGATCTTGTACTTCTCCGCGGCCTCGACTGCCTTGGACTTGTCGATCTCACCGGACGCGGCGAGAGCGGACAACGTGGCGACGACGATCGACTCGGCATCGACGTTGAACACCCGTCGGGCGGCCGGACGGGTATCGGAGAATCCGAAGCCGTCGGTGCCGAGGGTGACGTAATCGCCCGGAACCCACTGACGGATCTGGTCCGGAACAGCGCGCATCCAATCCGAGGACGCGATGACCGGGCCGTTGGCGTCGGCCAGTGCCGAGGTGACGAACGGAACGCGCTTGTCGGCACCGGGGTTGCGCAGCGACTCCTTCTCGGCGTCGACGCCGTCGCGGCGCAGCTCGCCCCAGGACGTCACCGACCAGACGGCCGAACGCACGCCCCACTCCTCGAACAGCAGCTCACGGGCCTTGCGGGCCGAGACCATGCCGACGCCCGACGCCAGAAGCTGTGCCTCAGGTCCGTCGCCCTCCTGCGGAGCTGCGAACCGGTAGATGCCCTTGAGCAGACCCTCGACGTCGAGGTTCTCCGGCTCGGCCGGCTGTACGTACGGCTCGTTGTACAGGGTGATGTAGTAGAAGATGTTCTCGCCGCCGAAGCCTTCCACGCCCTCGGTGCCGCCGTACATCCGTCGCAGACCGTCCTTGACGATGTGTGCGATTTCGTACGAGAACGCCGGGTCGTAGGCCACGGCCGCCGGGTTGGTCGACGCCAACAGCAGCGAATGACCATCGGCGTGCTGCAGACCCTCACCGGTCAGAGTCGTGCGACCCGCGGTGGCACCGAGGACGAATCCGCGAGCCATCTGGTCCGCTGCAGCCCACAGACCGTCGCCGGTGCGCTGGAAACCGAACATCGAGTAGAAGATGTACAGCGGGATCATGACCTCGCCGTGCGTGGCGTACGAGGTGCCGACAGCGGTGAACGACGACGTCGAGCCGGCCTCGTTGATGCCCTCGTGCAGGATCTGACCGACCGAGCTCTCCTTGTAGGCGAGCATCAACTCCGAGTCCACCGACGTGTAGAGCTGACCGTTGCGGTTGTAGATCTTGAGCGACGGGAACCACGAGTCCATACCGAAGGTGCGCGCCTCGTCGGGAATGATCGGCACGATTCGGTGGCCGATCTCCTTGTCTCGCAACAGTTCCTTCATGACACGCACGAGCGCCATGGTGGTGGCGACTTCCTGCTTGCCGGAGCCCTTGCGGAGCGTCTTGTACGTGTCGTCGCTCGGCTGCGGCAGCGGCTTGACGTCGACGCGCCGCTCGGGGACGAATCCGCCGAGCTTGCTGCGGCGATCGAGCATGTACTGGATCTCGGGAGCGTCCGCACCGGGGTGGTAGTACGGCGGCATGTAGGGATCCTTCTCGAGCTCCTCGTCGGAGATCGGGATGTGCTGGATGTCGCGGAACGTCTTGAGGTCGTCGAGCGTCAGCTTCTTCATCTGGTGCGTGGCATTACGGCCCTCGAAGTGCTTACCGAGGGTGTAGCCCTTGATGGTGTGCGCCAGGATGACCGTCGGCTGGCCCTTGTGCGCCATCGCCGCCGCGTAGGCAGCGTGCACCTTGCGGTAGTCGTGGCCGCCGCGCTTGAGGTTCCAGATCTCGGCGTCGGACAGATCCGCTACGAGCTCTTTGGTGCGGGGATCGCGGCCGAAGAAGTTGTCGCGGACGTAGCTGCCGTCGTTGGCCTTGTACGTCTGGAAGTCACCGTCGGGGGTGGTGTTCATCAGATTGACGAGCGCGCCGTCGCGGTCCTTGTGCAGCAGCGAGTCCCACTCGCGGCCCCAGACGACCTTGATGACGTTCCAGCCGGCACCGCGGAAGAACGACTCCAGTTCCTGGATGATCTTGCCGTTGCCGCGGACCGGGCCGTCGAGGCGCTGCAGGTTGCAGTTGACGACGAACGTCAGATTGTCGAGGCCTTCGGTGGCGGCCACGTGCGCGAGTCCGCGCGACTCCGGCTCGTCCATCTCGCCGTCGCCGAGGTACGCCCACACGTGCTGATCGGTGGTGTCCTTGATGCCGCGGTCGTTGAGGTAGTGGTTGAAGCGGGCCTGGTAGATCGCGTTCATCGGGCCGAGACCCATCGACACCGTCGGGAACTCCCAGAAATCCTGCATCAGACGCGGGTGCGGGTACGACGGCAGTCCGCCGCCCTCGTTCTCGTGGCTGGCCTCCTGGCGGAAGCCGTCCATGCGCTCGGCCGGGATGCGGCCCTCGAGGAATGCGCGGGCGTAGATGCCGGGGGAGGCGTGACCCTGGATGAAGATGTGGTCGCCGCCGCCCGGGTGGTCCTTACCGCGGAAGAAGTGGTTGAAGCCCACCTCGTACAGCGCAGCCGAGGATGCGTACGTGGAGATGTGTCCGCCGACGCCGACGCCGGGACGCTGCGCGCGGTGCACCATGATCGCGGCGTTCCAGCGGATCCAGGCGCGGTAGCGGCGTTCCATGGACTCGTCGCCGGGGAACCACGGCTCGTTCTCGGTGGGAATGGTGTTGACGTAATCCGTCGACGTCAGCGACGGCAACGCGACGCGGCGTTCGCCGGCGCGCTCGAGCAACCTGAGCATCAGGTAGCGAGCGCGGTTGGGGCCGGACCTCTCCAACAAGCCGTCGAACGATTCGATCCATTCGTTGGTCTCGTCGTTGTCGATATCGGGCAGGTACGACGCGACACCCTCACGGATGACGCGGACCCGGCCGTCCGAGCCCTTCTTGCCTGCAGACGATGTGTTCTGCCGTTCGCCGCTGTTCACTTCGGACAACGTGTGCACTCCTCAATGTGGCGGACGCTCGGTGTGGCGCCCGGTCCCGGTAGTCCCGCCCCTGTGACGGCGGTCTACTTTCCTCGTTCTCGTGATTCCTCCCCAATCCTGCCGCATCTCGTCGGTTCTGGTAGTACAGAGGTCCGATACCCACCAGTAGAAATTTATGTACGCAATTTCGGCGCGGTCAGCTTGCGCGAACGGCTTCGACACTGTTCGCTTTGACTACTGCACCCACAATTCAAGGAGGTCACCACCGTGGTCGCCGCGGCGGACGCTCAGAACTACGCTCAGAAACTTGGCATCACTCGCGACATGGTCGTACAGGAGCTGGGCTGGGACGAGGACACCGACGATGATCTGCGCGCCGACGTAGAAGATGCGATCGGTGGCGAGACCCTCGACGAGGATTCCGACGAGGTGATCGACGTTGTACTGCTGTGGTGGCGCGACGGAGACGGTGACCTGGTCGATGCGCTCATGGATGCGATCGGTCCGCTCTCGGACGATGGCATCGTGTGGGTCCTCAGCCCCAAGACCGGCATGTCCGGTCATGTCGAACCCAGTGAGATTGCCGAGTCCGCCCCGACCGCAGGATTGACGCAGACCTCTGCGGCAAACCTCGGTGACTGGATCGGAAGTCGATTGGTTCAGCCCAAGACCCCTGCCACCAAGCGGTAGGCCGATGCTCGATACAGGAAGACGGTTCTAGATGCCGATCGAGGTTGGCGCAGTTGCGCCCGACTTCACCCTCAAAGACCAGAACAACCAACTGGTCACGTTGTCGTCGTACAGGAACGTGAAAAACGTTCTGCTCGTGTTCTATCCACTGGCCTTCACCGGCACGTGCCAGGGCGAGCTGTGCAGAGTGCGCGACGAGCTACCGACCTTCGAGAACGACGAGACTGCGATCCTGGCAATCTCGGTGGGTCCGCCTCCGACCCACAAGATCTGGGCTGCAGAACAGGGTTACACCTTTCCGCTGCTGTCGGACTTCTGGCCGCACGGTGAGGTTGCTCAGGCGTACGGCGTGTTCAACGACAGCGCCGGATTCGCCAATCGTGGAACGTTCGTCGTCGACAAATCCGGAATCATCAGGTTCGCCGAAATGAACGGACCCGGCGAGGCTCGCGACAGTTCTTCGTGGGCCGAGGCTCTCGCACAGGTGAGCTGACCTGCGGAATTGTAGTTAGAGATCAGACACGATAAATTTCTCCAAGCGTTCCGGTGGCCCGGGGTTGTCCCCAGGCCACCGGTACTCGGGCGTATAGCTCAGCGGTAGAGCTCTGGTTTTACACACCAGCGGTCGGGGGTTCGAACCCCTCTGCGCCCACCAGGGAAGTGACGTTCGAACCCTTGACCGTCGAGGTAATCCTCAATCCAAGGTCATCCTCTCCTCGTTCGACCGCGCGGCTCGCATCTGCCGACGATGTTCTTATCGCCTCGATTAAGTCCGTTGCATCCGCCTCGGTGTGCACAACCTCAAATTCATCGACGTTGAGGTTGATTCGTTCAAACCACGCTTGGTTGTAGTCACGTCGGATTGGGCCGGACGCAGCTTCGTACGCCGCACCGCACCGACTCAGCAAGGAAGTCGCAGCCAATTGCCGCATTCATGCCCACGGCTGACCGATCGAAGACCGCGAGGTGAGCCTTCAAGCTGGTCAAGCAGTGTCGAGAGGGCTGATTGCCTATCGAGCGATATCGCTCGGGATCGAACCATCCACTGCTGTCAACTGCTATCTCGGTCCACTTCAGGCGCTCGTGCTTGACAGCATTGACGCGCGCTGTAAGCCTGCGACATTCCGATTCCCCCCCCCCCCGCGGGCCGAGCGTGACCGCAACTAAAACGCGGTCGCCGACCTGGTAGCGGAACGGGTCGAGAAATCGAAGGGCAGAATCTCGGCGAGACGGATCCTGCCGATCGCCCGCAAAGTCGGATACAACGGGTCGGACCGCAACTTCCGCCGCCTGGTAGCCGAAGCCGATGCCGAGGCCGATGCCCCGAAAGTGTGGTGGGCGATCGACATTCAATTCGATTCCACGGCCGATGGGAAGGCGATCAAGATTGCGTCGGTGATCATACGAGACTGTCGGTGCTCAACATCGTGGAAAGGTCTATCACCGCGCAGCGGTCATTGAGGAGTTGGAAAAAGGGGTTAGCGTTGTGGGGCGAGCCTCTAAGGTGTTGCGGATGGACAACGGGCCGGTTTTCATTTCCTCTGTGCTGCAACAGTCTTGCCGAGACAGGATCGGAATTTCTTAGATTCCGCCGGGCACACTTGGAACAACGGACACACTGAATAGTTCAACAACCGGCTTCGGAAGGAATGCCTCAACCGAAACCACTCAGGCCACTCGAAGCGACAGCGGGGATCAAAGACTTCAGGGACGGCCACAACAACCGATATCGGCACTGATACTCGGGTTACTGGACGGACGCCGAGTACGCTGCACAACGCAATTGCACGTACGAGACCGTGGTTGCGAGTTCGACCGACACCAATCACACCGTGGCTCTAAACCGCGGTGGTCCGACTGCCGGGGACCCGCCACCCGCACCAGTAACCGGGCAACGGACATAGTCTTCAGGGTGACGCCGGTGCCGATCGACGCCGCTGCGCAATCCAAGTTCATGCACAGAGCACGTCGCATTTCTGGAGCGAATGCCACGATAGGACACCGACCTCGCCCAGTCACCCGGTCGCACGAATCACCGCTGCCGTCGAAACTCGGCCTAGGTGTAGTTCCGGGCTGAGGCCCCCTTTCCCACTCTAACTTCCAGGCGTCACCCCACCGGTACCGTGATCACGCGTCCGTTTCGATACAGGACGACGTCGGAGTTCGGCGCGGCGGAGATCGTGATGCACCGTCAGCGAAACCAGTTGAGCACGTTCGGAATCGGGAGGTCCGGCACCTTCGGTAGTTTGTTGTCCAAGTTCTGCAGTACGAGGGGTATCCCCAAATCCACGCCCACCTTGACGAATGCGGCGGCAACTTCCTCCACAACCACTCCCGGATTTTCGTAGCCGAACTGGACTGTTTCGTTGAAGTTGCCCCAGTCGGTTTCGGCGGCCTGCTCGAAGACGTACTTCCACGTCGTCAGATTCGCTGCAATTGCGACTGTCAGTGGTGTGTTTACCGAGCCCAGCATCTGAGCCAAAACATCCACCGATGCAGAGAGGGTACCGACCAGGTCTCCGTTCATGATTGCGTCGACAACCTGAATGGTCTCAAGCACCAACGCCGTTCTGTCGCCTTCGATCCCCAGCTTGCTGATCAAACCGATGATCCGGTCGGGTGCCGTGGCCGGGTCGAGGAACCACGCCTGCAGATCGCCGACGAAAGCGTTGACATCGCCGGCGTATTCTGAGTCGATGTAATCGATCAGCTGGTCTTGTCTGGACCCATTCTTCGCATGCTTCGGTGTAGTCCCCGCACCGTTCGGTACCGACGGACGATCGAAGTTCGCCCAATTCCACGGGTCCTGGTGCGGCTTCGGTTCGAGAGACCGTTCGTATCGGGCGAGCATGGCTGCGTACGAAGCGAAATCAGGTGCGAGTTCGGATTGGCCCACCACCCTGACGAATTCGCGAGCGCGCGTGATGTTGGTGGGCTGGTTGAGCAAAAGCGAAGTGGCCATGGACAACTCGGTACCGAAGCCGGAGGAGAAGACGAGGACGCGGCCCTGACCGTCGTCGACCCAGGGGATAGAGGTGGTGTTGACTACGTGCATAATGCGGGTCACCGTAGAGCGTCCGCCATGACCGTCGTCGACGACGACGGTGACCGTGTCGACGTAGGACTCCGAGAACGTGTTGCCGGCGGCGTAGAGACCTTTCACGGTGGCTGGCTTGGGTGTGTATACGAGCTTTCCGTCGACGAGCGTTGCGGTACCGCCGTTCGCGGTGGATACCGAGACGATCTCGACGGCGTCACCGTCGTCGTCGAAGGTGTCGACATCCAACACGGCGGTGTCGACGAAGTTTCCTGTTGCACCGTCGGCCAACTGGATCGTTGCGCTGGGACTGGCGTTGTAAAACGGCACGTCCACCGTAATCGGAGTGTCGACTGTACCGCCGTGCCCGTCGCCGGCTCGAAGGACGATCTGGATCTGGTGGGCAGTGCGATGCGCCTGAACTAGATCGGGAACGTAGCTGACGGTGTAGGTTCCGTCCTCGTTGTTGTTCAGGTAAACCTCTCCGTACTGCGGTAGCCCGGAGATACCGACGGTGACCCGGTCGTTGTCGGCATCGCTCACCGTCACCGTCCAGGTGCCGCCGCCGATGTCGTTCTGCTGGCCGACGGTGCTCACCGCGGGTGCCGCATTGTCGACATCGATGAACCGGTACTCCACGTTCGCCGCCAGAAGCGCTGTTCCGCCGCGTCCGTCGGACACCTCGACGATGAAGGCATCGCGGACGAAGCCGTCGTGAAAGATTGCCGGGTCGGTGGGGGTGTAGGTAACCGTGTTGCCGGCACCGATGGTCACGGCACCGCGTTCGGCCTGCTGGTAGACGCCGTAGGTCAGCATATCTCCGTCGACATCGATCACGTCGGGCACATAGGTTGCGGTGCGCGTGTCCTGGGTTTTTGGCTGAAGGACCAGTTCGCCTGCTGGAGCATGGTTCTCGGGCAGGGAAATACCGCGGAGTGGGATGGCAGGGAGTCCGTCGCCGGGAGACACCGAGACCGGTGTTCTGTCCAGATAGCCCCGGACAATCGATCCCAACACGACAGCAGAGCCGTCGGCCGCTCGCGGCGCTTGGACTGAGAGCAACACCGGGCTTCCCGGAACCGCTGCGTACGTGCCGGATTCACCGGGTCGAAGCACCTCGAAGGTCAACGACTGCCCACCGGCGGTTGAACGGGTGACCGCAATGTCGTCGACCCCTTCGTTGTGAATCATCACGTGGTCGTCGTCGAGCACCGAGTAGGTGACGCCGGCAGCCTCGGGATCGGCGAATTCGGTAGCGTTGACGACTGCGCCGTCACGGGCGTCGGCGAATCGATCGTCGGGATCCTCTGCCGCGTAGTCGGGAATTACGCTGCCCTGCAACGGGATGAGTGCGTTTCGGTCCTCGGTCGCGGGGATGACCATCACGGTTGGCCCGGCCTCGGAGTCGATGGTGACGATCCGCCCGATCGTCTGGCCGGCCCCTTCTCGGCGTTCGGCCTGAACCCAGTACACCGCAACACCGGACTCGGCGGCGATGGTGTGGCTACGACCGGGCGCAACGACGACGAGCCCCTGGCTCGACGAGTTGGGGTAGAACACACTGATGATCGCGATGTCGACATCGCTGTCGTTGTGAACGGCGACGATGCCCGTCCCGTCGTCTGGAACGCTGTAGGTGACACCGGGCGGCGGATCGGCACCAACAACGGCCGAGTACCAATCCGGGTCGCCTGGATCTACGAAGCGATCGTCCGGGTCTGCTCCGGCTCCGGCCATGGCTGTGCCGATGGAACCGGTGTCGCCGGGCCCCTCAGCGCGTCGAACCGACATCGTTGTGGCCCCTACTGTTCCGACCACCAGTGCGGTCTCGACAGGAGTAGGAGCGGAGGTACCGCTGAAAGCAGAATCGGGTGCGGGCCCGATGGTGGTCGGGATACTGGAAACATCCTCGAGCGGCGTCGATGTACTGTCTTCCGTCGACTCGACGAACCACGGCGATTCGGGAGTCTCGGCTCCCGTCGCCTCGTCGGATCCAGCGTCGGAGTCCGTTGTGTCATCGTTGTTCTCGTGCGTGTCGTCTTCGTAAATGCGAAGAGCATGCCGACCGGACGTCGCTCCGGGGTCGTTCTCTCGGGTGTCGGTCTCTCGCGTGTGCGACGGCGGGAGTGGTGACTGCAGTGAGTCGATGGGCTCGGTTGTGGCCACCGGTGGCACATCGGCCTGCGCCACCTCGTCGGTGGGTGTCGGCGGCGGGTTCGAGTTATGAACTACTGGGTCTTTGTCGGCCCCGGTTGCTGCCTGCTCGTCGATTGACGTGGGCTCGTCGATTGCCGTCGGCTCGGTGGTTGTGGTTGGCGCGATGTCGCCGGTCGATTCGGGGGAAGGCGCCGATGCTTCCTGCTCCAGTTCTGGTTGCACTTCCGCTGTGGTGGACTCGGGAACGTCGGCGGCGGCTACACCCGGTGCGCCCAATGCCCAGGTGATCGCTGAGAGCCCCACGGCAGCCGCGTAGCGGCGAGTCTTACCAACACGGACCATCGAATGCTTCGACACGAGACCACCCCTTTGCTTGACGGGGTGATCTCAACACGAGACGAGTCCGCCGAGCGAACCCAGAGCGGGGTATCCATCCAATTTCATTCGATCGCAGTAACGGCTACATCAGCGACGCGAGGCGGACATGTCGTCCGAATGGAGGATCGGAACTCGATGCCTAGACCCGTACTGTCTCGTGATGGTCTGGATGTTTCGCTGAAAGGTACTGCGTGCGCAAACCGGTGTTCTTCCTGGTGGTGTGGGTATGCGTCATTTCGAGTCTCACGGTCTCGTGTGCGCAGATTCGCGGCCTCGTGAATGGGGACGAGACCGTCTCGAGTAACGCGATTGTCGACGGCAACGGCTTCGCCGTCGTAGTCGACGGATTCACCGTCAGCGCTCCTGCAGGGGTTGCCGCCGAAGGATCGGAGGTGGTTGTTACCAGCCACACCAGCGATCGTTTCCAGGACACAGGTCAGTTCGCCGGTCGCGTCGGAAGTGCCATCGAGGTCGTCTTGAACGACGGCGAGCAGCCTGCTCAGCCGATCAGCGTAGCGGTATCGCTCACCGAAGATTCGGTGCCCGAGAATTTTGCTCCGCTTGCCGTCACCGACGGTCTTGATGGTCAGGTCGAGATTGTCGCTACGACCTATGATCCAGCATCGAAAGTGCTGTTCGCCAAAATGAATCACCTGTCATTTCTGCAATTCCTGCACGTTGATTTCGGCAAGATCAGTTCGTTCATGGGGGACTCGACCAAGCAATTCTTCGGCTTCGGATCGGCTGACGCACCGGACTGTGTCGGCAGACCGGTGGAAGTCGGTGGTCGAACCATCACCGCAAGCCGCACCAAGAATCTGAGCGGCGACGAGAAGAGCGCGGCGTGGCCGTGCCTCGCGGTCACCGACGGCAAGCTCGAGCTCTCACTCGAATCCAACAGCAATCTTTCGTGGCTGACCTACTCCAGACCCGAGACGGCACCTGCGTACTCCTCGGGTTCAGGGTCGGCAGACACCGGCGCGCAGGCCATCTACCGGCAGCTCTCCTCCGGCAAGGAAAGAACGGCGGGTTTTCTGACGCCCGGTGGGACGGTGCGGCATACATTCCCGATAGGAACTGTTCCCGAACTCGCGGGATTGCGCAGCAGTGCGGCGCTCGGACTCACTGCAACTTTCTTGTACATGCTCGACTCGGTGGCCACGCTGTTCGGAGTGAAGTCCGGTATCGCGTCCGGTGCCGGTGGGTACGACTGCATCAGAAGTGCTGTGGATACGGCAGACACAAGCTCGAAGTCCCCCGGTGAGTCCGCAGGGTCGATGCTGAAAACCGAACTGGACTGTTTGAGTGCGGTCGCAACCGGTCCACTCGGATTCTTCCTCGGCGTGCTGGGCGGTGGACTGGGCATCATCGTCAGCAGCATCACTGGCATCTATACCGAGCTATCCGGCAATGCAAAGCAATTGATCGATTTCGAGGTAGAGGGATCCGCGCCCGCACCGGCCGTGGGCGAGCAGCACTTCCAAAGCCCCAGCCGCAACGTTCGCTGCCAGATGGGTGATTCGATAGCGGGGACGTGGGGTGCCGATGGCATCGGAGTCCCGGCAGTGGGATGTATAGCGATCGAATACAACGGTCCTGGTGTGGGGGTGACCTGCGAAACCGCAACATTGAACCCCTGGCAAGGCGCGGCCGCACTTGGGGTCGACGGCGCCCCTGGACGTACTCTCTGCACTGGCGGACAACCCTTCTCCAAGTCACCGTCCGAGGACTTCCCTGTTCTCCAGTACGGCGAATCCGCGGAATGGGGACGCTTCAGCTGCACAACCGACTACGTCGTCGGGGTAATCTGCCAAGACTCGACGACCGGAAACGGCTTCTCCGTCTCGCGCGACAACGTGGCAATCACCGGCCAGGACGCAACCCGGTACGCCACATCCGGTGGAAACGACAGTCCGATGGATGCAGAGCTCGGTCTGTTCAGTAACACCTTCGCGGTGCGCGGAATCGAGCTGACCCTGATTCCGGACGGCACAGGCACGCTGTATCGCAACAGTGGGGCCACCGACATCGCCACCTGGCCGATCGTCTGGGAACACACCGGAACGGCCCGAGCAACGATTGTGCTCGGCAGCCCCAACCTCTCTTCCAACCAACCGAGCGCGGTGAACGCCGACTTCCAAGCCGGTGCGACTTACAATGTCGTGATCCAGGACAGCCCGCGCGTGATGGTCATTGAAGGACCCGTCGCGGGCAGTGGCCGCGACCTTCCTCCGCTGTGCCCGCAAGACGATCGAAGCGCCTGCGGAGAGTGACCGGTAAGCCGAGCACGCCTCTGTCGGTCGAACAAATGATTCTTCTTCGCAACATGCGCCTGTCTGAACGTGCAACTGACGATCGTGGAGAGCGAACGTAGAGTCAACTGTCTTGACAGCAGAAAGGTGGTAGACAGCGTTGCCATCCACCGCGATTTTCATCGACTTAGAGAACATAGTTCAGCCCGCGCAGATGCCAGAGAAGGCTCGTGCCGGCGACAGCCGACTCCGAAGTGTGTCGAGAGCAACGGCTGAGGGGATTTGTGATTTCGCGGAAGGCGCAGTAGCGATAAGGCGCGCGTACGCCTACTCCAATCTCGAAAGATCGAACAGAGCGCTCGTCGATGCCGGATTCAGATTCGTTCCAGTCTCGGGTTCTGGAACTTCAAAGAATGCATCGGATATTTTTATGGCGACGGATGCAATGGAAGTGTTGTACACAAAACCGGAGATATCCAGATTTGTACTCGTGACGGGCGATTCTGACTTTTCCCCTGTTTTGGTGAAGCTCGTCGAACACGGTAAGTCGGTCATCCTGATCGGTCGCAGCACGACTCGGCAAAGCATGCGGGCGAACGCGACCGATTTCATCGATATCCAACAATTGGCAACCACAGACAGAAGCGCGCCTGTGGTTGTCGCGGCATCGCAGGTGCCGGTTCAAGAGCGTGTGACTCCAGATCTTGTGGCGCAATCGGATGAAGCGCCGGATCGGGATGTCGACCTGCGTAGCGAGCTGGCCAGTGATCTCCTGGTACGTGCCTTCAATCTTGCAGTTCCGCCCGGAAGGGGCTCAGGGGAGGGGGACATAAGGACCCGGTCAGGTGACCTCATCTTCAAAATCTACAAAGATTTGGCCGATATCGAGGGCTATCGCGTGCAGTTCAAGTTGTCGGAAATAGTTGCTCTTTGCGGAGATGTGTTCCAGCAAAACGCTGGAGAAATTTCTGCTACTTCTTTGCATTCGCTGTTTCGCCAATCTGACAATCCACTGTTAAGTGACCTACAGCAAAAGCAGATTGCAACTGCCGTTCGTGGTTTCGCAAACGGCGGCGATGCGCGTGTGAATCTATCGGAAGTCCAGCCGGCTGTGACTCCTTACATCGGATCCAGGATCTGCAGGCAGTACCACCTCTGGGACCTATGGAATCTGGCTGCCTATCTCGACCTGTACGTCGACACGGTCGAAGTTTTGAGGCCGACATCGACGAGAGCCTGGGGCATCACGAACATCGACGGTGTCCGAAGCCGAGTAGGTTGACCCGGGGGCCCGAACGCATACGTGCCGCGGGCGTGAGCTCAACTTTTTGCACGCACTCACTTAAGTCGGCATGCCCGCATGGCCCACGGGAACTTATTGCCGATTCCCGGTGTCGGTGCCGTCGAGGACCTGAGAGTAATTGTCTTCGACGACGACAGTGACGATGGTTCCGGCGTGCGGGAGGCGCGGTGAGAAGTCCAATCACACTGCAGCGCAGCGTTGGTGGAGAACAGTTGCCGATGATCTGACCGTCGAGCAAGCCCAAGCAAGCCTCGACCGGTTACGCAGTCTGTGCGGCGACACCAGGATGCGACCCACGAAGGACGGGAGGGAAAACCTTTGAGGGCCGACAAGAACACAGGTGACCGGATGCCCGCACCGAACACAGCAGAGGCGGCAAGTCTCTATCAACGCTGGGTGGGCATCTCAAGGCCCTCAAGCGCCACGACGCCGCCAAGGCGCTGCCCTCGGTCCTCGACCAAGCAGCAGCCGAGCAACTATCGATGACCGCGGCATTGGATCGGTTGCTCCCGATCGAAGTCGAGGCTACCGAGGCACGCCGGTTGACCGGCAGGCTGTGATTCACGTGTCTGCGGACACCGGTGTCGCCTGAGGACTTGGACTTCGACTACGACGCAGCAGCCGGTGTCGATCGCAAGCTCGTCGACGAGCTCGCGACCTGCCGATACTTGCAGACGGCGACAAATGTGCTGCTCATCGGCCCTCCCGGGGTCGGCAAGACGCATCTGTCGGTTTGGGCTCGTGAGGGCGGCTGCGAATGCCGGGTATCGAACATATTTCACTACCGTCTGCTGAGCGGCAACGTGTCGGCGCTCGGTTACGAGCTGCGCCCAGGCGTGACGACTCACAGGCTGCGGCCGGCGACGTGCAATGGAACGTGTGTCGCAGCCGCTGTGGTGCCGATGTCGTTGGCGGGCATCGCATTTTTCACCCGCATCGTCGAGAACTCCATGCGCTCGGTTCCGACGTCGGTGGTCGACGTCGCCCGAGCGTCGGGTGGATCCACGCTGCAAGTCACCACCACACCGTTGTCCGAGGCTGTGCCGTCGATCATCGGTGGACTGACCATCAACGTCATCGCCATGATCGAGTACTCGGCCATCGCGGGCACCATCGGTGCAGGCGGAATCGGTTATGTCGCAGTCACATACGGGTACCAACGATTCGATCACACCGTCATGATCGCGACGATCGTGATCCTGATTCTCACCGTCGCCGCCGTCCAGCTCGTCGGCGATGCGCTCGTTCGCTACACCACACCTCATCAACGCGCTGTGCGCACTGTCTGAACCACATTCGAAGGGTCCATCCACCATGACAACGTCCACCGAAGCACACGGCTTCGAGCTGAAGAACCGTCGAAAAGCTCTCTGGATCATCGCGGCCGTCGTACTGCTGATCGCCCTCGCCGTCATTGTCCGCATCGCGTTCTTCGGCGACACGGCATCGGCGAACGAGACAGAGGGCGCAACCCTCGTGGTCGCCACGGCCGAAGGCAATGCATCCGAGCAGGCCCTGGTCGAATTCGTCGCAGATCAGGTTGCTCCCAAGTACGGCATCACAGTCGCATTCCGCGGACTCGCGGACAGCAACACCATCAACCGGGCCGTCAGCGAAGGGGAAGTAGCGGCGACCGTCTACCAACACAAGCTGTGGCTCGGCCAGGTGCTCGAATCCAACCCGGACTTCCAGGAGGAAGCCGCCACCCCGGTGTTCCGATGGGGCTTCGGCTTGTGGTCCGACAAGTACTCAGACCCGGCCCAATTGCCGGACGGCGCAACGGTGTCGCTCTACTCCGACCCGGCCAACGAAGCCCAGGGCCTGTGGGTGCTCGAGCGAGCGGGGCTGATCACGCTCGACCCCGCTGTCGACAAGTCGACGGCCACGCAGAAGGACATCGTCGGTAACCCGAAGAACCTAAAATTCACTCTTCTGGATTTCGCCGCGCAGTCGCGGGCGCTCCCGGATCTCGATGCAGCTGTGGGCTACACCGAGTTCTACCTCGCCGCAGGCATCCCCGTCGAGAAGCAGATCTTCGCTCCGCCGGCACCGGACGAGTTCGCCGGCCAGCTCACGATCGGGAGCCGCTGGGCGGATACGGACAACATCAAGAATCTCGTCGCAGCGTTCAAGGACCCTGCGGTGCAGGAATTCCTGGCTACCGATCCGCGGGTGAAGGACATCCTGCTACCCCTGCAGTAGCTGCACCCTGCGTCCGACGGTCCAGCGGACGGCCGTCGGGCGCAGCCGTGGTGTTACGTTCGACCCGCACCTGATGACACCGACACGAGGCGGACGATGTGACCCGGTACGACGCGCTGACAGAACTGCTCGACGAGAGGTACTCGTGCCGGCAGTTCCTGCCGAAGCAGGTCTCGCGTGAGGTACTCGAACAGTTACTGTCTGCCGCCCGGCGCACACCTTCGTGGTCCAACACCCAGTCGTGGCAGATCATCGTGACCGAAGGCGATGCCACCCGGAAGTTCTCCGACGCTTTGGTGGAGCACGTGGCGTCCGGTGTGCCGCAACCGGATTTTCCGTTCCCGGCCAATTACAACGCTGTGCACCGCGCGCGCAGACGCGAATGCGGTGGCGCGCTGTACGAAAGCATCGGCGTGGTCAAGTCCGACACCGAGGCGACGACGCGTCAATTCATTCGCAATTACGAGCTGTTCGACGCCCCGCACGCGGCCATCATCACCACCGACGCCGATCTGGGTGTGTACGGCGCGGTCGATTGCGGGTTGTTCCTGCAGACTTTCCTGCTCGCGGCGCAGAGTCTCGGTCTTGCGGCCATCGCGCAAGCAGCCCTGGCCGCGTACTCACCGTTTCTGCACGAGTGGTTCGACATCCCGGACACTCGAAAAGTGGTGGCCGGCATCTCCTTCGGCTACCCCGACGAGACCCACCCGATCAACGGATTCCGCACCAGCCGAGCGCCTTTGGACGAGATAGTGAGATTCGTCAGCGATTAAAGAGCGAGCTGAGGCCCGAACTTGGCCTCGATCTCGGCGAAGTAGGCGTCGGCCAATGCAACGAATCGCTGCTCGTCGAGCGCGATTCGATCGCCGACGGCGTAACCCAGAATGCTCTTGGCGGGATCCAAGTTTATGGTCGGGTCACTGGTCATGAAGTCCTCGGCCGCTGTCATCGATGCTGCCAGGACGCGGACCTCGTTGAGTGGATTGCCGTTCTTCTTCTCCTGGCCGCGCATGCGGTGCAGGAAATAGACCTCGAGCGTCAGCTCGAGATTGTTGAAGAATGCGACGTCGAACGCCTCGTCCACGTCGGTGGTCGACGTTCGTTTCGACGCAACCGCACGGTAGGCGGCCAGCTGAGAATCCAGGCGCGCACGGCACGCGTCGATGTATTCGCGGGAGTACGACTTCACGGACAGCACGCGGGCGATCTTAATCCGGCTCGTGGTCGCACGCTGGGGAAATGTCAGTGCGAGAGGCGTCCTAACAGTTCTTTGCCTACATCAGTCCCCGAACGCCAGGCGCTTTCCACCCTCGGCACTCCGGCTTCACACCACTGATCGCCCGCCAATCCGACGAAACGACCGTCCTGCTCGAGAAGCGCGAAGTTGGCATCGTGCTGGGCCGCAGGCTTGGCGAAGGTCCATCGATGAGCGTGGGTCCACGCGGGTGCCGCCGAGACGACGGACAATTCGCGTAGCGCGGCGAGAACCGGGGCGATCGCACCATCGGGGTCGTCCAGATGCTGCTGAGCTCGTTCCGACGTGGTGTGCACCACCAGAACCGGAGCGCCGTCGCCTCGGCGTGCACCGTCGTCGACGACGAAATCGATATCAGGATGATCGTTGACGAACGCCGCATCGCGGAAGGGGATGTCGAGCCCGTCGAACCCACACGCCACCGCGATGACAGGAACGTAATCGACGGCATCGGGGACGGCGGTCAGTCGCGCCGCCTGCGGATCCGGCATCGCGACCACGACATGACCGTCGGGCAATTCGGTCAGCTCGGTGGAATGCTCGATGTCGAAGCCCTCGAGCATGTTTCGTACCAGCGATCGCAGCCCGTTCGGGGTAGCCCAGCGAACGGGTCCGGTCGTTGTGCACGGGGCTGTTGCGGGCTTGAGGATGCCGAACGTGTTGGCCCACTGGCGCGCCAACCCAGCCGACTCCCAATCGGCAACCACGGTCGAGAATTCCTGATCACGGACGGTGAAGTAGCCGGCACCCAGGTCGACGCGACGGCCGTGCAACTCCGGTGATGACATCCGCCCGCCCGGAGCGCGTCCTCGGTCGACGATGCGGAACGGCACGTCTGCGTCGCGGAGAACGCGCGCGCAGGCTGCGCCGGCTATGCCCGCACCGACGATGGTGACCGGATCGGTGATGCTGCCCGCTTCGGAGTTCATGCGTCCAGTATGCCCGGATTCGCGCGAATATCTCTGTACTACTGGCTGTCTGGACATATCGGTCACCCGCTGCGTCGGCGTTTACATTGTGTTCGACTACAGGGATGGCCATTACGGAGAAGCCGGACACCGGCGAGAACGGACTCGGTACCAGCCTGAAACCACGGCACGTGACGATGATTTCGATAGCCGGAGTCATCGGCGCGGGATTGTTCGTGGGTTCGGCCAACGCGATCGCGACGGCAGGCCCGGCGGTGCTGCTGGCGTACCTGTTCGCGGGAACACTCGTGATTCTGGTGATGCGCATGCTGGGGGAGATGGCGACGGCCAATCCCGACACCGGCTCGTTCTCCACGTATGCCACACGCGCACTCGGACATTGGGCCGGATTCTCTGTGGGATGGCTCTACTGGTGGTTCTGGGTGTTGGTGATACCGGTGGAAGCCACCGCGGCAGCGTCGATTCTCACCAACTGGCTCGGCGGAGCCCAGTGGATGTGGGCACTTCTCATCGTCATTGCCCTCACCGCGACCAACCTGATCAGCGTCGGCAACTACGGCGAGTTCGAGTTCTGGTTCGCGCTGGTGAAGGTGGTGGCGATCATCGCGTTCATCGGCCTCGGAATCGCGGCCATTCTGGGATGGCTACCCGATTCGGAAGTCAGTGGTGTGGACCAACTCTGGGCCTCGGGCGGATTCATGCCCCTCGGGTTCGGTGCGGTGATCGCGGCCATGCTGACGACGATGTTTTCGTTCATGGGGTCGGAAATCGTCACCATCGCCGCTGCCGAATCCAAGGACCCGGCAAAGGGAATCACCCGCGCCACCAACTCGGTGATCTGGCGAATTTCGATCTTCTACTTCGGTTCCATCTTCGTCATCGTCGCTTTGGTGCCCTGGAACGAATTGGATCCCAATACGGGCTCGTACCAATTCGTGCTGTCCAAGATGGGAATTCCGCACGCGGAGACCATCATGGACATCGTCATCCTGACTGCCGTCGCGTCGTGCCTGAACTCTGCGCTCTACACCGCGTCGCGCATGCTGTATTCGCTCGGCGATCGAGGCGACGCACCCAGGGCGGTCAAGAAGATCACCACAAATGGGGTGCCGTGGATCGCGGTGATCGCCTCGATGGTGCTCGGCTTCCTCGCCGTGGTCGGAAACTACATCCTGCCCGAGAAACTCTTCACCTACCTGCTGGCGACCACCGGGGCCGTCGCCCTGTTCGTCTACCTTGCCATCGCCAGCAGCCAGCTGGTGCTGCGGCGTCAACTCGATCGCGACGACGAACGCCCTGCCGTTCGGATGTGGCTGTACCCGTGGTTGACCTACCTGGCCATCGGGTTCATCGTCTTCGTCCTGGTGATGATGGTGGTGCGGCCGGAGCAGCGGTCGTCGATCCTGCTCTCGGCCGTCCTCGCTGCAGTGACCGTGATCGGCGGAATAGTGGTGCAACGCCGAAATACGCGGCGCGACACTGTTGCCGCCCGCGCATCGGAGTGAGTGCGACTAGATTCCCGCGTACACCTGCCGGTACAGATCGACGATCTGTTCGGCGGTCGGCACGACCGGATTGTTGCCCGGGCTGCCGGACGCGAGTGCCTGCTCGGCCATGAGCGGCAACAGGTCGTCCCATTTCGCCTTGTCGATACCGAAGGTCTCCGGCGTCGGAACCTCCACCTCACGGCACAGTGTGACGATCGCATCCTGCAACTTGCCACCGGCAACCTGATCCGAATCGCTTTCCGACGCCGCGCCCAGTGCGCGTGCGCAGTCGGCGTAACGCGCCGGTGCTCCGTCGATCGAGAATGCGGTGACGGCAGGCAACAGCATCGCGTTGGAAAGCCCGTGTGCAACATGGAAATGCGCCCCGATGGGACGACTCATCCCGTGCACCAGGCAGACGCTCGCATTGGAGAAGGCCATTCCCGCCTGCGTCGAGGCGTGCATCATCGCCTCGCGCGCCTGCCGGTCGTCGCCGTCCCGATACGCCCGCAGCAACGACGTCCCGATCGTGCGAATCGCACTGAGCGCCAAACCGTCGGAGATGGGGTTGGCCTTCTTGCTGACGTACGCCTCGATGGCGTGGGTGAGTGCATCGACACCGGTGTCGGCCGTCAGACGCGCCGGCATCGACATCGTCAACTCGAAGTCGATGATCGAGGCGATCGGCAGGAACGACAGCCCGGGGCACAACATCTTCTCGTCCGAGGCCACGTCGGTGATGATCGTGAACTGAGTTGCCTCCGAACCACTTCCGGCCGTGGTGGGGATGGCGATGATCGGTAGGGCCGGGCCGGTCGACAGCACGGGAGCTTTGAAGTCCCGCATCGTGCCGCCCTGCACCGCGAGGATGGCCAACGCCTTGGCCGTGTCCATCGGACTGCCACCGCCGAACCCGATGATCGAATCGGCCGAATGCTGCTGCACCGCTTCGAGACCGGCGACCAACGAATCGGTCGTCGGATCCGGAACGGTGCCCGAGAACAATGCAGGCGTCTTACCGGCCTCGGTCATGATCTTCATCAAACGATCCGCCGAGCCGTTGCCGGCCATGAACGCATCGGTGACGAGCAACGGCCGTGACACGTCGAGGTCGGTCAGAACGGTCCCCAGCTCTTCGACGGCACCGCCGCCCAGCTTGAGAAACCGAGGAAACGAAATATTGGCAACCATGGGTGTGCTCCTTAGCGCTGTGGACCCATGTGAGCGGAACTTCGTAGTGGGCTACGAAGTTCCGCGCACATGCGTCAGCTCTGTTTCGGGGGTCAGCTGTTTTCAGGGAAGCCGAGATTGATGCCGCCGTGGCTGGGGTCGAGCCAGCGACTGGTGACAGCTTTGCCGCGGGTGAAGAAGTGGACACCCTCGGTGCCGTGGGCGTGGCTGTCGCCGAAGAGTGAGTTCTTCCAGCCGCCGAAGCTGTAGTACGCCATGGGAACCGGGATCGGCACGTTGATACCGACCATGCCGACCTCCACCTCGTTCTGGAAGCGGCGGGCAGCCCCACCGTCGTTGGTGAAGATAGCGGTGCCGTTGCCGTACGGGTTCTCGTTGATCAGTCGAAGCGCGTCGTCGTAGGTCTCGACGCGGACGACCGAGAGGACCGGTCCGAAGATCTCGTCGGTGTAGACGCTCATGTCGGGAGTCACGTTGTCGATGAGGGTGGGGCCGAGCCAGAATCCGTTCTCTCCACCGTCGGCCTTCACACCGCGGCCGTCGACCACGAGGGTGGCTCCGGCTGCTTCGCCTGCATCGACGTACGAGGCGACCTTGTCACGGTGGGCCTTGGTGACGAGTGGACCCATGTCTGCCCCTCGGGTGCCGTCGCCGGTGACAAGCGGGGTGGTGCGTTCGGCGATCTTGGCGACTAGTTCGTCGGCGATGTTCCCGACGGCTACGAGTGCGGAGATGGCCATGCAGCGTTCGCCTGCGGAGCCGAAGCCCGCGTTGACCATGGCGTCGGCGGCGAGGTCGAGATCTGCGTCGGGGAGTACGACGGCATGGTTCTTGGCGCCGCCGAGGGCTTGGACGCGCTTTCCGTGAGCGGTGCCGGTGGCGTAGACGTACTGGGCGATGGGGGTGGAGCCGACGAAGGAGATCGACTTGATCTTCTTGTTCTCGAGGAGCTCGTCGACGGCCACCTTGTCGCCTTGCAGGACGTTGAATACCCCGTCGGGCAGACCGGCCTCGGCCCAGAGCCGGGCGAGCCAGATACTCGCGCTCGGGTCTTTCTCCGAGGGCTTGAGTACCACGGTGTTGCCGGCCGCGATGGCGATGGGGAAGAACCACATCGGGACCATGGCGGGAAAGTTGAAGGGGGAGATGATGCCGACCGGTCCGAGCGGCTGGCGGATGGAGTAGACGTCGACGCCGGTCGAGGCATTCTCGGTGTATCCGCCCTTGAGCAGATGCGCCATGCCGCAGGCGAATTCGACGACTTCCTGGCCGCGGGAAATCTCGCC
This sequence comes from Rhodococcus sp. IEGM 1370, assembly GCF_033142325.1. Taxonomy (NCBI): domain Bacteria; kingdom Bacillati; phylum Actinomycetota; class Actinomycetes; order Mycobacteriales; family Nocardiaceae; genus Rhodococcus; species Rhodococcus sp. IEGM 1370. The sequence continues at coordinate 255,666 of NZ_JAWLRY010000003.1, read as the reverse complement.
GAGGGCGTCGGAGAGAACTTTTCCGTGTTCGGAGGTGATGATCTCGGCGAGCTCGTTCTTCCTCGCGTTCAACAACTCTCGAAAGGAGAACAGGATGGATGTGCGCTTGGCGAGGGAGGTGTCGCGCCACGCCGGGAATGCGGCTGCAGCGGCGTCGATGACCGCCCGGGCGTCGCCCTGATCGGCCAGGGTGAGCGTGCCGGTGACCTCGCCGGTCGCGGGGTTCGTGACGGCCGCGGTTCGGTCGGAGGTGCCGGAATAGGTCTTTCCATCGAGCCAGTGCGCAATGACGTCGGTCAACGTTCGATCCTTCCTTCGGGTGTGTCCCGAGTCTCACTTGTAAGGATGCACATGTCAAAGGCCAAAACCGCAGATCGCTGTGCAGAAATGCACACCGGCGATAGTCTCGATGGGTGTTCAACGCAGACCACCTCCGCTACTTCCTCGAAGTGTCGAGGACCGGGCGTTTGACCGACGCCGCGCACACTCTCGGTGTGGACCACACCACCGTCGGTCGGCGCATCACCGCGCTCGAGAAATCGGCCGGTCAGCGCCTGTTCGACAGAACGCCGACGGGTTGGCGACTCACCGAGGCGGGTCGACGCCTCGTCGGATATGCCGAGACCGTCGAATCGACACTCATCGCCGCCTTCGAGGATCAGACCTCCGACACCGGCACCCTGCGAGGGACCGTGCGCATCGCAGCCCCGGACGGGTTCGGAGCGTTCGTTCTGACACCGAAACTGGGGCTGCTCAGAGACAAGCACCCCGATCTCGACATCGAATTGGTCACCGCCACCGAGCACAACTCGTTGGCCACCAGGGAATTCGACATCGCAATCACGTTGGAGCGGCCGTCGCCGCGATTAGTGGTGACTCGCAGGTTGGCCACGTACTCCCTCGGGCTCTACGCTTCCGCCGAGTATCTCGCCGCGACGTCGCCCATCGACACCGTCGACGATCTGCGAGAACACACGCTTATCTCGTACGTCGACGCGCTGCTGGATGTGGCACCGCTGCGAATTCTGGATGCGATCCTGCCGGAGGGCCGCGCGCAGATTCAGACCAACAACATCACCGGGCAGTGGATCGCGGCGAGATCCGGGGTGGGAATTGCGCCCCTGCCAAGCTACATCGGTGAGCCGGACGAGGTTCTCACGTCGGTGTTGGACGGCGTCGTCTCGGTCGAGAGGACGTATTGGACGGTGGTGCCGCGAGAGCTGACCGGTCTGGCCCGGGTGAAGGTCGTCGACGAGTTCCTCAGATCGGTCGTGACCGACGAAGAGCATCTCGTTCCTGTGTCGCAGTAACGACGGGAGAAGTGCACAGTCCGAGAGTGCCGGTGGCCGTTGATATTTGGACGTTTCGATGAGACGCGCGTCTCGTGATGACGGACACACGTGACGCCGACCTCAAAGAAGTGGGAAACAGTGAAGATAGGGGTAACAATCTGTTACAGACACATCCGCGGACGCGGATCCACTCGAGATTCTGGGGGAATCATGACACTGTTCGTAATTGCAACGGTCGGCTTCGTAGGAATGGCAATCGCACTGCTCAACGACGGAAGCGACATCGACTTCCGCGGTCGCCAGTTGGCAGGCGCGTACCGCCAGCGCTGAGTCCGGCATACCGAATTCCTGCGCCGGGTGCGCAGTTGGCAAGATTCGTGGGATGTGGACACACCCCCGAGCGATCGGCTTACTGGTCGGCTACGGCCTCGATCGAGTGTTCGCAGACCCACAACGCTGGCACCCGGTTGCAGGATTCGGCACCACGGCGCTGCGCGTCGAACACGTCCTCTACCGCGATAGTCGAGCGCTGGGCGTCGTCCACGCAGTCGCGCTGATCGGCTCGGTGACCGCACTCGGCGTCGGGTCGAACCGTGTCGCCGTTCGTGTGGGTGCACCCGCCGAGGTTGCTCTGGTCGCGGCCACTACCTGGGTCGCGCTCGGCGGCACGTCCCTGTCCAAGGTGGGCCGGCAGATGGCAGATCACCTCGACAACGACGACCTCGCGAGCGCACGCGCGTTGCTGCCATCACTGTGCGGTCGGGATCCCGAACCACTCGACTCCGACGGCCTCGCGCGCGCCGCACTGGAGTCCATCGCGGAGAACACCTCCGATGCCACGGTCGGAGTGCTGGTGTGGGGAGCACTGGCCGGGGTCCCGGGAATTCTGGCCTATCGAGCGAGCAACACGCTCGACGCGATGGTCGGCTACCGGTCTCCGAAGTATCTGCGTTTCGGTTGGGCCGCAGCGCGAATCGACGACGTTCTGAACCTGCTACCGGCCCGCGTCACCGGTGTGGCGACGGTTGTCGCAGCACCCTCGGTGCAGGGATCGCCCGCCCGAGCCCTGCAGATGTGGCGACGCGACGCCGCGCAGCATCCCAGCCCCAACGCAGGTGTTGCGGAGGCGTCGGCTGCCGGGGCACTGGGGCTGCAGCTCGGCGGCAGAACCCAGTACCGACACGGCATGGAGATCAGGCCGACACTCGGTGACGGACATTCGCCGACCGCACGCGATCTTCGTCGATCGGTCGCACTGTCGAGCCGAGTACAGGAACTGTCCGCGGTCGCGTCAGCGATTCTTGCCGTAGCGATCGGCCAAGCGAGGATCCGACGGCGTCGTCGGGCGTGACGCCGCGCGCGCCTTTGCTCGTTTCTCGCGTCGGGTGGGCAGCGTGAATTCTTCTTCCTCGTCCGGGCCGGCCTTGTCCTCCGGCTCGGGCTCGGTGTCCGGCTCGCCGGACATCGCGTTCGCGAGCTCGGCACGTGAATTGCGGCGTTCCCGTATCTCCGCCCGAGCGAAATACGCCAGACCCAGCGGTGCCATGATGCCGAACGCCAGCCACTGCAGACCGTAGGACAGATAGGGGCCCGCGTCGGTCTGCGGTAGCTCGATCAAGCCGAGACCGCCCGGCTGAGCGTCGTCGAGCTGTAGGTATCCGTCGATGGCGTCGACTCCGACCGCCGCGCCGATCTGTTCCGGGTTGATGTTGTAGACCTGCAGCCGACCGTCGTCCTCGACGGGCTCGCGCGAGGTGCCCTCGGCTTGGCGGACCCGTGCGTTCAGCGTCACTTCGCCGGCGGGTGCCGCCTCGAACTCGGGCGCTCTGGTTCCCTCCACCGGCAACACGTACCCGCGATTGACGAGCACGGTGGGCCCGCCGTCGATCACGAACGGGGTGATGACCTCGTATGCGGGCTGATCACGGATGCTGCGCAGTCGCACCAGCACGTCGGAATCGGTGACATAGGCCCCGGAAGCGATGACCCGACGCCACTCGTCCTCGGCCGGAAACCCGTTTGCGGTGAGAACGTCAGAGATCGGCACCGGATCCGCGTCGACGGATCGGGTGATCAGATCGTTGCGCGCGGACGTCGAGGTGTTCTTCCCCAACTGCCACGGAGCGAGCACGCTGAAGCACAGGAACGCGAAGGCCAGCACCACCGCAGCCAGCACCAACCATTTGGGTCGCAGCAAGAACGCTAACTTTCGCACTCCACCACGGTAGCCGGGTCAGCGAGAGAGTCGAGACCGTGCCCAGTCCAGCATGCCGGGAACGGCACTTTCGATCTGCTCGCGCACCTCGGTGAACGCCGAATCGGAGGAGTAGTACGGATCGGCCACCGAGGAGTCGTCGGCATCGGGATCGAACGATCGCAACAGGGCCACCCGTTCGGCAGGCGCACCGAGCTGCAGCAGTGCCTTCGCGTGGCCGGTGTCGAGCGCGACGATCAGATCTGCCGCCAGGTGATCCGGTCCGACCTGCGCTGCCTCGTGTTCGCTGTCGTATCCGTGGGCATCGAGCTCGGCGACGGTGCGTGGATCTGCGCCGTCGCCCACATGCCAACCGCCGGTCCCGGCACTCGAGACGCGCACCGCGTCGCCCAGACCGGCGTCGCGCAGATGCCCGGCGAAAACCTTCTCGGCCATCGGCGACCGGCAGATGTTGCCGGTGCACACGAAGGTCACGTGCAGTGGCTCGTTCACTGCACGGCCGCCGTGTTCTGCTCCAGCAACTTGGCCAGTTCGTCCATGCTCGACGCGGTGAACGCGGCGTCGGCGCTCTCGCCGTCGACGCCGTAGCCCCACTCCACGTACACCGTGGGAATGCCGAATCGAGCGGCACCGTGCACGTCGTGATCCCGATCACCGATCATGATCACCCCGGCCGTGCCGCCGTCCGCGGACTCCACCGGCTCGATCCCGAGGTTGGTCAGCGAATGCGCGATCACATCGGACTTCGCCCGTCGGGTGCCGTCGTTGCTGGCACCGCCGATGAACTCGAAGTACCGCGACAGACCGAAGTGGTCCAGAATCCGGACGGCGAATCGCTCCGACTTCGACGTCGCAACGCCGAGGCGTACGCCGCGATCCTGCAACCGCGTCAACACCGTCTCGATGCCGTCGAACGCAGTGTTCTCGGCCCAGCCCCGCTCGTCGTAGCGTTGGAAGTACGCCGCCAGGGCGCGCTGAGCTGCATCCTCGTCCAGGCCGAGCCCGCGCAGCGTGTCGATCAGGGGTGGCCCGACGACCATCGCCAGCTGTTCCTCGGTCGGTTCGGGAGCCTCCACCGATGCCAATGCATGACGAAAACCGGCATGAATTCCCGGTGCGGAATCGGTCAACGTCCCATCGAGATCGAACAGGACAACGGACGCGGGAGCATCGACAGACATGGCCCGAGCCTATCGGTGCGGGCTGTTCGACGAAGGCGCGGCTACGCTCGTCGCGATGTCCGACACAGCTGCCGATCCCGATGCGCTACTCCGTCACCACGGCGACGTCGAGGTCGATTCCGGATTCGTCGACTTCGCCGTCAACGTGCGGGGCGACGGACCGCCGGCATGGCTTCGCGATCGGCTGGCCGCGGCACTGAATTCGCTGGGTTCGTACCCGAGCACGGCCGCCGACAAGGCCGCACGAGAACAGGTGGCCGAACACCACGGCCGCCCACCGGACGAGGTACTGCTGCTCAGCGGTGGGGCCGAGGGCTTCTCGATGCTGCCGCGGCTCGAGCCCCGGCTCGTAGCGACGATCCACCCGTCGTTCACCGAGCCCGACTGGGTACTGGAGCAGGCGGGCATTCCGGTGCACCGAGTGATCCTGCCGCCGCCCTTCGAACTCGATCCGACGCTCGTGCCCGACGCCGCCGACATGGTGATCCTCGGCAACCCGACCAACCCCACCTCGGTTCTGCATCCCCGTGAGGCGGTACTGAGTCTGCGTGGACCCGGACGCACGCTGGTGGTCGACGAGGCCTTCGCCGACGCCGTTCTCGGGTCGGGGGAGTCGATCGCCTCACAGAGCCTTCCCGACGTACTGGTTCTGCGCAGTCTGACGAAGACGTGGGCGCTGGCGGGATTGCGATGCGGATATGCGCTGGGCCACCCGGACGTCCTCGCGAAGCTGCAATACGGCCGCGCGCATTGGCCACTGGGGAGCCTGCAGCTCGAAGCGATCCGCGCCTGCACCGAACCGTTCGCGGTCGACCAGGCACGCGCCGAGTCCGAACGAATCCACCGCGAACGAACAGCTTTGATCCCGCGCCTCGAGGCTCTCGGCCTCTTCGTCGCAGGCCCGGCCCGGGGGCCGTTTCTGTTGGTGCGCGTCCACGATGCCGATGTGGTTCGAGAACGCTTGCGCACGATGGGTATCGCGGTGCGGCGCGCAGACACGTTCCCGGGGCTCGACCGTCACTACCTACGCGTCGCGGTACGAGACTCGCAACAGGTCGACATACTGGTGGACGCGTTGAACACCGTTCTGTGAGGAGAGCAGCGAACATGGCAGTGACACTGGCGGACGTCATCGAGGTACTCGACGACGCATACCCACCGCGCTTGGCCGAGAGCTGGGACTCGGTGGGCCTGGTGTGCGGGGATCCCGAAGCTGTTGTGCAGCAGGTCGTGTACACCGTCGACGTCACCGACGCCGTGGTCGACGACGCCATCGCTCGGGGTGCCGACCTCATCGTCGCCCACCATCCCTTGCTGCTCAAAGGCGTCGACACCGTCGCGGCCGACACCGCGAAGGGCTCGGTGATCCATCGCCTGATCAAGGCCGACTGCGCGCTGTTCACCGCCCACACCAACGCCGACTCCGCCGATCCCGGGGTCTCCGACGCACTCGCGTCCGCACTCGGCGTGATCGACACCAGGCCACTCGACCCCATTCCTGCTCCCGCACATGACAAGTGGGTGGTCTTCGTGCCCACCTCCGACTCGGCCGCGGTGCGACAGGCCATGTTCGACGCCGGAGCCGGACAGATCGGCGAGTACAGCGAAGCCAGCTGGCAGAGCGCAGGACTCGGCCAATTCCGTCCGGGTCCGAATGCGCACCCGACGCTCGGTGTCGTCGGAGAGGTGCACACCCAGGCGGAGGATCGCATCGAAGTCGTTGCCCCGAAAGGGCTACGTGCAGAGGTGCTTTCGGCAATGCGTCGGGCACACCCGTACGAGGAGCCCGCGTTCGATGTCTTCGAGTCCGCGGCCTTACCGTCGTGCACCGGTTTGGGGCGCATCGGAAAGCTACCGAATCCGATGACCCTTGCCGAGTTCACCGAGGTCGTCCGCGAGGCGTTGCCTGCCACGACGTGGGGAGTACGTGCGGCAGGGAATCCTGAGGCCACGGTCTCGGTGGTTGCGATGTGTGGGGGAGCGGGTGACTCGTTCCTGTCTGCAGTCGCGCGCACCGACGCCGATGTGTACGTCACCTCGGATCTGCGGCACCACCCCGTCGACGAGCATCTGCGCGCGGGTGGACCCGCCGTGATCGACACCGCGCACTGGGCCTCTGAGTTTCCGTGGTGTGAGCAGGCGCGAGGCATCGTCGACGCCGCGTTCGGCGACACCGACGGGTGGAGCAGCCGGGTCACCGACGTGCGCACCGACCCGTGGACGCTGTGATCATCGAGCCAGCGACCGGCGGTGATGTGGATCCGGCTGTCTGGGTTTCGGGTAGCCGGTAGGGTGATCTCTTATCAACTTCCATAGTCGCAGGAGTCATCAAGCGTGAACGTCGATCCCAAAGTCCAGGCCTCGCTGCTCGAATTGGCCGGTGTGGATACCGAACTCTCGCAGATCGCCCACCGCCGCAAGAGCCTCCCCGAGCAGCAGGAGGTGGACAAGCTCGAGACCGAGCGCACCACCCGCAAGGATGCCGCGGTGACGGTTCAGATTTCGATGGACGACCTCGATCGGGACATCCGCAAACTCGAAGGCGAGGTCGACGCGGTCCGGCAACGCGAGGCTCGCGACAAGAAGATGCTCGAGAGCGGCACCATCGCCCCGAAGCAGATGACCGAACTGCAGCACGAACTCGGCAGCCTCGAGCGTCGCCAGGGAATCCTCGAGGAGGAGCTGCTCGAGGTCATGGAGCAGCGCGAGGCCAGTGAGCGGGACTACGAGCACGCCGGTGCGCAGCTGACGCAGATCGAAGACGAATTGGTCGACGCCGGCCGTCGCCGCGACGACGCCGTCGCAGACCTCGATGTCGCCGAGAAGCGCAGCGCCGAGCGCCGCGAATCGTTGGCGTCGGGATTGCCCGCGGATCTGCTTGCGCTCTACGAGAAGCAGCGAGCGCTCACCGGCCGCGGTGCGGCATTGTTGCAGGCTCGGCGTTGCGGAGCATGTCGCATCGAACTCGATCGCAACGAGATCGCAAGCATCGCCAACAAGCCAGCGGATGCTCTCATTCGTTGCTCCGAGTGCAATGCAATCCTGGTGCGCACCAAGGAATCCGGAATTTGAGTCAGGTATCGAGGGTCGTTGCCGAGGCCGACGGAGGATCGCGTGGTAACCCCGGCCCGGCCGGGTACGGCGCAGTGGTGTTCAGCGCCGATCGCTCGCAGGTTCTGGCCGAGCGTCGGGCAGCGCTCGGCGTGGCCACGAACAACGTCGCCGAGTACAACGGACTGATCGCAGCTCTGAGCGCGGCTCGTGATGTCGGGGCCCGTGAGGTTGCAGTCCGCATGGACTCCAAACTCGTCGTCGAACAGATGTCCGGGCGCTGGAAAGTGAAGCACCCGGACATGATTCCGCTCCAGCGAAAAGCGGCCGAATTGGCCCGCCACTTCGATTCCGTGACCTACGAGTGGATTCCGCGTTCGCAGAACTCGCACGCCGACGCACTGGCGAACGAGGCGATGGACGCCGCGGCCGAGGGCGTGGACTTATCGGAATTGCCCGATGCCGAGCCGGTAGCGAAGAAGGCCGAGTCGCCCGGCTGGACCGGTGCGATGGGGGAGCCGACTCGCCTGCTGTTGCTGCGTCACGGCCAGACCCCGATGTCGGTGGACCGGCGCTACTCCGGCTGCGGCAACCCCGATCTCACCGAATTGGGTCGACGTCAAGCCGATTCTGCCGCAACGGTTCTCGGTTCACGGACAGATATCGACGCCATCGTGGCCTCGCCACTGGCACGCGCGCAACAGACCGCGGCAGCGACCGCAGGCATTCTCGGATTGCCCGTCACCACCGTCGACGGACTCATCGAGACCGACTTCGGCGACTGGGAAGGCCTCACGTTCACCGAGGCCATGGAACGTCACCCCGACGCGCACAAGGCGTGGCGCGGTGACACCTCGGTGGCACCACCGAACGGGGAGAGCTTCGACGCGGTGCGCACGCGCATCGAAGCGACCCGCGACCAGTTGCTCACCGAATACGCCGGAAAGACCCTTCTGGTGGTCACCCATGTCACCCCGATCAAGATGCTGCTGCAACTCGCACTCGACGTCGGCCCGTCGTTGCTGTACCGACTGCACCTCGACCTCGCGTCGCTGAGCATCGCCGAGTTCTACCCCGACGGCGGGGCTTCGGTGCGATTGGTGAACGACACCTCGCACCTGGGACGACTGGCCTGATCTTTTCGGAGCATCGACGGAGGACGCGGGTCGCATGTCCGAGAACAGTATTCGCGAGCCTGCGGCGGCGCGCTGGATTGTCATGGCATCGTTCGCATCGGCCGTTGCCGGTCTGGCAGTCGCGTTCGGGTGGCGGTACGGGGTGACGCGGACGTGGATCGATGCGGATTCACCACCGCCTGTGGCTTCGGGTGACACCGGGTACTTCCGCGTGTACGACTACGTGCAATACGTGTCGGGTCCGCCGTGGTGGCCGGTTATGTGGGTCGCTCCGGTTGCCGCTCTTGTGGTCGGCACCGTCGTGTCGGTCGCTATCGGATGGTTCCGTCTCGGCCGAAAGACCGGTCGGCTGACGCTTGTGGCGGCCCCACTCGTGGCGGGAAGCATCGTCGGCGCGGGGGCAGCATGGTGGGCACGACGCCAACCTCCCGAGATACGTGTCAGGATGGTCGCGGACCCCTATTTCGACGACCTCGGGCCGACCGGCGCTGCGCGTCTGGACATCTACGGTGGTCCGCCGTTGTTCGACACCGTGCATGCGGGGCTTCTGTTGCCGGTGATGGGAGCGGTGATCGGTGCCGCGGTGTTCGGTGTGGGCCTGGCGGTCTCGACACTCCGCACACGACGCTTGCCCTGACTCCGCGCCGATTGTCGAGCAGGTTGGCCGACGGCCTTACCCGGCAGCTGTCGGGACTCGCCTGTTCGATGCACGAGCTGCATGGCAAGGGTCAGATCTGCAACGCAAGCCACAGGCCCGCCACGGCACCGACGATGGTCAGCGGTGTAGTGATAACTCCCAGGACGGTGAACGTCCGCAGGTCTGCCGGCTCGTCGTTGGCCGATGCGACGCGTCGCCACAGCATGATTGCCAGCGAGCCGACGTAGGTCAGGTTGGGGCCGAGGTTGACCCCGATCACCATGGCCAACAGCAACGCCGGGGGAGCGTCGGCCCCGAAGGCGGCCAGTAGCAGCAGCGTCGCGGGCAGGTTGTTGACGATGTTCGACGCCACTGCCGCGATGGCTGCGGCGGCCAGGAGCGAGGTGAAAGTGGTGTCGGACGGCAGGATTCGCGCCAGCCAGTCGCCGATCGGCCCTGTCGTGACGCCGAGAACAACGATGCCGAGCAGGAAGACGAAGCCGCAGAACGGTAGATCGGCACCGCGCAGAATGGCGCGAGCACTGGTGTGCCGGCCCCGGAGTGCGGGGATGGCCAATGCCACCGATCCCACCGCGGCCACCCAGAACGGTTCGACGTCGAACAGGCCGGCCACTGCGAAGCCGACGAGAGTCGCGCCGAGGATGATCAGCGTGGTCCGCGGTGCGGGGACGTCGTCGGCGCTCTGCTCGACGGGCTTCTCCGGCGGTGCGGCAGTGCGGCTCAGATCCTTGCGGAAGAAGATCAGGAACACCGCTAGCTCGATGGCCACCGCGAAGATCCACGGCAGAGCCATCAAAGCAGTGAAGTGCAGGAAAGTCAGGCCGGTCGCGGCGAATGCGAGAAGGTTGGTCAGGTTCGACACCGGCAGCAGAGTCGACGCCGAATTGGACAGGTGTGCAGTGGCGTAACTGTGCGGACGCGGCGACATCCCCAGGATCCGCGCAGCACCGATGATGGCCGGTGTCAGCAGAACCACGGTGGCGTCGAGGCTCAGTACCGCCGTAGTCGATGCGGCCGCCGCGAACACGAGGGTCAGTAATCGGCGAGGGCTTCCCCTGGATCCTCGGCGGAGCTTGGCGGCGATCCAGGTGAACACTCCGAGGGCGTCCGACAGATGCGCCAGGATCAGGATGAACGCCAGAAAGACCACGGTGGGAGCGAGTTCGAGTACTTGCTCGCGTGCGGCGTCGAGGCTGACGAGGCCAATGAGCAGAACGGTCGCCGCAGCCGGTAGTGCGGCGACGATCTCGGGCAGACCGCGGGGGCGGACGATCGCGAAGACGAGAACGGCAGCGACCAATGCTGCGGCGAGAACGGTCACGCGAGAAGCTTCACGAGCGTGCGCAGATTTCGTGTGGTGGTCGTCGACTTGAACTTCGCCTTGGCCGTCGCCTTCCCGAAGCGACTCGTCGTTGTACTGCCTGCCCGGACCTCCCAGTAGACGACATCGCGCCCGGCAGCCACACGTTCGAGCTCGGGGTCGAGTTCTTCTGCAAGAGCGGACAATTCGGTCACATGGCTATCGTCGCTACCGAACACCACATAAGGATGCCAGCCTTCCCGTTCGGCGTCGAACGGGTAGGACTCCACTATCGCTCGAAGTGTCGGCACGTCCAGCACGCTCACCCAGGCCTGGTAGCCGAACGCCTGCGCGAGCGTGCTCTCCGCCTGTGCCTTGACGGCGTCGACGCTCAGCGAGGAGCCCAGCAGAACATTGCCGGTCGCCAGAACGGTGCGGACATCGGTGAAGCCGGCCGATGTCAGGGCCTCACGGAGATCGGCCATCTTGATGTTGATGCCACCGACGTTGATGCCGCGGAGCAACACGACCCACTCACTCATGGGAGGAACTGTAGTTCGGTTCCCGGCTGACGCGGAGTGCCGAGTAGAGTGTGCAACCGCGAACGAGTTGGCCGGACGGCTGCGGCTCGGAGGACCGGCGAACGAGTGTCGTCGCGCTTCGGACCGAGGAAAGTCCGGACTCCACAGAGCAGGGCGGTTGTTAACGGCAACCCGAGGTGACTCGCGGGACAGTGCCACAGAAAACAGACCGCCTGCGGATCGGTTCTTCGGAGTCGAACTGCAGGTCAGGGTGAAACGGTGCGGTAAGAGCGCACCAGCATCCCAGGTGACTGGGATGGCTAGGTAAACCCCGCCCGGAGCAAGGTCGAAGGCTGCATCGCGCAAGGGGTGCAGCTGCGCAGGTGCTCGAGGGCTGCTCGCCCGAGCCTGCGGGTGGACTGCTCGAGGTACCCGGCAACGGTGTGCCCAGATGGATGGTCGTCGACGTCGAACCTGCGAGAGCAGGAACGGCAGACAGGATCCGGCTTACAGGCCGACTCGTTCGCACTCACCATTTCTCCCGCAGTTCGCCTGCGGCGTCGCTCCATGGGGCACACTGGAAGTCATGACCGACGACGACACCTCCTGGTACTACGACATCACCACCAAGCAGGTCGTACAGGGCAAGCAGACCAACGCCCTCGACCGCATGGGCCCCTATCCGGACAAGGCCACCGCGGAGCAGGCGCTGAAGATAGCCGCGGCGCGCAACAAGGCCGCAGATTCCGACGACGACTGGAACAACTGACGGTGCTGCTCACCCGGCTGAGGGCTCCGGGCTTCGACTTCGAGGCCATCAGATCCGAGTTCGCTCTCACCGAAGCTTTCGACGTAGACGTGATGCGCGAGGCGATCGAAGCACGAGACCTGCACGCCGACAGCAGAATCGACCGCACCGACATTCCGTTCGTCACCATCGACCCACCCGGCTCGAAGGACCTCGACCAAGCCGTACACATCGAGAAGACGGCCAACGGATTGGTGGTGCACTACGCGATCGCCGATGTGGGCGCACTGGTGACGCCCGGGGGAGCGCTCGATGCCGAAACCCGTCGACGCGGCCAGACGTTCTACCTCCCCGACGGATCTGTGCCGTTGCATCCACGAGAGCTGTCGGAGGGGTCGGGCAGTCTGCTGGAGGGGCAGGCTCGCTGCGCCGCGCTGTGGACCATCGAACTCGACGACGTCGGCGAGGCGGCCGCGTGGACCGTCACCCGCGCGCTGGTGCGCTCTGTTGCACGGCTCGACTACGCCGCGGTGCAAGCCGACGTCGACGCAGGCACACCGCACCCCTCCATCGCGGCGCTGGCGGAATTCGGGGCACAGCGCGCGGCCGCAGCCAGGCGGCGCGGGGCAATCGACATCACACTGCCCGAGCAGGAAGTGACGCCGCACGGAAAAGGGTGGCGCATCGATCTGCAGCCCCGCACGGCAGTGGACGGGTGGAACGCCGAGGTGTCGCTCTTGACGGGTATGTGCGCCGCCAGAATCATGCTCGACGCCGGAATCGGCCTCGTCCGCACACTCCCACCCGCGCCCGCCGAGGCCGTGGAGACGTTGAAGAAGACCGCAACCGCGCTCGGAATCGACTGGCCGGCAGGGGCATCGGCCGGCGCAGTGCTGGCCGGTTTGCCTACCGGTGAGCCGTCGACACTGGCGATGATGACGCAGGCGACCGGTTTGCTGCGTGGTGCGGACTACCGCGCGTTCGATCGCACCACCACCCCTGCCGGCAGTGACGAATCGGTGGAACATTCTGGAATCGGTGCCCCGTACGCCCACGTGACGGCGCCACTGCGGCGGCTGTCCGATCGATTCGCCACCGAGGTGTGCCTGGCGGTCGTCGCGGGAACTCCGATACCGGACTGGGCAGCACAGGCTTTGCCGGAGCTGCCTGCAATCATGCGCGGATCGGATTCTGCGGCATCGAAAGTGGACCGCGCCTGCATCGACCTCACCGAAGCGCACGTACTGAAAGACCGAGTGGGCGAGCAGTTCTCAGCGGTCGTACTGCGCGGTGCCGAGGGCAAGCGGGATGCCGAGGTGCTGGTGTCCGAACCGATCGTCCTCGGCAAGTGCGACGGGGAACCGCCCGCGGGGGAGTCGGTGAAGGTCCGGTTGACCCGGGCCGACACCGACTCGCGCGCAGTACGATTCGACTACTCGGCCGTCACGGCCTGAAACGGTCCGTCGCCTCCACGAGGTGATGCACGATGCCGGGCTCGGCCGCAGAATGACCGGCATCGTCGACGATCACCAGATCTGCTGAGGGCCAGGCCTTGTGCAGTGCCCACGCGCTCGTTGCCGGGCACACGACGTCGTAGCGGCCCTGCACGATGACACCGGGGATGCCGTCGAGCAGGTGGGCGTCGCGCAGCAGTTGATTCTCTTCGAGAAAGCAGTTGTTCCGGAAGTAGTGGTTCTCGATACCGGCGAACGCCAGTGCGAACCGTGCATCCGAATTGGACTGCACTGCATCCGGTTTGGGCAGCAGGTAACTCGTCGCTGCCTCCCAGGTGGACCATGCCACCGCAGCTCGCGTCGCGGCTTCGTGGTCTTCGGACATCAGCTGCCGGTGATACGCCTCGACGAGATTGCCGTCGCGCTCGTCTTCCGGAATGGGTTCGAGAAACTTCTCCCACAGATCGGGGAAGATGTGGCCTGCCCCGCCGCCGTAGTACCAGGCGATCTCCGACGGACGCACGAGAAAGATTCCCCGTAGTACGAGCCCACGCACACGATCACGGTGCGACTGCGCGTACGCCAGGGACAGCGTCGAGCCCCACGAACCGCCGAACACCAACCACGTGTCGATACCCAGGTGCTCGCGGAGCTTCTCCATGTCCGAGATCAACCGGTCGGTGGTGTTGACCGACAGATCGGCACCGTCGGCGATGTGCGGGGTAGACTGCCCACAGCCTCGCTGATCGAACAACACGATTCGATAGGCCTGTGGGTCGAAATACCTGCGCTGCAACGGATTGGTGGCACCGCCCGGACCGCCGTGCACGAACACCACCGGCGCACCGTCGGGATTGCCGGAGACCTCCCAGTAGATCTGTTGGCCGTCGCCGACATCGAGGTGGCCGGTCTCCACAGGATCGATTTCGGGGTAGAGGGTCCGCATCTCAGAAGCCCACCAGGCCGGACGCGAGGTCCGGAATGTCGAGCGATCGGATGGCCTCGTCTCGTACGTCCGAACACGTTTCCGTCGTGATGTCGTCGACGATCGCTCGGTCCTGCACCACCTGAAGATTGATGACGCCGCTCTGCGCCGCCCAGGTCTGCACGAGAATGTTGAGCCCGCCGCGACCAAGGGTGGGCCCTTGGACGCGCCAATTGGACAGCTGCGCTTCGAGATCGGTGCACAGCTGCTGCTTCTGCGCGTCGGTGATCGCTGCGCCCGCAGGCGGTGCGGTGACCGTGGTGGTCGGTGCGACCGTCGTGGTGGAGGACGAACCGGTGTTGGTGGTGTCGGTGCTGCATGCAGTCGCTACGACGAGAAGCGCAGCCGCGCCTGCCAATGCGACTGCGCTTCTCCCTGCAATGGACGTCGTACCCCGTCTGATTGTCATGGCCCCGAGTGTGCCACCCGAACTCCGGCGAGGCGAGAACGATCAGTAGCTGTGTTCGGGCCCGGGGAAGACTCCCGATCGCACCTCGGACATGTACGTCGTTGCCGCGGTCCGCAGTGAATCGCCGACGTCGGCGAACTTCTTCACGAACTTCGCAGTCTTGCCGTTGGTGTATCCGGCCATGTCCTGCCACACCAGTACCTGCGCGTCGCATTCGTTGCCCGCACCGATACCGACCGTCGGAATGGTCAGCTTGCGAGTCACCTGGCCGGCGATGTCGGCGGGAACCATCTCCATGACGACGGCGAATGCTCCCGCCTCCTGGACTGCGATGGCGTCGGCCACGAGCTGCTCGGACGCGTCTCCGCGACCCTGGACGCGGAAGCCGCCGAGGGTGTTGACGCTCTGCGGGGTGAAGCCGACATGGGCCATCACCGGGATGCCCGCGGCGGTGATCGCAGCGATCTGAGCGGCCACGCGCTCGCCGCCCTCGAGCTTGACTGCGCCTGCGAGCCCTTCCTTCATGAACCGAACTGCGGTCTCGAGGGCCTGCTGCGGCGAGGCCTCGTACGTGCCGAAGGGCAGATCTGCGACCACGAGGGCGTGCGGTGCGCCGCGGACCACTCCGCGAACCAGCGGAAGAAGCTCGTCCACGGTGATCGGCACGGTGGTGTCGTATCCGTAGACGACGTTGGCCGCCGAATCGCCGACGAGGAGAACAGGTACGCCGGCTTCCTCGAAGATGCGGGCGCTGGAGTAGTCGTAGGCGGTGAGCATTCCCCAGCGCTCACCGTCGGACTTCATCTGCAGAAGGTGGTGGGTGCGGGTCTTGCGGGTCAATGCGGTGGAGGGTGCTTCCTGGGCAGATCCGCCGTACACAGCAGTTTCGGACATCTTTGTCCCTTTCTGGTCCTCGAGGCCCGCTCGGCGGGTCCCCGGGATGGGGTGTGATGACGTGGACAAGTCTGCCACTGCGCGCGACCTGCCGGGCAGCTACCGGCAGTGCAATTGGTCACACCCCGTCGAGCGTCGCGTAGTCCCGCCAGCCGTTGGTGATCGGCATGCGGCGATCGCGACCGAACGCACGAGAAGTGACCTTGGTGCCGATCGGGTACTGGCGCCGCTTGTATTCCGACGCATCGACCTTGCGCAGAATGTCCGCGACCACCGCCGCGTCGAACCCGGCCGCCACGATGTCCGCGAACCCTTGGTCGTGATCGACGTAGCGAAACACGATGGCGTCCAGTTCGTCGTAGTCGGGCAACGAGTCGGTATCGAGCTGGCCCGGCCGGAGCTCGGCGGACGGCGGCTTGTCGATGCTCGACTCGGGTATCGGAGGGATGTCACCACGGTCGGCAGCGGACTTGTTTCGCCACCGCGCCAGATCCCAGACGAGTGACTTCGGCACGTCCTTGATCGGCGCGAAGCCGCCGACGGCATCTCCGTAGATCGTCGAATAGCCCACGGCCAGCTCGGATTTGTTACCGGTGGCGAGCACCAGATGGCCGAAGCTGTTCGACAGCGCCATCAACACCATACCCCGGCAGCGGGCCTGAATGTTCTCCTCGGCCAAGCCGGTCAGATGCAGTTGGTCCACGTAGCAAGCAACCATGTCGGCAATGGGCTCGACGCGGAAATGGATACCGGTGCGCGACGCGAAATCCTCTGCGTCGGTGCGGGAATGGTCCGACGAGTACGTCGAGGGCATCGACACTCCGTGTACCGCGTCGTGGCCGAGGGCGTCGACTGCGATGGCGGCGACCACCGCAGAATCTATCCCGCCGGACAATCCGAGAGCCACCGAACGAAAACCGTTCTTGTGCACATAGTCTCGTAGTCCGGTCACCAGTGCGCCCCACACCTGTTCCTCGGTGCTCGCGATCTCTGCGAGGTACGGCTCGGCTCGCTGCCAGCCGGTGATCGCGACGTCGGGCAGCGGTATCCGGTCGATGCTCCAGCCGGGTACCGTCGCGGCGTCCGGACCCGGATCGGCGGGCGCATCGACGTCGACGATCAGCAGATGCTCGACGAATTGAGGGGAGCGGCCCCAGGTGGAACCGTCCGGCCCGACGACGAAACTCGCCCCGTCGAACACCAGCTCGTCCTGTCCACCGACGACGTTGACGTAGGCGATCGGAGCGCCGATCTCGGTGGCTCGGCGCGCGGCGATGGAGCGGCGCACCTCGTCCTTTCCTTGCTCGAAAGGGCTGGCGTTGAGGCAGAGCAACATGTCGACTCCGGCTGCCCCGTAGGCCGGCACCGGCCCGCCCGGCTGCCAGATGTCCTCGCAGACAACGACACCGAGCCGCAGGCCGTTCACCGTCGTGATGCTCAGACCGGATCCCGGAGCGAAGTAGCGGGCCTCGTCGAACACTCGGTAGGTGGGGAGCGAGTGCTTGTCGTATCGAGTGGCAACCCGTCCATCGGTGATCACTGCCGCGCTGTTCCGTGAGCCCTCGGCGTCGCGATCGAGGTAACCGACCACCACGATGCGGTCGCCGCACCCGGCACTGTCCAAGGCGGCAGCCAGCTCGGTGAGCGCACGAGCCGATGCGGCGGCGAACGACGGTCGCAGAGCCAGATCCTCGACGGGGTATCCGGTCAGCGCCATCTCGGGGAACACCACCACGTTGGCACCGTCGTGGGCCGCGCGGACCGTCCACTCGACGATGGCTGCGGAGTTCGCCGGAAGATCGCCGACGACGGAGTTGATCTGGGCGAGGGCGAGTCGAAGTGCCTGCACTGCGCCCACGCTAGTGGTCGCACGACGTCCCCGCCGGGCGGCGACAGCGACACGCTCGAAAGACCTGGCACGATCGTGTCCATGAGAACGCGCACCAGGAAGACGGCCGTGGCGATGTCGGCCGTGGCCGTGGTGCTCGCAGGCTGCTCCGGCCCCGAGCCCACCGCCACACCGGAGAACTCCGCGGTGCCCGACGCCTCGTCGCCGGCATCGGTCGCCGGCCCGATTCCCTCGGGGCTCGAGGCGTTCTACACCCAGACCCTGGAGTGGGAGTCCTGCGACAGCTACAACACCGACGGCAGCGAACTGGGAAGTGCCGTCGAGTGCGCGATGGTGACTGTGCCGTTGGATTACGCAGACCCCGAGGGCAGGACGATCGAGGTCGCCATCTCGCGGACGAAGGCGACGGGCGAGAAGATCGGATCGGTACTGATGAACCCGGGCGGGCCCGGCTCGTCGGGGCTCTACCTCGCCGGGCAGGCCGAAGGCACTGCCGTCGCCGATCGCTTCGATCGGATCGGCTTCGACCCACGCGGAATCGGAGCATCCGAACCGGAGGTGCGATGCCTGACATCCGAGGAGGTCGACGAGGAACGTCGCGAACCCGATGTGGACGTCAGCCCCGAGGGCATCGCGGCGACCGAGGCCGAACATCGGGACTACGCCGCGCAGTGCGTCGAGCGCACCGGGGCGGACGTGCTCGAGCACGTCGGCACCCGGGAAGTGGTGCGCGACATGGACGTCATCCGTGCGGTACTCGGCGACGAGAAGCTGACCTACATCGGTTACTCCTACGGCACCCGGATCGGGACCGCGTACGCCGAGGAGTTCCCGTCCAACGTGCGTGCGATGGTGCTCGACGGTGCGCTCGATCCGGACCAGTCACCCGTCGACGAAGCCGTCGCCCAGGGCGCGGCGTTCCAGACCGCGTTCGATCAGTTCGCCGCCGACTGTGCACAGACCGACACCTGCCCGCTCGGAACCGATCCGGCCCAGGCCGTCGAGCAGTTCCGATCGCTGGTCGACCCGCTGATCGACCAGCCGGCCGAGACGACCGACCCTCGCGGTCTCAGCTACGACGATGCGATCACCGGTGCCCAGCAGGCGCTGTACTCGCAGCAGCTGTGGCGTCTGCTGCGGGCCGGATTGAACGAACTGCGCGACGGCAGGGGCGACACCCTGCTCCGGCTCGCCGACACCTACTCCGGACGGCTCGAGGACGGCAGCTACACCAACATCGACGACGCGTTCAACGCTGTTCGCTGCGTCGACGGCCCGCCGACCACCGATCGCGCCGAGGCCGACGCGGCGGACGTCAGGTTCCGTGCCGCCGCGCCGTATCTGGACGACGGCCGGGCGACGGGCAATGCGCCGCTCGACCTGTGTGCCTTCTGGCCGGTGCCGAACACGAGCGAACCGCACGTCGTCGACGTCGAGGGACTGCCGAACCTGGTGGTGGTCTCGACGACCGACGATCCGGCCACGCCGTACCAGGCTGGTGTGGAGTTGGCTGCTCAGCTGCGCGGCGATCTGGTGACCTACGAGGGCACCCAGCACACGGTCGCCTTCTCGGGCGTCGAGTGCATCGACGATCCGTTGGTGAACTATCTTGTCGATCTGGTTCCGCCGGGGGACGGATTGCGGTGCTGACGTGCTACCTCACCACCTGGAAAGTGTGCTGAGAGTTTCACGAAGTGAGACCGAATTCACGATGTAACACAGATTTAACTCCGTTTGCTTACTCTCGCGTTCATGGATCGTCAAAAGGAATTCGTGCTCCGGACCCTCGAAGAGCGCGACATTCGTTTCGTCCGCCTCTGGTTCACCGACGTCCTCGGGTACCTCAAGTCGGTGGCCATCGCCCCCGCCGAGCTCGAAGGGGCTTTCGACGAGGGAATCGGTTTCGACGGTAGCGCCATCGAAGGATTCGCCCGCGTGTCCGAGGCCGACACCGTGGCCAAGCCCGATCCGTCGACGTTCCAGATTCTGCCGTGGTCCACCAGCAAGGGCCACCAGCACTCGGCGCGGATGTTCTGCGACATCGCCATGCCCGACGGCTCGCCGTCCTGGGCCGACTCGCGCCACGTGCTGCGTCGCCAGTTGAGCAAGGCCGCGGACCTCGGGTTCAGCTGCTACGTGCACCCAGAGATCGAATTCTTCCTGCTCAAGGACGCCCCGCAGGACGGCTCACCGCCGACCCCGGCCGACAACGGTGGTTACTTCGACCAGGCCGTCCACGACTCGGCCCCGAACTTCCGCAGGCACGCCATCGACGCGCTCGAGTCGATGGGAATCTCGGTCGAGTTCAGCCACCACGAGGCCGCGCCCGGCCAGCAGGAGATCGACCTCCGCTACGCCGACGCACTGTCGATGGCCGACAACATCATGACCTTCCGCTACGTGGTCAAGGAAGTCGCCATCGAGGAGGGTGTGCGCGCGACGTTCATGCCCAAGCCGTTCAGCGACCAGGCCGGCTCGGCGATGCACACGCACATGAGCCTGTTCGAGGGCGACGCCAACGCCTTCCACAACCCGGACGACCCGATGCAGCTCTCGGAGACCGGCAAGTCGTTCATCGCGGGCATCCTCGAACACGCCAACGAGATCAGCGCCGTGACCAACCAGTGGGTCAACTCCTACAAGCGACTCGTGCGCGGCGGCGAAGCACCGACCGCTGCATCCTGGGGACCGGCGAACCGCTCGGCACTGATCCGCGTGCCGATGTACACCCCGAACAAGGCATCCTCGCGGCGCGTCGAGATCCGTAGCCCAGACTCGGCCTGCAACCCGTACCTGGCATTCGCGGTGCTGCTCGCGGCCGGTCTTCGCGGAATCGAGAAGGGCTACACCCTGCCGCCCGAGGCCGAGGAAGACGTGTGGGCGTTGACCTCCGCCGAGCGTCGCGCCATGGGTTACAAGGAACTACCGGGCAACCTCGATCAGGCCTTGAACGCGATGGAAGGCTCCGAACTGGTCGCCGAAGCACTGGGCGAGCACGTCTTCGACTTCTTCCTCCGCAACAAGCGTCGCGAGTGGGAGGAATACCGCAGTCACGTCACGCCGTACGAGCTGAAGGCCTACCTGGGTCTTTAACAGCACGGCGTCGTCATGGGCTACGTTCTACTCGATCCTTCAATGGTAGTTCCGATGCCGACGCGAGCACCCTCGCGCCGCTGTGTACTGACGACGAGGTAATTCTGTGGCACCCCGAGGTGGATTCTGATGGTGCGTCCTCCGACCTCCAGATCCGTCGTTCCCGGACCGGGCCGTCTCGGCCTCGTCGAAGAAACTGCGCCGTCCGACCTGCGCACCCTCGGCTGGACGGGGGAAGAAAGCCTCGAACTGCTGTGGTCGCTCTCCCGTGCGCCCAACGCGGACCTCGCACTGCGGACCCTGGTGCGGATGTACGAACTGCTCGGTGCCGGGTGGGCCGAGTTCGACTCCGCACTGCGCACCGACAAGGGCTTCCGTGGGCGCATCCTCGGTCTCGTCGGCGCTTCCAGTGCGCTCGCCGATCACCTGGTTGCCGACGACAGCACTTGGCGTCTGCTGCTGACCAAGGAAGGTCAGAGCAGCGGAGTCTCGGCCAAGATCGAGCTACCCACCAAAGCCACCCTGTTCGCGGAACTGCTCGAGGCTGTCGGGGCCGAGCCCGAGACCGGCCCCAATGCCGCACCGGACCTGTACCGCGCGACCGTCACAGGACCGCCCGCGGTGATCGCGTTGCGCAAGAAGTACCGCGACCAGATCATGGTGCTGGCGGCATACGACCTCGCCGCGACCGTCGAGAACGAGCCCGTCCTGCCGTACACGGTGGTGGGGTCGCAGCTTTCCGACATGGCCGACGCTGCGCTCACCGCCGCACTGGCAGTGGCGGTGGCCACCGTGTGCCCGGACGCTCCGTGTCCGACGCGTCTGGCCGTCGTCGCGATGGGCAAATGCGGTGCGCGCGAACTCAATTACGTCTCCGACGTCGATGTCGTGTTCGTCGCCGAGCCCGCCGACTCGCAGGCGAGCCGCATCGCCGGTGAGATGATGCGCATCGGATCCTCGGCGTTCTTCGAGGTGGACGCGGCGCTGCGTCCCGAGGGCAAGCGCGGCGAGCTGGTCCGCACCCTGGATTCGCATGTTGCCTACTACAAGCGCTGGGCCAAGACCTGGGAGTTCCAGGCGCTGCTCAAAGCCCGCCCGATGACCGGCGACATCGCGCTCGGCAACGATTACGTCGACGCGGTCAACCCGATGGTGTGGTTGGCCAGCCAGCGCGAGGACTTCGTGCCCGAGGTGCGCGCGATGCGGCGTCGAGTCGAGGAAATGGTGCCGCCGGAGCTCCGCGAGCGCGAGATCAAACTCGGACGCGGCAGCCTGCGCGACGTCGAATTCGCCGTCCAGCTCCTGCAATTGGTGCACGGTCGAACCGACGAGTCGCTGCGCGTTCTCGGCACGACCGATGCACTGACCGCACTCACCGAGGGCGGCTACGTGGGCCGCGACGATGCCGCGAACCTGACGGCCTCCTACGAGTTTCTAAGGCTGATCGAGCACCGCCTGCAGATGCAGCGTATGCGTCGCACACACACCCTGCCTCCTCAGGACGACGAGGAAGCCCTGCGGTGGCTGGCCCGTTCGGCGCACATGCGACCCGACGGCAACCGCGACGCTCTCGGTGTGCTGAACGCCGAGATCAAGCGCAATGCGCAGCGCATCCGCCGGTTGCACGCCAAGCTCTTCTACCGGCCGTTGCTCGACTCGGTGGTCAAGTTCGACTCCGAGACGGTGCGTCTGACGCCCGACGCCGCAACGCGTCAGCTCGCTGCGCTGGGCTACGCGACCCCGCAGAATGCGTTGGGCCACCTGCGTGCGCTCGTCGGCTCGGGCACCCGCCGCGGTCAGATTCAGGCGGTGTTGCTCCCGACGCTGCTCGAATGGCTTGCCGATACCCCCGACCCCGACGCCGGACTGCTCAATTACCGCAGGCTGTCCGAATCGGCGGGGGAGCAGACGTGGTTCCTGCGCGTGCTGCGCGACGAAGGCGCGGTGGCACAGCGCCTGATGATCGTGCTCGGCTCCTCGGCCTACGTCCCGGATCTGTTGATCAAAGCTCCCGAGGTCATCCGTCTGTTCGCCGACGGACCCACAGGTCCGCGCCTGCTCGATGTCGAGCCGGAAGAGACGTACCGCGCCATCCTGTCGTCCTCGGCTCGGTACGAGGATCCGGTGCGGGCGATCAACGCGGCTCGGGCGCTGCGGCGTCACGAGCTCGCGCGGGTGGCGTCGGCGGACATCCTCGGCATGCTGGACGTCCCTCAGGTGTGCCGGGCCTTGTCCTCGGTCTGGGCCGCGGTCATCAACGCCGCCCTCGCAGCAGCCGTACGCGCCAGCGAGAAAGAACGCGGGGAACCGGCACCGGCAACGCTGGCCGTCATCGGTATGGGTCGCCTCGGCGGCGGTGAGCTCGGCTACGGCAGCGACGCAGACGTCCTGTTCGTCTGCGATCCGGTCGACGGTGCCGACGAGACCGTTGCGGTCAAGTGGGCCAACACCATTGCCGATCGCATCCGCAAACTGCTCGGCGCGCCCAGCACCGACCCGCCCCTCGAGGTCGACACCGGTCTGCGACCGGAAGGGCGAAGCGGACCGGTGGTGCGCACCCTGTCGTCGTACGCCGCGTACTACTCACAGTGGGCTCAGGCCTGGGAAGTGCAGGCTCTGCTGCGCGCACACCAGGTGGCCGGCGACCAGGATCTCGGAATCCGATTCCTGCTGATGGCCGACAAGGTGCGCTACCCCGAGGGCGGCGTGTCCGCCGATGCGGTCCGCGAAATCCGACGCATCAAGGCGCGCATCGACTCCGAGCGTCTACCCAAGGGGGCCGACCCCTCCACCCACACCAAGCTCGGACGTGGGGGACTGGCAGACATCGAGTGGACCGTCCAGCTCATCCAGCTCAGATACGCGCACAAGGTCCTGACGCTGCACAACACCTCGACTCTGCAGTCGCTCGACGCCATCGGCGCAGCCGAGCTCATGAGCGAAACCGACGTCGAATTGCTCAGGGAGGCGTGGATTCTGGCAACCAAGGCCCGCAACGCGCTGGTCCTGGTGCGCGGTAAGCCCACCGATCAGCTGCCGCGACCGGGAGCTGTGCTGTCGGCGGTCGCGCAGGTAGCGGGTTGGGAGAACGGCGATGCCGGAGCGTTCCTCGACAACTACCTACGAGTGACGCGTCGAGCAAAGGCAGTGGTGGAGAGGACGTTCGGCGGGAACTAGTCCCCGTCTGCCTCTAATCACTTCCGACGGTGACGAATCCCTGCTGAACCATCCAGTCCCGTGCGACGTCCGCAGGCTCGCGTCCGTCGATGTCGACCTGCTTGTTCAGCTCGGAAATGGCCTCGTTGGTCAACGCGGCCGAGATCGGTCCGGTCACCTCGGCGATCTCGGGGTACTGATCGGCGACCTCCTGGCGGATGATGACGGTCGCGTTGTAGCGCGGGAAGAACGACTTGTCGTCTTCGACGACCGTCAGATTCAGGCCCTTGATTCTTCCGTCGGTGGTGAACACCTCACCGAATCGGCACTGAGCGCCCTCGGCCGTGGCCTGATAGATGACGCCGGTCTGCAGAATCTGCACCGGCAACGTGCTGGCGTCGAACCCGTATGTGGCGGCGAGGCCTGGCAACCCGTCCTGACGACTGTTGAACTCGGTCTCCACACACAGTGCTGCCGCGGCGGGGTCGCTGTTCACCAGCGCCGCGTAGTCGGAGAGGGTGCGAACCCCGGTCTCCTGTGCAACCTGCTGATTCATCGCCAGCGCGTACGTGTTGTCCATCGGGGCCGGATTGACCCAGTCGATGCCATTGGCCTTGTCGGCGTCGCGCACGGCCTCGAATTGCTCGGTGGCGTCGGGAATGGGGGTTTCGTTGCCCAGGAAGTTGATCCATCCGGTACCGGTGTACTCGTACGCGACGTCCACCTGACCGCTCTGCATGGCCAGCCGCACACTTTGCGATCCGGCGATGTTGGTCAGATCCCGTACGTCGGCACCGGCCGCGCTCAACGCGAATTCGAGGATGTAGCCGAGGATGATCTGCTCGGTGAAGTCCTTGGATCCCACGGTGAACTGGGCACCTTCGAGGCCGGGGAGCGGGGTGATGCTTCCCGGCTCGACCGACAACGGCATGGCACCGCCGGATTGCAATCCGCATCCCGAGAGCGCCAGGGTTGCCGCGGCGCACAGGGCCGCAAGTCGTCGAGTGGTGCGCCGCATCAGCGGAGTCCTTTCGGTCCGAGGAATGCCTCGGCGAGTGCGCCCAGCCAGTCGACCAGCAGTGCGAGAGCAACAGCAAGAACTGCTCCCACCACCAGAATGATCGGCTGGTTGAGCTTGTAGCCGGTATCGATCAACACGCCCAAGCCGCCCGCTCCGACGAGGAAACTCAGGGTCGCAGTGCCCACAGCCAGCACCAGCGAGGTCCGCAGACCGGCGAGAATGAACGGAACCGCGAGGGGAAACTCGATGCGCCGCAGGATGCCCATGTTCGACATGCCCTGCCCGCGTGCAGCATCGATGTAGTTCGGGTCCACCGTCTGGAAGCCCAACATGGTGTTCCGCAGCACCGGGAGCAGCGAGTAGAACGCGATGGGCAGAACGCCCGCAGTGAATCCGGTCCATCCGGTGGCCAGGAACAACAGAACGAGCAGTCCGACGGCCGGCGCTGCCTGACCGATGTTGGCGATACCGATGAACAACGGAGCCAGCTTCCGATACCCGGGCCGCGTCAGCAGAATTCCGAGCGGCACCGCGATGGCGAGTACGAGCGCGGTCACGACGAACGTGATCGCCACGTGCTCGCGGACGGCGGTGGTGATGCTGCCGGCGTTGAGGGTGCCCGACTGGGTGGCGGTGAGGTCCCGGCTGAACGTGTAGACCAAAAGCACCGCCACTATGACGAGGATGACCACGGGCTGGATGAGTAGCCGGAGTCGCTCGGCCCGCTTGGCGGCGCGCGCGGTGTCCTTCGTGGTTTCGCCGGTGTCGGCGAGTGTGGTCACGACGGCGTCCCGACGTCGCTGCGCGCCTCGTCGTGATCGTTGGCGTGCTGAGAGCGTAGAGATTTGATGGTGTCGATCAACACGTCGATCGTCACGGTGCCGACGTACTCGCCGCGGTTGCCGGTCACGGTGGCCGTCGCGTTGCCCTCGGAGAGAAGAGCTTCCAGTGCGTCCTGCAGGGTGGACTGCGTCGAGACCATCTCGCCCATCGGCACACCGACGTCGCGCAGGCTGCCGACCCCCACGAGGTGGCGACGATCGGTCCAGCGAAGCGGCCGCTTGCGCGCATCGAGGATGATTCCCCACGCCTCCGGATCGGAGCCGAGAGCGGTGTTCATCTTCTCCACCGAGTCGTCCTCGCCGAAGACGGGAACGTCGGACAGTTCGATGTCGCGTACGCGCATCAGGGTCAGCTGCTTCAACGCGGCCCCGGCCCCGACGAATCCGGCGACGGTGTCGTCGGCGGGGTTGGCGAGAACGGCCTCGGGGGTGTCGTACTGGAGGATCGTCGATTGGTTTCCGAGCACCGCGATTCGATCGCCGAGCTTGACGGCCTCGTCGAAATCGTGGGTCACGAACACGATGGTCTTGCCCAGTTCCGCCTGCAGCCGCATCAACTCGTCCTGCAACAGTCCTCGGGTGATCGGATCGACCGCGCCGAAGGGTTCGTCCATCAACAGCACCGGGGGATCGGCGGCGAGAGCGCGGGCGACGCCGACACGCTGCTGCTGGCCACCGGAGAGCTGACGCGGATAGCGCTGGCGGTACACCGCCGGATCGAGCCCGACGAGATCGAGCATCTCGTCGGTGCGATCGTCGATGCGTTTCTTGTTCCATCCGATGAGCCCGGGCACCATGCCGACGTTCTGCGCGATCGTCATGTGCGGGAACAGACCCGCCTGCTGGATGGAATAGCCGATGGTGCGACGCAACTCGTTGGGGTCGATCGAGAGCGCGTCCTTGCCACCGATGGTGATGCGGCCCGACGTCGGTTCGATGAGCCGGTTGATCATGCGCATCGTCGTCGTCTTGCCGCAGCCCGAGGGCCCGACCAGAACGACGACCTCGCCGGCGGGAATCGTCATGGACACGTTGTCCACCGCGGCCAGCTTCTGCCCCGGGTAGCTCTTGGTCACGTTCTCGAGCACGATTTCCGCGCCGGAGACGTTGGATGTACGGGTCGAGTCACTCACGGATACCCCTCGAGGTGGTCAGTTTGCCGATCAACACGTAGATCCCGTCCAGGATCAACGCCAGCAGGACGATCAGAACAGTGCCGGTGAGGGCCTGCGGTAGGGCTGTGGGACTGCCTACGCGAGCGAGCCCGGAGAACAACAGGTTGCCCAGGCCAGGGCCTTTCGCGTACGCAGCGATGGCCAGGATGCCCATGGCCATCTGTGTGCTGATCCGCATCCCGGTGAGGATCGACGGCCAGGCGAGAGGAATTTCGATGCGTCGCAGCACCAGCGTGCGACTCATGCCGATACCGCGGGCGGCGTCGGCGACAGCCGGATCGACTGCAGCGAGACCCACCACGGTGTTGCGGATGATCGGCAGTAGCGAATACAGAACCAACGCGGTCACCGTCGGCCGAACGCCCAATCCCATGATGGGAATGAGAACTCCCAGCAGCGCGAACGAGGGGATCGTCAGAATCGTGCTCGCGAGAGCCGTCGCGATCGCCGACCCAGCGGGGCTGCGGTAGACCAGAACACCGATCGCGACACCGATGACGGTGGCGATGACGACGCACTGAACGACGGCCGAGACGTGCAGATAGGAGTCGATCGCCAACTGCCTTCGCCGTCCGACGATGAATTCCCACAGTGCATCCATGCAGTTGTCGTCCTCTGTTCGCCGGTAGCGGATAAATACCTTTACCCCGCGTACCGACAATCAAACGCCGACCGGTCTGAATTCTTCGTCGATTGCCCTAAGCGTTGCCGATCGGTTACTGCCCGGGAACGCAACAACGCCCGGCCGAAAGGATTCGGCCGGGCGTTGTCAGCGTGAAATCAGACGATCACACGTCGTAGTACAGGGAGAACTCGTACGGGTGCGGACGCAGGTTCACCGGAGCGATTTCCTGCTCGCGCTTGAGCGAGATCCAGGTCTCGATCAGGTCGGTGGTGAAGACGCCACCCTCGGTGAGGTAGTCGTGATCGGCCTCGAGCCGGTCGATCACGGCATTCAGCGAGGTAGGTGCCTGCGGAATGTTCTTGGCTTCCTCGGGCGGCAACTCGTAGAGATCCTTGTCGACCGGAGCCATCGGCTCGATCTTGTTCTTGATTCCGTCCAGACCCGCCATCATCTGAGCGGCGAAGTTCAGGTACGGGTTACCCGAGGAGTCCGGCGCACGGAACTCGAGGCGCTTGGCCTTCGGGTTGTTGCCGGTGATCGGGATGCGCACCGCAGCGGAGCGGTTGCGCTGGCTGTAGACCAGGTTGATGGGGGCCTCGTAGCCCGGCACCAGACGGTGGTACGAGTTGATCGTCGGGTTGGTGAACGCCAGCAGCGACGGCGCGTGGTGCAGGATGCCGCCGATGTAGTGGCGAGCGAGATCCGACAGTCCGGCGTATCCGGCCTCGTCGTGGAAGAGAGGCTTGCCGTCCTTCCACAGGGACTGGTGCACGTGCATGCCCGAGCCGTTGTCGCCGAACAGCGGCTTCGGCATGAACGTCGCGGACTTGCCGTTCTGCCATGCGGTGTTCTTGACGATGTACTTGAACAGCTGCAGGTCGTCCGCTGCGCGAAGCAGCGTGTTGAACTTGTAGTTGATCTCCTGCTGGCCGCCGGTGCCGACCTCGTGGTGCGCACGCTCGAGCTCGAAGCCCGCGTTCTGCAGGTTGGTCGAGATCTGGTCGCGCAGGTCGACGTAGTGGTCGTACGGAGCGACGGGGAAGTAGCCACCCTTGAAACGCACCTTGTAACCGAGGTTCGGGCTGCCGTCGGCCTCGGTCTCGGCTCCGGTGTTCCACCAACCCGAGGACGAATCGACCTCGTAGAACGCGCCGTTCGCCTGCGAATCGAAGCGCACGGAGTCGAAGATGTAGAACTCGGCCTCGGCACCGAAGTAAGCGGTGTCGGCGATGCCGGTGCTCGCCAAGTACTCCTCGGCCTTGCGTGCGACGTTGCGCGGGTCGCGGCTGTAGGCCTCACGCGTGAACGGGTCGTGAACGAAGAAGTCGATGTTCAGCGTCTTCGCATTGCGGAAGGGATCGACCTGAGCGGTGGCGTAGTCCGGAAGCAGAATCATGTCGGACTCGTGAATGGACTGGAAGCCGCGGACGGACGAGCCGTCGAACGCGAGGCCGTCTTCCAGTGTGTCTGCCGTGAACGCCTTGGCGGCGATCGAGAAGTGCTGCTGTGCACCCGGCAAATCCGTGAACCGGATGTCGACGTATTCGATTCCTTCATCTGCGATGAACTTGATGACCTCTTGGGCCGTGGAAAACGCCACGCTTTTGCTCCTTTGTTGAGTCCGTCGACCTGACGGTATGGACTTGGTGTTGCCCGCCCGTCAAGCTCGTGTTTCGCCCGTGTTACACGTCCTGGCTCACGACTGGCACGGACAACAGTACGTCCAGGTGTTTTCCCGTGTGCCCGACCGCGCCTATCCTTGAAATCATGGCACGAATGACAGGGTCCTGGTTGTCCGGACCGGCCTCGGCGAACCCACGTGAACCCCAGAACTTTCGCGGGGAGGAGTTGGGTCTACCGCAGCAGGGCGTCGGATCGCTGGCAGGTACCGGACGCAGAGTCCTCGCGTTGCTGCTGGATTGGACGATGGCCACCGGCGTGGCGTCGCTGATTCTCGGCGGATACACCACCAGTGGCCTGATCTCGACGATCGTGCTGGCCGTGTGGTTCGGAGTGGGACTGGTGAGCGTCTCACTGTTCTCGTTCACCCCTGGGCAGTTCGTCGTCGGTGTTCAGGTGGCACGCATCGACGCCCATGCGCGGGTCGGGTTCGTCCGCGCCCTGGTTCGCCAGCTGATTCTGCTGTTCGTCGTACCGGCCGTCGTGACCGACATGGACGGCCGAGGAATGCACGACCGCGCAACGGGAACAGCCCTGCTGCGGACCCGCTGAGGGGTCGTCGCACCAGGGCTGTTTCGTAGTGGTCGTGAGTGCTAGCGGCGCTTCATGGTCCGCTGAACGCCCTTCATCTTGGCTCCGCCGGGAATGGGTCCCTTCGGCATCGCCGGGCCACCCTTGGTGCCGAGAGCGGACAGCCGCGACTCGATGGTGTCCATGCGCTTGCCGTCGATGTTCTTCGGCAACTTCGACAGGTACTTCTGCAGACCCGAGAGCGGAATCTGGTTCTCCTCGTTGCCGACGATGATGTCGTAGATCGGAGTGTCACCCACCAAGCGGGCGGTCTTCTTCTTCTCCTGAGCCAACAGCGACTTCACGCGGTGCGGTGCACCCTCGGCCACAAGGATGACACCGGGCTTGCCGATGACACGATGCACGGCGTCGAGATGGGTGGTTCCGGCGATCGCGTTGGTCACCCGCCACGACCCCTGCAGATTGTCCAGGGCCCACGCAGCCGCTCCGGCCTGGCCGTCGGCCTTCTTGTACACCGACTTCTGAACGCGGCGACCGAAGATGATGAACGCAACCAGGACTCCCAGGAGCAGTCCGATGGGGAGCAGGAACCACTGGAAACCGAAGGCCAGGCCGATGAGGAACCCGAGGAGCCCCAGCCCGACCACCGACCCGATCATCAGCGGCAGGAGAACCTTGTCGTCCTTGCGCTGCATCTGAAACGCCTGCCAGAGCTGCTTGCGCCGTTCCCTCGATGCCTGCTTGCGCGCCGCCTTGGCAGCCGCTTTTGCTTCCTTGCTGGGCTTTGCTGCTTTGCCAGCCTTACTGCCGTTCGCCATACCTCACAGGATACGTCCTGTGCCGACGCTCACTCGCACCGCTCCGGATTGGGAACGAGGATCAGCGCGCGGCCAGACGAGCCATCAACGAGCTGGCCTCCTGAGAGGCCTCGCCACCATCGGTCAGGTGGCTCATGCTCTCGGGCAATTCACGGCCGTGATGCGCCATGGCCTGTGCGTAGAGGCGTCCGGCGCGGTACGAGGAGCGGACCAACGGACCGGCCAGCACACCGGCGAACCCGATCTCGGTGGCGTAATCGGAGTGCTCGACGAACTCTTCCGGCTTGACCCAACGCTCGACCGGGTGGTGGCGCGGCGACGGGCGCAGGTACTGGGTGATGGTCAGGATGTCGCAACCGGCCTCGTGCAGGTCGCGAATGGCTTCCTGCACCTCTTCCGGGGTCTCACCCATGCCGAGGATCAGATTCGACTTGGTGACCAGACCGTCGTCGCGGGCCGCGGTGATGACGTCCATCGACCGCTGGTACCGGAAGGCGGGGCGGATGCGCTTGAAGATGCGCGGCACCGTCTCGACGTTGTGCGCCAACACCTCGGGACGGGAGGAGAACACCTCGGCCAGCTGATCCGGCTTGGCGTTGAAGTCAGGGATCAACAGCTCGACGCCGGTGTTGGGGTTCAGCTTCTTGATGTACCGCACCGTCTCGGCGTACAGCCACGCGCCGCCGTCCTCGAGATCGTCTCGAGCGACGCCGGTGATCGTGGAGTAGCGCAGACCCATGGCCTGCACGCTCTCCGCCACCCGTCGCGGCTCGTCTCGATCGAGGTCCTCCGGCTTGCCGGTGTCGATCTGACAGAAATCGCAACGGCGGGTGCATTGCTCACCGCCGATGAGGAAGGTCGCTTCGCGATCTTCCCAGCATTCGTAGATATTGGGGCAGCCGGCTTCCTCGCACACCGTGTGCAGACCTTCACGCTTCACAAGACCCTTGAGCTCGGTGTATTCCGGGCCCATCTTCGCTTTGGTCTTGATCCAGTTGGGTTTGCGTTCGATGGGGGTCTCCGCGTTTCGGATCTCGAGGCGGAGCAGCTTGCGTCCTTCTGGGGCCACAGTCACAGAGTCGATGCTACGCGCCGAAGCGGACCGTGGTGAACTGCGGGTTGATCGACGCACTCGTGACGGCCGGATGTTCGATCTCGTGATTCTGCACGGGCATCGACCCGTCCAGCGCCGCCAGAACGGCCTCGGTGACAGCAGCGGTGACCTCGCCGACGGTGACGTCTCGGCCCAGCTCCAGCGACAGCGACGTCACACCCGCATCGGCGATGCCACACGGGACGATCGCATCGAAGCCCGTCATGGCGGCGTTGCAGTTCAGTGAGAATCCGTGCAGCGTCACCCCACGCTGAACGCGTACTCCGATGGCGGCGATCTTGCGTTCGGGAAGCCACGCGCCGTCGCGCATCTCGGCTGCCAACCACACTCCCGATCGGCCGTCGACGCGTCCGCAGGCGATGCCGTACCCGGACACGACGGAGATCAGAGCTTCCTCGATCCGGCGCACGTACTTGACGACGTCGATCGGCTGCTCGAGCTTCACGATGGGATAACCCACCAGTTGGCCCGGACCGTGCCAGGTGATCTTGCCGCCACGATCGACCTCGACGACGGGAGTGCCGTCCCGCGGCATGTCTTCCTCGGCAGTGCGCCGCCCTGCCGTGTAGACGGACGGATGCTCGAGCAGCAACAGCGTGTCGGATCCGACGCCGTCCGCCCGGGCACCGGCCAGCTCGCGCTGCAGTGCCCAGGCCTCGGTGTACTCGACGGTGCCCAACTCGCGGACCACCATCGGTTCGGAGCTCGCGCGCGCCGACACCACGGCCGACGAAGAGTTCGCATCACTCATGAATCGGAACGGTACGCCGCGTCAGGAGCCGACGGCCACCCGCAGTGCCTCTCCCACGGTGTTGTGCTCGAAGGTGTAGCCCGCGTCCTCGAGAGCCTTCGGAATTGCCCGTGGCCCGGTGAGAATGGCCTCCTCGGCAAATTCTCCGATCACCGCCTTCAGTGCGAAGCCGGGGACGACCCAGGGGGCCGGACGGTGCACCGCGCGCGACATCGCACTGTTGAACTGCGCGTTGGTCACCGGAGTGGGACCGACCATGTTGACCGGGCCACGCAGGGAGTCGTTCTCGATGCCGTGGACGATGGCGCCGATCTCGTCCTCGAGAGAAATCCACGGGAAGTACTGGCGGCCACTGCCGAGCCGCCCGCCGAGCGCGAACAGATACAGCGGCCGAAGCTTGCCCAACATGCCGCCGCGCTGCGACAGCACGACACCGCTGCGCAGCATGATCGTGCGAACACCCGCTTCCGACGCCGCAGACGTGGCGTTCTCCCAATCACGACAGACCTCGGCCAGGAACCCCTCACCGACCGGAGCCGTCTCGTCGACCACCCGATCACCCGTGTCGCCGTAGAAGTTGACGCCGCTCGCGTTGATCAGAGTGGGCACACCCGCGTCGGCGGCAGCCCCGGCGAGTACTTCGGTGGGAGCGATGCGGCTGTCCCGTACCAACTGCTTGTACGCACCGGACCATCTCTTGTCACCGATTCCGACACCACAGAGGTTGACGATCGCGTCGGCTCCGGCTAGTGCGGCCGCATCGACGCTTCCGCGCGATGGATCCCACTGTGACTCGTCGGGTCCGGCCGGTGATCTCCGAACCAGGCGGGTGACGTCGTGGCTACGGCCCCGCAGCGCTGCGACCAGGGCCGTGCCGATCAAACCTGATGAACCTGCAATGACTACGCGCATGTGAACGAAAGCCTCCTTGACGCAAACGGGGCATCATTCGCGAACGAATGATGCCCCGGATGCACGGTTCGTGCCCCTCTTTTCGAGACTCCGATGCGAATGTTTCGCGCTCTCACCAGAATACGTGAGAGTCGCGATTCGCCGGTTGCCTACAGGCCGAGATCGGCCTCGAACGACGCCACTTCGAGACGCTGCTTGATCGTCGTGAGGAAGCGTCCCGCATCGGCTCCGTCCACCAGGCGGTGGTCGTAGGTGAGCGGCAGGTAGCACATCGAGCGAACACCGATCGACTCGTTGCCCGAGTCGTCCTTGACGACGACCGGACGCTTGACGATTGCGCCGGTGCCCAGCATGGCGGCCTGCGGCGGAACCAGGATCGGGGTGTCGAACAAGGCACCCTGGCTGCCGATGTTGGTGATCGTGAACGTGCCACCGGACAGCTCGTCGGGCTTGAGCCCACCCGAGCGTGCACGGGTGGCGATGTCGTTGATCGCCCGAGCCAGCCCCGCGAGCGACAGGTCGCCCGCATTGTGGATGACGGGGGAGAGCAGACCCTGCTCGGTGTCCACGGCGATACCGAGGTGGACATCGGCGTGGTACGTGATCTCCTTGGCTTCCTCGTTGATGCTCGCGTTGACGTTGGGGTGCGCCTTCAGAGCTTCGACGACGGCCTTCGCGAAGAACGGCAGGTACGTCAGGTTGACGCCCTCGTTCTCGGCGAACTTCGCCTTCGCCTTCGTCCGCAGACCGGCGATCTTGGTGACGTCCACCTCGAAGGTCTGGGTGAGCTGTGCAGAGGTCTGCAGCGACTCACGCGTCTTCTTCGCGGTGATCTGACGGATCCGGTTGATCTTCTGCGTGGTGCCGCGAAGATGCGCGAGCTCGGGACGAACAC
This sequence comes from Rhodococcus sp. IEGM 1370, assembly GCF_033142325.1. Taxonomy (NCBI): domain Bacteria; kingdom Bacillati; phylum Actinomycetota; class Actinomycetes; order Mycobacteriales; family Nocardiaceae; genus Rhodococcus; species Rhodococcus sp. IEGM 1370. The sequence goes on along the minus strand of NZ_JAWLRY010000003.1, from coordinate 221,360 downwards.
CGGCGGTGGCCGGCGAAGCAGGCTTGGCGGCCGCGGCGGGCGCAGCCTCGGCGGCCGGAGCAGCCGGAGCCTTCTTGGCCTCGGCGGCAGCGAGCACATCCTGCTTGCGGATGCGTCCACCGACACCGGTGCCCTTGACCGTCGAGAGGTCGACATCGTTGTCCGACGCCAGCTTCCGAACCAACGGCGTGACGTACGGGCTGGAATCACCCGACGGTGCCGACTCCTTGGCGGGAGCAGCCTTGGGGGCCTCCTGCTTGGGCTCGGCCTTGGGTTCGGGCTTCGGTTCGGCCTTCGGGGCTTCCTTCTTGGGAGCCTCCGTCTTGGGCTCTTCCTTCTTCGGCTCTTCGGCCTTGGGGGCCTCGGGCTCCGGGGTGGCCTCGGGCTCGGGGGCCTTCTCGGCCGGCGATCCCGATCCGATGACGGCGAGCTGGCCACCGACGGCGACCGTGTCGTCTTCCTCGGCGGAGATCTCGAGCAGAGTTCCGGCGACCGGAGACGGGATCTCGGTGTCGACCTTGTCGGTGGAGACCTCGAGCAGTGGTTCGTCGACAGCAACCTCGTCGCCGACGGCCTTGAGCCAACGGGTCACGGTGCCCTCGGTGACGGACTCGCCCAACTCGGGCATCGTCACCGGGGTGCCTGATCCGGACGAGTCGGACGATGCACTCGCTGCGGGTGCCTCCTCCTCGGCCTGTGGCTCGGGCTCGGCTGCGGGAGTGGGCTCCTCGGCAGCTTCCTCGGGTGCCGACTCCTCGGCGGGGGCAGCTTCCTCGGCCGGCGCGTCGGACGAGGGAGCCTCGCCTGCGTCACCGATCTGGGCGAGCTCGCCACCGATCTCGACGGTGTCGTCTTCCTGAGCGACGATCTTGGTCAGAACACCGGCTGCAGGCGACGGGATCTCGGTATCGACCTTGTCCGTGGAGACTTCGAGCAATGGCTCGTCGACTTCGACGGTGTCGCCTTCTTGTTTGAGCCACCTCGTGACAGTTCCCTCGGTGACGCTCTCACCAAGAGCTGGCATCTGGACGGAGAAGGCCATGTCTGTTGACTCCTCGACAGTTGTGTGCGGGTGATGTGGTTCGACGACTCGTGGTCGCAGACCATTGTGCTGGCGGAACAGGGTTCATGGACGAGAGTTGCGTGATTCGGTTCGACGGAGGCGCCGGTGCACAAGACACCGATCGAGCGTGTTCGGCTCGACACAGCGCCCACGTAGACACTCCCTCTCGGCAATTCACTTACTCACTTCACGAGCCTTGGTTCACTATCAAGAGAGCTGAACCCTCTAATGTCATCCTTCCATTGTTATCGCCTCGCCGTTCCCCTAGGGCGTTCAACACGCCTGGCAAACTGGCGGGTAACAACATTCCGGCACCCGAACCGGTGATCCATCGGCCGTACGAAAAGGATGTTCTCGTGGGATTGTTCGATCGACTCAAACGAAGCGGCGGGTCCGCGAAACGTGGCCCCGAGGGGTCGGTTGCCCAGTACCTGGCCGATTGGACGGCCGCTCGAATCGGTGTCGAGGCCTACGTCGAGCCGAAGACGACGGTGACCCCGCTGACGGTGGTGCTCGTCGCGAACGACGGCGAGTGGACCCGTCGGCCGCTGGATGAAAAATATGCACGAAAGATCGGACGCGACCTGAAGATGCCGGTCTACGACGTGCGCAAGACCGGCTACCCCCAACGCATGCGCGATCACGACGCTCGCCAGAAGATCATCAAGAAGCGCGAACAGCAGCAGCGCGATCTCTGACCGAAATCCGTGCGTGCAGATTCGGATCCGCACGCACGGACTGTGCCATCAGCCGTTCTCGACGATGTCCTCGAGGACCGCGAACATCGTCCGTACGGGAACGCCGGTGCCGCCCTTTCCGGTGTACCCGAAGGGCCCGCCGGTGTTGTACGCCGGTCCTGCGACATCGATGTGAGCCCATTCGACGCCCTCGGGGACGAATTCCTTCAAGAACAGCGCAGCGGCCAGCATTCCACCGGCCCGGCCGTTGGTGACGTTCGCCAGATCGGCCACCTTGGAATCGAGTTCACGTCGGATCTCCTTCGGCAACGGCATCGGCCACGCGTTCTCGCCGATGGCCTGAGAGATCTCGGCGACGCGGTCGCGGAAGTCGTCGGTGCCCATGACCCCTGGCGTTCGATTGCCGAGCGCGACCACCTGGGCCCCGGTCAGTGTCGCGGTGTCGATGAGGTAATCCGGATCGTCCTCGCAGGCACGCACGATCGCGTCGGCCAACACCAAGCGGCCTTCGGCGTCGGTGTTGATGACCTCCACGGTGATGCCGCCGTACTGGGTCAGGACATCGCCCGGACGCTGCGCTGTGCCCGACGGCATGTTCTCGGCCATCGGCACCGTCGCGACGACGTCGAGCGGTAGATCGACCTTCGCGGCCAGGATCACCGTAGCGATGACCGCAGCCGCACCGCCCATGTCCGAGGTCATGTTCTCCATGCCCGCAGCGGGTTTGATGGAGATGCCGCCGGTGTCGAACGTGATGCCCTTGCCCACCAGGGCGACCTTCTTCGCGCCCCGCTTGCCGCCCGAGTGCGTCAGGCGAACCAGTCGCGGCAGGCGTGAAGAACCCTTGCCGACGCCGTGGATGCCGCCGTAGCCGTCCTTCTCCAGTGTCTTGTCGTCGAGGATCTCGACCTTCAGACCTGCAGCCGTACCCAGCGCCTTCGCCTGCGCCGCGAACTCCTCCGGGTAGAGGTGACTCGGCGGGGTGTTGACGAAATCACGTGCTACAGCGACGGATTCGGCAATGGCGATCGAGCGTGCCAGCTCGTTCTTCGCCTCCTTCGAGCGCGTGTCGGGCACGAGCAACTCGACGCGGGCGAGGGGAAGACCGTCCGCCTTCGGTGCCGAGAGCGAGGACTTGAACTCGGTGAACTGATACGCGCCGAGAAAGAAGCCTTCCGCGGCCGCACCGAGATCGAGTGCCGACAACGTGGTCGCAACCGTATCGACGCCTTTCAGTGCACGGGCCGCGGTTCCGGCGGACTGCCGGATGCGCTCGCTGTCGATGTCGGCCGCGCTACCGAGGCCGACCGCCAGGACGCTGTCCACGGACAGGCCGGCCGGTGCCGGAATGCGCACCAGTTCATCGGCCTTGCCGGTGGCGCCGACGGACTCGAAGGAATCGAGCAGCGCAGCAGCGACGGCGTCGTCGGAGATGTCGTCGGTGATGGCGAGCTCGAGGCCGTCGTCGCTGGTACTCAGCGCGACGACGAGAACGTCGACTTTCTTACCGAGCTTGCCCGCGAGGACCAGGTCGGGTCCGAGAGTGCGGGAAGGCGTCGAGGGTGAAGGCACGTGGCTGCTCCTGTAGGGGTTGACGTGTACGTACCTCGATCCTAATGACGACTCGTCGAGGGACGCAGTCGGTCTGCCGGGCCCGCGACGGCCGCGATGTGAGCTAGCGTGACCGCCATGACCGACACCGAGCTGATCGAGGGACCACTTCACGCCGTGCACACCGAATTGGGTGCGACATTCGCACCTTTCGGCGGCTGGACCATGCCGGTGTCGTACGCCGGGGTCGTCGTCGAACACACGGCAGTGCGAGAGGCCGTGGGTCTGTTCGATGTCGGGCATCTTGGCAAGGCGTCGGTGACCGGACCCGGTGCCGCTGCGTTCGTGAACTCCGTTCTCACCAACGATCTGAACCGAATAGAACCGGGCAAGGCGCAGTACACGCTGTGCTGCACCGAATCCGGCGGCGTTGTCGACGACCTGATCGCCTACTACGTCTCCGACGAGGACGTCTTTCTGGTGCCGAACGCGGCGAACACGGCGGCCGTCGTCGCGGCGATGGCCCAGCAGGCACCCGACGGGATTTCGGTGGTGAACCAGCACCGTGAGTTCGGAGTCCTGGCCGTGCAGGGACCGAAATCGACCGAGGTTCTTCAGGAACTGGGCCTGCCGACCGACATGGACTACATGGCGTTCGAGGACGCCACCTGGAATTCGGTTGCGGTGCGAGTCTGCCGAACCGGATACACCGGCGAGCACGGCTACGAACTGGTTCCACCCGCGGGCGACGTGGAACCGCTCTTCCGGGCGCTGATGGCTGCAGTGCGGTCTCGTGGGGGACAGGTGTGCGGGCTCGGAGCGCGCGACACACTGCGCACCGAGATGGGGTACCCGTTGCACGGACACGAACTGGCACTGGACATCTCGCCCCTCGAGGCGCGCTGCGGCTGGGCTATCGGGTGGAAGAAGGACGCGTTCTGGGGCAAGGAAGCCTTGTCCACCGAGAAGGAGAACGGACCGGCGCGTGTGCTGCGTGGACTGAGGGCTCTCGATCGCGGTGTCCTGCGCCCGGGCCTTGCCGTCAAGGCATCGGGGCAGCAGATCGGAACGACGACGTCCGGCACGTTCTCGCCGTCGCTGAAGATCGGAATCGCCCTCGCCCTGCTCGACGCAGAAGCCGCTCCTGCGGTGGGCACCGAGGTCGAAGTCGACGTTCGTGGGCGAGCGTTGCGCTGCGAAGTGGTCGCGCCGCCCTTCGTCGCAGCGAAGACCAGGTGACCGCGCGAGAGCTCGGTGGCCGTGACGATAGGATCTCGGGCATGACAGGTGTCTCCGAATTCACGTACGTGCAGCATCCCTCGCCCGCTACGCCCGCCGTGCGCGACGCGGTGCTCGCTGCACCCGGTTTCGGAAAACATTTCACCGATCACATGGTGTACATCGACTACACCCGTGACGGCGGATGGCACGATGCCACGATCGCGCCGTACGGTCCGATCGAGCTCGACCCCGCCGCGATGGTCCTGCACTACGGCCAGGCCATCTTCGAGGGACTCAAGATCTACCGTCAGCCGAACGGCGACCTCTCGACCTTCCGGGTGCACTCCAACGCCGAGCGCTTCCGCTCCTCGGCTCGCCGTCTGGCGATGCCGGAGTTGCCCGACGAGCTGTTCATCGGATCGATCGAGAAGCTGCTCGAACTCGACCACGACTGGGTCCCCGCGGCAGGCGGCGAGGACGCGCTCTACGTCCGGCCGTACATGTTCTCCACCGAAGCCGGACTCGGCGTCCGCCCGGCCGATTCGTACCGCTACATGTTGATCGCCTCTCCCGCAGGTGCGTACTTCCCCAGAGGCGTCAAGCCGGTGAGCGTCTGGCTGTCGACCGAATACGTCCGGGCGGCACCGGGCGGCACCGGAGACGCGAAGTTCGCGGGCAACTACGCCGCATCTCTGCTGGCGCAGGCACAGGCCAGCGACGAAGGATGCGATCAGGTGGTCTGGCTCGATGCCATCGAGCGCCGGTACGTCGAGGAGATGGGCGGGATGAACCTGTTCTTCGTCTTCGGCTCGGGCTCCGACGCACGACTGGTGACGCCGTCGCTGTCCGGGTCACTGCTCCCCGGCATCACTCGCGACTCGCTGCTGGCCCTGGCCACCGACGCAGGCATCCCCGTCGAAGAGCGTCGGATCTCCACCGAGGAGTGGCGCAAAGGGGCCGACTCCGGCGAGATCACCGAGGTGTTCGCTTGCGGCACAGCAGCGGTCATCACACCGGTGGGTAGCGTCAAGTCCACCGAGGGGGCGTTCGAGATCGCAGGCGGCGAGCCCGGCGAGATCACGCTCGCACTGCGCGACACGCTCACCGGTATTCAGCGCGGAACGTTCGCCGATACGCACGGCTGGATGACCACGCTCCGCTAGCTTCCCAGAAGCAGGCCGACCGCGGCCAGCGCGGTGGTGGTCTCGATTCCGGCTCCGAGCACGTCGCCGGAGAGCCCGCCGAAGCGTCGCACGCAGTGGCGAGTGAGGATTACCGCGACGGCGAGTACGAGAATGACCACCAGCGCTCCCTGCCACGGTCGGTCGGGACGAATGTACGTGGACATGGCCGTTGCCACGCCTGTCCACAACGCCACGGCTGCGATCGACTGAGTGCCTGCCACCAGCGCGCCGAAGCCGCTCGGTGCCGCCGCCTCGATCCCTCGGCGACACGCGACGACCACCGACACCCGTCCGATCACCGAGACACACACGATGGCCCACCACATGTGCAACTGCGCGAGCTGGCCCAGGCTTGCGGCCTGAATCCCCAGCACCAGAGCAAGTGATGCCACGCCGAACGGACCTGCGCTGCCGGACTTCATGACTTCTCGCGCGCGCTCGGGAGGTCCGTAGCAGCCCAGTCCGTCTGCGGTGTCGGCCAAGCCGTCCAGATGCATACCCCGAGTGAGCAATGCCGAGGCCGCGACGGCGAGCAGTCCGCCGAGGAGAGGCGTCAGGCCCGCCGTGATCGACACCCACAGAACGATCGCGCTGATGCTGCCGAGGGCGATGCCGACGACTGGAGCGAGCGCTATCGCGCGCCCGGCCGAGTCCCTGTCGACCTCCTCGGGGCCGCGCACGGGAAGCACCGTCAGCCAGGAGAACGCGAGCACCAGTGAATCGGCTGGGCTGCGCACCGTCAGTGGTCTTCGGCGGTGCTGCGGTCTTCGCTGTCGCCGGTACTGACACCGGAGTCGGCGAAGGTTGCCATCGAATTCAGGGTGCCGACACCCGCACGAACCAGAGGCAACGCCGTCAGCGCTCCCGAACCTTCGCCCAGTCGCATCCCGAGCTCCACGATCGGTTCGAGACGCAAGTGCCGCAACGCAAGTGAATGGGCAGGCTCGGCCGAGCGATGCCCGGCAACCCACCAATTGCGTGCCCCGGCCGCCGCGTCCTCGGCCACCAGAGCGGCCGCGGTCACCACCAGGCCGTCCAGAATCACCGGGGTTCGCCGATGCGCTGCCTGTGCCAGAAAGCCGGCGAGGGCCGCGATGTCGGCACCGCCCGCGACACGCAGCAGATCGGTGGGGTTCTTCGCGACCGGGCGGGCTCGACGCATCGCGTCTCGGATCGCTGCGGTCTTCCTGATCCACCCCGCGTCGTCGATTCCGGTGCCGCGACCGACGGCGGCAACCGGCTCGGTATCGGTGAGGGTGGCGATCAATACCGTTGCAGGAGTGGTGTTTCCGATACCCATGTCACCTGCGATGAGAAGATCTGCGCCGCCGTCGACCTCTTCGTCGGCGATGGCGGCTCCGGCAGCGATCGCGGCCCGAACCTCGTCCTCGGTGAGTGCATCCTCGCGGTCGATCGATCCACTGGACCGTCGAATCTTGAACGCGGACACCGAAGAATCCGTATCGGCGTCGACCGCGATGTCGACAACCCGAACCGCTGCACCGGCGATGGCCGCCAGCACGTTGACCGCTGCGCCGCCGGCGCGGATGTTCGCGACCATCTGAGCCGTCACCTCGGGAGGGTAGGCAGAGACTCCGTGTGCGGCCACGCCGTGATCGCCGGCGAAGACGACGACACGCACTCGTTCGAGAGACCGCGGCGGGCAGGCGTCCTGGCAGGCGGCGATCCACTCACCGAGCGCCTCGAGGCGACCGAGGCTTCCGGCAGGCTTGGTCAATTCCCGTTGCCGGTCGGCGGCGGCCGATCGAGCCGAGTCCGACGGAGCAGTCACCGGACGAAACGGCGACGACGCCGAATCCTCTTCCGAAAGAATTGTCACACTGTGCCTTTCGCGGTGATGAAGTCCGCCGGAGGGTCCTTGAGGGTCAGCGCGAGTCCTGCGACGACCAGCAGAACCCTGTCACATACTGCCGCGAGCCGAGAATTGAGCAATCCCAGCTCGTCTCGGAAGAGGCGACCGGAACGGGATTCGGGCACCACGGACAAGCCGACTTCGGGGCTGACGAGCACAAGGTGGGACGGGCAGTCCGCGACTGCTCGAACCAGATCGTCGACAGCCGGTGCGATGGTGCCGCGTGGGAGCTCCCAGGCCTGTGCATCGTCGAGCATTCCCGTCAGCCACGTTCCCAGATCGTCGACGACGGTGGTGCCGTCCCAGGGCTGCGAGACGACACCGGACAGTGACGTGACGGTTTCGACGGTGGACCAGTGTCTCGGTCTCGACGCCCGGTGACGCTCTATACGAAGCTGCCAGTCCTCGTCGGTGGCGTCCCGCCGACCGGTCGCGAGGTAGCGAACCGGCTCGAGAACGGCAAGCGATTCCGCGTGCCCGGACTTCCCGGATCTGGCTCCACCGAGCACGAGAGTTCGTCTCGGTTCGCCCACCGACGTCAGACGGCCTCGCCGGCGCTGACTCGCGGCTTGGGTGCGCGCATCTTGCGGATCTGGGACGCACGGACGAAGGCGTACCACCCGATCCTGAAACCGCCGTCGGTGGTCTCGGGGAACCGCACCCGGATCTTGTTGTTGATCATCTTGCCGAGGTAGATGCCCTCGCCGACCATGAAGAGCATCATCACGAACATGCCGAGGGTGACGTACTGCTGCACCTGCGGCTGCAGGAACAACGCGAAGATCAGGATCAACGCCAGCGGCATGAACAGGCCGACGAGGTTGCGTCGTGCATCGACGATGTCGCGTACGTATGCACGCACCGGACCCTTGTCGCGGGGGAGCAGATACTTGTCTTCGCCCGCCAGCATCCGTGCGCGTCGTTCGGCTGCGGCGGCGCGTCGCTCGTTGGAGGCGGCCTTGCGGTCTTCCTTGCTGCCCTTGTTCGCCTTGCGGCGCTCGCGTGCCTCTTTGCTCGTCAGGGGAGCAGGAGCAACCGGTCCGCGACGCCGAGCTTCGGCATCACGGCGCTTGGGGGTCGGCCGGCCCTTGCCGAGAGACACCGAAGGGGTCGCGTCGCTCCCGGCCGTCGTCGACTCGGATTCGTTCGAGTCGTTTCCGTCCGAATTGTCAGAGTTTCCACGGCGTAGCAGCTTCACGCACTCAGAGTATGGGATGGCCCGTTGCCCACGAACACCGGCCAGGTCAGCGGCGAAACAGCGGATGCCGTTCCGGCGCTGCAGCCCTAGACTTCCGACGATGCGAGTGATGATTGCGCCGGATTCGTTCGGAGACACCTTGACTGCCGCGGCCGCGGCCGACGCCATCGCCAGGGGATGGGCCTCGGTTCGTGAGACCGACGAACTCGAACTCGCGCCCCAATCCGACGGCGGCCCAGGGTTCGTCGAGGTCCTGGCTTCGCGCATCGGAAATGTGCAGACCGCAGACGTGGACGGGCCCCTCGGCAACCCGGTCCGAGCCCACTGGCTGCTCGACGGTACGGCGGCGTACATCGAATCGGCTCAGGCCTGCGGACTGCATCTTCTCGACGGCCCGCCCACTCCACTGTCAGCACTGAAGGCGAGCAGCTACGGCGTCGGTCAGCTGCTCGACGCCGCTCTCGACGCCGGGGCGCGAACGGTGTTCGTCGGGCTCGGTGGAAGCAGCTGCAGCGACGGCGGGCGCGCGATGATTCGTGCGCTGGGCGGACTCGGATCGGCGGTCGCGCGATTGTCGGGCATCGACCTCGTCGCCGCGTCGGACGTGGAGAACCCGCTGCTGGGCGACGCCGGTGCGGCCCGAGTGTTCGGTCCACAGAAAGGTGCCGACGCAGACACCGTCGCTCGGCTGGAGGAGTCGAACACCGATTGGGCTGCAGTGCTCTCTGCCGCCGGCTACGACGTGGCAGACCGACCGGGAGCCGGAGCCGCAGGAGGTCTGGGGGCGGCACTGTTCGCACTCGGCGGCAGGCAGCTACCCGGTGCCGTCGTGGTGGCCGAACGAACCGGGCAGCAGGAACTGCTCGACTCCGTCGACCTGGTGCTGACCGGTGAGGGCAAATTCGACTCGCAATCGCTGCGCGGCAAGCTGGTGACCAGAATCGCTGCCGCGGGCGGCGCGACGGGCATCGACACGATCGTGCTCGCGGGGCAGGTCACATTGTCGAAGGACGAACTGGAGTCGGCGGGCATCTCGGCTGCGCACTCGATCAGTGAGTTCGCGGGTTCGGTCGATCTGGCGATGTCGGATGCGGCGAATCAGCTCGAACAGTTGGCCGCGCGCGTCGCGGCCGACGTGGTCGACACCGGTGTGCGAGCGAGGCGGCGAGCGTGAGGAATAGAGCGACCGGGAGTACGGTTGAGTCATTCACGGGTTGTACGACTGATAGGGAGAACCCATGACCGTTTCGAATGAGACCGCAACGACCGAAACCACGGCACACAAGGTCACCATGACGGAGACCGCGTCGACCAAGGCCAAGGCGCTGCTGGATCAAGAAGGCCGTGACGACCTCGCGCTGCGCATCGCCGTGCAGCCGGGCGGTTGCGCAGGACTGCGCTACCAGCTCTTCTTCGACGACCGAAGCCTCGACGGCGACCTCGCGGTCGACTTCAACGGCGTCACCCTCGCGGTTGACCGGATGAGCGCTCCCTACGTGGAGGGTGCATCCATCGACTTCGTGGACACGATCGAGAAGCAGGGCTTCACGATCGACAACCCGAACGCCACGGGATCGTGCGCGTGCGGCGACTCGTTCAACTGAGCTGACTCGTACTCGACTGTGACCGGTACACGCATGCGTGTACCGGTCACAGTCGTGTCTGCCCGTCGACTTCACAGCATCTACGAACCGAAAGGCCTTCCTTCGTGACACTCGCGGTATCCGGCTCGATAGCGACCGACCATCTGATGCGATTCTCCGGACGGTTCGCCGAGCAGATCGTCGCCGATCAGCTCTCGAACATCTCGTTGAGCTTTCTGGTGGACGATCTGGTCATTCGCAAGGGAGGCGTCGGCGGAAACATCGCGTACGCACTCGGAGTTCTCGGCGGTGCGCCTCTGCTCGTCGGGGCCGTGGGGCCGGACTTCGCCGAGTACCGGACCTGGCTCGAGGAGCACGGCGTCGACTGCAGTGGTGTGAGCGTGTCCGCTACCGCACACACTGCTCGCTTCGTCTGCACCACGGACGAGGACATGGCGCAGATCGCGTCGTTCTACCCCGGAGCGATGAGCGAGGCCCGTGACATCTCCATCGAGGCACTCGCGGCGCAGCACGCGATGGACCTGGTTCTGATCGGTGCCAACGACCCCGACGCGATGACGGCGCACACGGCGCAGTGCCGCGCTGCAGGCATCCCGTTCGCGGCAGACCCGTCGCAGCAGCTCGCTCGGCTCGACGCCGCGCAGGCAACCGACTTGATCGACGGTGCCGCGTACCTGTTCACCAACGAGTACGAATGGGCGCTCCTCAAGCAGAAGACCGGCATGTCCGACGCTGACATCGCCGACAAGGTGGATCTGCGCGTCACCACCCTGGGCAAGCGGGGCGTGGACATTGTCGAAAAGGGTGGTGTGCACACCCATATCGGTGTCGTACCAGAGACGAGCAAGGTCGATCCGACCGGTGTCGGCGACGGCTTCCGAGCAGGTTTCCTCACCGCCCACATGGCCGGAGCCAGCATCGAACGTGCAGCGCAACTCGGTTCGCTCGTGGCCGTGCTGGTGCTCGAGACCACCGGCACTCAGGAGTGGGAACTCAACCGCGACGACGCGATCAAGCGTCTGACCTCTGCCTACGGTGCCGAAGCGGGCGAGGAGATCGGGGCATTGCTCCCCGCCTGATCGAGGTTGTTCGTTCGCCCACCGGATCAATGTGGCTTTGTTGCACTCCGAGCGACCGAAAGTCGCATTGATCCGGCGGGGACGGTCGGCCAGGTCAGATGTTGACCGGATACTCCGGTTCGGCGATCTGCGGCACGATGCGCTTCTCGACGAAGATGCCGTGCCACACCATGAAGATCAGCAGCGTCCACAGTCGACGGCTGTGATCGGACTTGCCGGCGCGGTGATCGTTCAGCATCGCGACGACGGCGGCCTTGTTCAGCAGGTGATCGGTCTGCGAGTCGGCGATCTGCTGGTGCGCCCAATCGAAGAGTTCCGGTCCGCGCAGCCAATGGCGCAGTGGCACAGGGAATCCCAGTTTGGCGCGATGGAGTACGTGACCGGGAACGATTCCCTCGAGCGCCTGACGCAGAGCGTACTTGGTGGTGCTCTTGGTGATCTTCTGGTCGAGCGGGAGCTTCTCGGCGACCTTGTAGACCTCGGAGTCGAGGAACGGAACGCGCAACTCGAGTGAATTGGCCATGGTGATCTTGTCGGCCTTGACCAGAATGTCGCCGCGCAACCAGGTGAACAGATCCAGATGCTGCATCCGAGCCACCGGATCCCATCCCTGCGACTGCGCGTAGATCGGCGCGGTGACGTCCTGATGGGTCCACTCGGATCGGAACTCGCGCAACACCGATCGCAACTGCGCGTCGTTGAAACTGCGTGCGTTGCCGTAGTACCGCTCTTCGAGAGTCATGGATCCACGGTTGAGCAGGCTCTTGCCGCGAGTGCCCTCGGGGATTCGCTCGCTCAACGAGCCGGCCGCACGTCGAAGGAAGGCGGGAAGCGACTCGAACGGCTTCAACGACAGCGGTTCGCGGTAGATGGTGTAGCCGCCGAACAACTCGTCTGCGCCTTCGCCGGAGAGCACGACCTTGACGTGCTTGCGGGCTTCCTTGGCGACGAAGTACAGCGGCACCAACGCGGGGTCGGCCACTGGATCGTCCAGATACCAGACGATCTCGGGGATGGACGCCGCGAACTCCTCGGGTCCGACGACCTTCACGATGTGCCGAGCACCGATTGCCGCGGCCGACTCCGCTGCCACGTCCACCTCGGAGTAGCCCTCGCGCTCGAATCCGGTGGTGAACGTGATCAGGTCGGGGTTGTGACGGATCGCCAGAGCTGCGATGGCCGTCGAATCGATTCCGCCCGAGAGGAAGGAGCCGACCGTGACGTCGGCGCGCATGTGTTTGGCAACCGAGTCTTCGAGTGCCTCGGCGATTTCCTGGTACCGCGCCTTCTCGCTGCCGGGTGCGAAGGGCTGAACCGGGAACTTCGGGGTGAAGTAGCGAGTGACCTTCGGCGGCGTGCCCGGTGACAGCGTGGCGTAGCAACCGGATTCGAGCCGCCGAACGCCTGCGTGCAGGGTTTCGGGCTCGGGGACGTACTGCAGCACCGTGTAGTGCTCGATGGCACGCGGATCGAGATCGGTGTCGACGCCGAGCAGATCCATCAGCTCGAGCACGCTCTTCTTCTCGCTACCGAACGCGGTGCCTCCGGGACCGGTGGCCAGGAACAGCGGCTTGATGCCGAAGGGATCGCGTGCAACGAACATCTCGCGCGTCTCGGTGTCCCAGATGGCGAAGGCGAACATGCCTCGCAGACGCTGCACGGCGGCAGCGCCCCAGTAGTGGAATGCCGCAACGATCGACTCGCTGTCACCTTCGGTGGCGAATTCTGCCCCGTGGTCGCGCGCGAGTTCCGCACGCAACTCGAGGTAGTTGTAGATCTCGCCGTTGAACACCAGTGCGTACCGGTTCGGCGACTCGGGCGGACCCCACCGCATCGGCTGGTGCGAGTGTTCGATGTCGATGAACGAGAGTCGATTGAAGCCGTAGACGACGTCGTCGTCGTGCCAGGTGCCACCGGGCTCGTCCGGGCCACGATGGCGCATGCAATGAGTCGCCGAGCTCACCAGCTCGACGCCGGCGGCGGTCGTTCCGTGAGATGTCAGTACTCCGAGCAGTCCACACACAGCGTCTGCTACCTCTTCTCGCAGTTGGGGACAATGCCGGGGGCCGGATCTCCGCGTGTCGTCAGCGGGACGGTCGATCAGCAACCGAGTATGCCGCAGACACGCTCGAACCTAGGTAACGACCCAAGGGTGGCTCCGCGTCAGCTTTGGTCTACGCTGCGTAGTACTCGGGCATCTCCATGTGGAAGCCCTTATTCTTCAGTGGTGGGCAATCAGGAAGGCGTGAACGTGGCGCATAGTCGGATCCTTCGGCGAGCGGGGCTGACAGCATTTCTCGGTGTAGCCGCGTTGATGCTGTCGGGCTGTTCCATCAGCAGCGACAACGTACTCAATTTCGGTTTCGCCTCGGGCGTCACCCCGCAGGGGCGACGCATCGGCGACCTGTGGACGTGGTCGGTCATTGCCGCCCTGGTCATGGGCATCATCGTGTGGGTTCTGATCTTCTGGGTGGTGCTGTTCCACCGTAAGAAGAAGAGCTCACCGGAGTTCCCTCGCCAGACGGCCTACAACGTTCCGCTCGAGTTGTTCTACACGGCGGTTCCGTTCGTGATCATCGCCGTCCTGTTCTACTTCACCGTCGTGGTGCAGAACTACGTCGACGAGAAGCAGGCCGATCCCGATGTCCAGGTGGATGTCACGGCTTACCAGTGGAACTGGAAGTTCGGCTACCGCACCATCGACCTCAAGGACGGTGCCGCCAAGTACGAGGGCACCGACGAAGAGGAGCAGGCTGCAGCCGAGGCCGCTGCCACCCCGGGCGAAGGTGCCGAGGGCAGCGAGGACGGCGAGTTCGTTCCGGGACCGATCAACGGAGCATCCACGCAGGATCTGTCGTACCTGCACTACAACAAGATCGAAACGGTCGGCTCGAGCGAAGAGATCCCGGTCCTGGTTCTGCCGACCGGTAAGCGCATAGAATTCGTGCTCGCGTCCTCGGACGTCATCCACGGATTCTGGGTTCCGGAATTCCTGTTCAAGCGTGACGTTCTCCCGAACCCCGAGGAGAACCACTCCGACAACGTCTTCCAGATCAGCGAAATCGAACGCGAAGGCTCGTTCGTCGGACGGTGCACCGAAATGTGCGGCACCTTCCACTCGATGATGAACTTCGAGGTTCGTGCCGTGTCTCCCGAGCGGTTCGAGCAGTACATCGAGCTGCGCAAGCCTCTGTCCGAAGGCGGAGACGCGCTGACCAACGCGCAGGCACTCGAAGCCATCGGCGAAAGCCCCCTCGCAACGAGCACCGCTCCGTTCTCGACCGACCGCACCCTCCGCACAGCCGCTGTCGCTGAAGGCAACTGACCAAGGAAGCATGCTGATATGAAAATCGAAGCCAAGATCTTCGAAATCCTCACTGTCTTCTTTCTCCTGGTCGGCATCGTGTACGCGTTGTTCACGGGCCTGAGCCGCACAGGAGTCGAGTGGGCCGGAGTCACCGCGATCTTCTTGTCGGTCGGTCTGACGTTGATCGTCGGAACCTACTTCCGATTCGTCGCACGACGCCTCGACACCCGACCCGAGGACTTCGACGACGCCGAAGTCAGCGACGGCGCAGGAGACCTGGGCTTCTTCAGCCCCGGTAGCTTCTGGCCGATCGTGCTCGCAGGAGCCGCGTCCATCACCGCCATCGGATTCGCCTTCTTCCAGCCGTGGCTCATCGCCCTCGGCGTGGTGAGCGTCATCGCTGCGGCCGCAGGTTTGGTGTTCGAGTACCACGTCGGTGCCGAGCGCCACTGACTCCATCTGCTTCACCCGAAAAGGGCCCCGGTTGTTCTCACGAGCGACCGGGGCCCTTTTCTGCTGTGCCGAGTAGAGGCCGAACAGGATAGTCCGCTCATGGCGCTGTGAGGTGACACTGAGAGCGAGCGTGCGGAGGTCGAGCGCGCAGCGGTGAACGAGGTGGCACCCTCAGGAAACGTCGGCCTCCGAGTGGGACCGAACGGCACGGGGCACCTGATCGGCAAGCGAATCGAGGGAGATGTTCAGCGCGCCGCACAACGCGGCGACGGTGAAGAACGCCGGCGTCGGAATTCGGCCGGTCTCGATCTTGCGCAGAGTTTCGACCGAGATGCCTGCTGTATCGGCGACGTCGGTCATGGTTCGGCCACCGCGGGCATGACGGAGAGCAGAGCCGAGCCTGGCACCGCGGGCGAGTTCGCCGGGGGTGAGGGGAACACGGACCATGACACCGATAGTAATACCGGTCGTCGCGAACCCCGGAGCTGAGAACGGGCGACGTATCTGGGATATGGATGGGTCATCCGACGGTGGGGGAGGGGAGGGCCATCGGATCCTCCTCCGCTGAGGAGCCGGCCGTGCTGCTCGGAGGGTGATGCGAAGTGTTCCAGCCCGGATCGGTGTTCGGGGACAACAAAAAGGGCGACACCGTTGCCGGTGTCGCCCTTTTCGAGACTCTGTCAGATGTCAGCGTTCTCTGTCGTTGTCGCTTCGACCCGAAGCGATGGCAGTGTCCTCATCCGAATGGAGTCCATGGCCGTTGCCGTTCGAGTGGCCGTTGCCATTGGAGTGGCCGTTGCCGTTCGAGTGGCCGTTGCCGTGGATGCCCGCCTGGTAGTTGCGGAGCATCGTCAGCTGCTCGTGTTCACCCTTGTGAAGGGCATCTTCGAGAGCCTTGCTCTGTGCCACCGGATCCGGACTGAACAGCGATCCCGAGCCGGGCTTTCCGGCCGAGCCGAGCTTGTTCATCTTCTTCGGAACGGCTGCGCCCTGGTAATCGAGGGGAATCGGGTGTCCGTGATCGTCGACCGGTCCGAGCGGCTGGTGGATTTCCACGTACTGGCCGTGCGGGAGTCGCTTGATGATTCCGGTTTCGATGCCGTGCTCGAGAACTGCCCGATCGCTGCGCTGCAGTCCGATGCAGAATCGGTATGCGATGAAGTAGGCGAGCGGAGGCATGGTGAGAATTCCGATACGACCGATCCACGTCATCGCGTTGAGCGAGATGTCGAACTTGTAGGCGATGAGGTCGTTGATGCACGAGAGCGTGAGGATCACGTAGAACGTGAGAGCCATCGCGCCGATCGCAGTACGCACCGGAACGTCACGGGGACGCTGGAGCAGGTTGTGATGCGCAGTGTCTCCGGTCAGACGCTTCTCGATCCACGGGTACGCGATCATCACGGTGAAGACGAGACCCATGATCACTGCCACCCAGAACACTGCCGGGATGGTGTAGCGCCCGGCGATGTATATCTCCCAGGCAGGCCACAGTCGTGCCATGCCGTCGGTCCACATCAGGTAGAAGTCGGGCTGCACGCCTGCCGACACTTGCGACGGGTTGTACGGTCCGAGATTCCAGATCGGGTTGATCTGGATGAGTCCGCCCATTGCTGCCAGCACACCGAAGGTGACGGCGAAGAAAGCACCGGACTTGACCGCGAAGACCGGAAGAATACGAACGCCGACGACGTTCTGCTCCGTGCGGCCGGGTCCGGGGAACTGCGTGTGCTTCTGGTACCAGACCAGGGCCAGGTGGGCTGCGATCAGCGCCAGGATGATGGCCGGTAGAAGAAGAACGTGCGCGACGTACAGGCGCGGAATGATGATCGTGCCGGGGAAGTCACCGTCGAAGATGAGCCAGTGCATCCACGTACCGATGATCGGGATGCTCATCGTGATGCCACCGAGAGCGGCGCGGAGGCCGGTGCCGGAGAGCAGATCGTCGGGGAGCGAGTAGCCGAAGAAACCCTCGAACATTGCGAGGATGAGCAGCAAGCAGCCGATGACCCAGTTGGCCTCACGCGGGCGACGGAATGCACCGGTGAAGAAGATGCGCATCATGTGCACGATGATCGACGCGGCGAACATCAGGGCCGCCCAGTGGTGAATCTGCCGCATGAACAGACCGCCACGAACCTCGAACGTGATGTCGAGAGCGGTCGCGTATGCCCTGGACATCGTCACACCGTTGAGGGGGGTGTACGCACCTTCGTACACGACCTCGCTGAGCGACGGATCGAAGAACAGGGTGAGGAACACACCCGAGATCAGCAGGATGACGAAGCTGTACAGCGCGATCTCACCGAGCAGGAACGACCAGTGCGTGGGGAAGACCTTGTTGATCTGGCGACGCAATCCCGGCGCCAGGTGGTAACGACTGTCTACGCCGTCGGCCTGCTTGGCGGCGAGGGTTTGCAATGTACTCATGAGTCACGCTCCGGACGACGTTCCCAGAAGGCGGGCCCCAGCGCTTCGGTGAAATCTCCCGAAGCGACGAGGAATCCCTCTTCGTTGACAGTGATGGGAAGTTGGGGCAGCGCACGCGCAGCCGGTCCGAAGATCGGCTTGCCGTACTCGAGCGCGTTGAACTGCGACTGGTGGCAAGGGCACAGAATTCGGTTGGTCTGCTGCTCGTACAACGATGTCGGGCAACCCAGGTGCGTACAGATCTTCGAGTAGGCGAAGTAATCGCCGTAGTTGAAGCTTTCCTGACCCTTGCGCTTGACGACCGTGCTGGCGTCGTCAGAGCGAAGGCGGATGAGCATGACCGAGTTACGAACTCCACGCAGCGAGACGAGCAGATCGTGCTCGCTTTCGCGGTCCGCTTCACGGAACGGGAATACGGTCTCCATGGCACCAGCGTCCAAGTCCTCGGGCCGAACGAGAACGACATCTTCCGGTCGCCCGGTGTCTCGTCGGAGGTAGATGGTCTCTCCATCGTAGCGAGGAGTCCACCCGGATACCCACAACGGCGAATCTTCGCCCTTGGCCCAGGGATTCTTGATCAATCCACCGAGGGGGAGCAGTGCCATGACGCCGAGCGCGCCACCACCGAAGACGAGCGATCGCTTGATCACCTTGCGACGCCCGATGGTCGACGTGTCGAGCGAATCGCCCAGCTCAGCCACGAGAGTCTTGCGGTCGATCTCGGACGAGCCGCCGTCGTGACGGTCCTGGATGGAGACCTCTTCGGGGATGAACTTCTTGGTGAACTGCACCGCGCCGATACCCACCGCGAGAATCGCCAGGCCCATCGTGCCGCCGATGAGCGGGGTGTACAGCGAGTAGGCCAGGTAGTTCTCTTCGCCGATACCGGAGTACTGCCACGGCCAGAACAGGTAGATGCCGATGAATGCGACAGCGGCGAGGCCGGCGATCGCGAACCAGATCGCGACGCTGCGCTCGGCACGCTTCTCGGCGCGGGTACCTTCCACAGCCCAACGGTTGCGGCGGAAAGCGACATCGACACCGTCGAGGTTGGTGCCGAGCTCGACCAGTTCGTCGCGGCTCATCGCGGCGAGTTCCTCGTCGGTGTACTTCTTGTCCGCGTTCACGCCGTCGGCACCGGGCGCATCCTTGCGTCCGGATTCGTCGTCGTTGCCCGCGTCCTTACGGCCGGAATCGCCGTCGGTCATGATCTAGCTCCGATCCACAAAGTTGCTCCGACGACGGCGATGATGCCGACCGTCCAGATAGCGATCATCTCGGTACCGGGACCGAAACTTCCGATGCTCCAACCGCCTGCGGGAAGCGTTTCCTGGGCCGACTTGACGTACGCGATGATGTCGGACTTCTCCTCGATCGTCAGCTGACGATCGGAGAACTTCGGCATGTTCTGCGGGCCGGTGACCATCGCGGTGTAGATCTCCTGCTCGTTGGCAGGGCCGAGGGACGGTGCGAACTTGCCCGAGGACAGAGCGCCACCTTCACCGGTGAAGTTGTGGCAGGAAGCGCAGTTGAGTCGGAACAGTTCACTGCCGCGTCCGATGTCGCCACCGCGCAGAGACTCCTGAGCGATCTCACCGTTCTCGTCGCGGATGACCGTCGGTCCGCCGCCGTTGGCGTTGATGAAGGCACCGAGGGCGTCGATCTGCTTGTCGTTGAACTTCGGCGGCTTGCGCATCGCCTGTGCCTCGTTGCGAACAGCGGGCATACGACCGCTCGACACCTGGAAGTACACGGCTGCTTCGCCGACGCCGATGAGGCTCGGTCCGCGATCCTGAACACCCTGCAGGTTGGCACCGTGGCACGTGACGCAGGACGTGTCGTAGAGCTGCTTGCCCTCGCGGATCAGCGCTGCCGAATCGGTATCGGCAGTCGCGACCTGAGGAGCCGGCGTCAGAGCCGAGGCGAGGAAGCCTGCGCTCAGGAGGCCCATCATCAGAACGAGAGCACCGGTGATGCGTCGGCGCGTCCTACGCTGCCGTCTCGTCTTGGAGGCGGCGTTGTCGTCGGATGCTGCTGGGGGAGATGTACTCATCTTCTATCCCTTGTCGTGTCGGGACGGACCGAACGTCGGGGGCTGATTCCGTTCGCTCGTTATCTTTGGTGTGCTGACTGTCACTAGCGGATGAAGTAGATCGTTGCGAAGAGGGCAATCCAGACGATGTCGACGAAGTGCCAGTAGTACGAAACGACGATGGCCGCGGTGGCCTGCGCGGGCGTGAACTTACTGACCAGCGTTCTGGTGATCAGGAAGACGAAGGCGATGAGTCCGCCGATGACGTGCAATCCGTGGAAACCGGTCGTGATGTAGAAGACCGAGCCGTACACGCTGCTCGAGAGCGTCGTGCCCTCGTGCACCATGTGGTAGTACTCGTACGCCTGGCCGGCCACGAAGAACGCGCCCATCACCAGAGTGATGATGTACCAGCGGCGCAGTCCGAAGACGTCACCTCGCTCGGCGGCGAACACGCCCAGCTGGCAGGTGAACGACGATGCGATCAGCACCGCGGTCACCGGCACAGCAAGAGCGAGGTTCAGCTCCGTCGGCTCCGGCGGCCAGATTCCATTCGCCTGGGCGCGTGCGACGAAGTACATCGCAAACAGCCCGGCGAAGAACATGAGTTCACTAGACAGCCACACGATCGTGCCGACGCTGACCATATTGGGACGGTTCAGCGAGTGCACGCGTTGGGTGATTGCCGATCCTTGAGTCCCTACAGCGCTCGTCACAAAGAGAAGTATGACCCGTCGTAGTACGGAAGGCATATCCGGGTCCGCTCTTGGCGCGTCGTGTCGGAACGAATCCGCGTACGTCCTTGTTCCCGTGCTGGTCAGAGCCTCTGTACGGGCCGGTAGGGTCCAGTCGTGCAAGGCTGGCCTCATGGCAAAGCGCACCGAAGGTGGATGGTTTCGGAGACTGTTCTCGCGATCGACGGCCGAACGTCTGGACCCCACTCGCGAGGACCTCGTGACAGTGGCGAGTTGCTTCGACGATGCACAGGCATGCTCGGCCGTGCTCGACGAAGCAGCGAGGACCCGACCGCTGTGGACGGAATCGGCGGAGGTGGTGCTGCGGCATCATCTCGTGTTGCCCTCCGACCAAGTCGAGGACGCAGCAGCGGTTGCGGCTCAGGACGACTACGAGGTGGGGCCGGCCGCCGAACTACCGGAGAGCACCGGCTACCGCCCTCGGGTGGAAGACGGCGTGCCGCTGGTTCTGCAACGTGTTCAGGTACTCGACGCTCTGCACTGCTCGCAGGAGCGTTCTCGCATGGCCGGCCTCGCGCAGCGTCGAGGGGGAGCAGTACTCGGCTGGGACGCACTGCAGCCCGCGCAGCCCGACGCAGCGTCTGGCTAAGCTTCCACCGCACCGAGTGCATCGACGGCAGAAGGGCACGGCAGAACCACCATGACCGCAGCGATCAGCGACGAACAGCCGCGAACCTGGCGTCGAATCCTCGGCGCGTTGACGAACCACACCGACCTGTCCAGCGCCGACACCGGCTGGGTCATGGACGAGATCATGGCCGACAACGCGACAGCCGCGCAGATCGCAGCCTTCGGCGTAGCGCTGAAGATGAAAGGTCCGACGCCGGCGGAGGTCAACGGACTCGCCGAATCGATGCTGGCGCACGCAGTGCTGGTGCACACCGACACCGACGCCGTCGACGTCGTGGGGACCGGAGGAGACGGAGCGGACACCGTCAACATCTCCACCATGGCAGCCGTCGTCGTCGCTGCCAGCGGGATCCGAGTCGTCAAGCACGGCAACCGCGCGGCGTCGTCGAAGAGCGGCACGACCGACGTGCTCGAAGCATTGGGGGTCCGAGTGACCCTCGGGGCCGACGCAGTCGCGTCGAGCGTCGAGCAGGTCGGCATCGGCTTCTGCTTCGCACCGATCCACCACCCCGCACTGCGCTTCGCTGCCGCACCGCGCAAGGAAATCGGAATCCCCACGGTCTTCAACGTGCTGGGGCCACTGACGAACCCCGGGCGCCCACGCGCAGGCCTGATCGGCTGTGCGTTCGAGAACCTGGTCCCCGTCGTCGCCGACGTGTTCGCAGCCCGGGGCAGCTCGGTGCTCGTGGTCCGCGGTGACGACGGACTGGACGAGATCACCCTGTCCACCACCACGACAGTGCACGTGGTGTCCGATGGTTCGGTGACCGTCGAGACGATCGACCCGCTCGACTACGGCATCTCCCGAGCGCCCATAGAAGCTCTCAGAGGTGGAGACGCCGAATTCAATGCAGCAGTGGCGCACCGAGTGTTCGCCGGTGAACAGGGTCCCGTCCGCGACGCCGTACTGCTCAATGCCGCCGCAGCCATGGCAGCGCACCACGGCGTGTCCGACGACCTCCACGCCCGAATCGAAGCCGGATTGGCCACTGCCGCAACAACAATCGATTCCGGGTCAGCAGCACGGCTACTCGCCGACTGGGGTCGATGCACCACCGAACTCGCCGGCTGACGAAGAGCGCGGCTACTCGCCTATCGAGAACCCGGCTTCGACATCGGCACTCGAATAGGACTGGAACGCAATGTGAGTGGTGGTGCTGCGCACCCCCCGCACACGATTGATGTGCTTGGTGATGACCTCTGCGATCGACGCATGATCACGAACTTTCACGATGGCGATCAGATCGACATCGCCAGCACACGAATAGACCTCCGACACCCCGTCGACATCCGCAACGGCCTGCGCCGCTTCCGGAATCAAGTCGGCCTCGGCGTCGATCAAGACGATGGCATTGATCATGTGCGCTCCTCAAGCATCTCGAGCTCGGTTTCCGACGCGAGCTACCCCCAGACCCTAGTTGCTGCCGTGCCCCGACAGTCGTTCCGCAGGCTCCACTCCTGACTTGAACGGTCGTTCCGCAGGCTCCACTCCTGACCTCCACGGTCGTTCCGCAGGCTCCACTCCTGACCTCCACGGTCGTTCCGCAGGCTCCACTCCTGACCTCCACGGTCGTTCC
>NZ_JAWLRY010000003.1:31516-198605 GCF_033142325.1 Rhodococcus sp. IEGM 1370 | reverse complement strand
GCAGGCTCCACTCCTGCCCTCGCGGCTTCTCTCGCCGTCCGACACCACGACTCCCACGAACCCGCCGACCGTGCCGGGCTGCAGTACCCACTGCTCGTGCGCACGATCCGGACTCCGTCCGTGCGCAGCCAGGCCGCAATGAGTCCGACTTCCTCCGGGGGCGCGCCGCGAAGCGGGGTCGTATCGGGCACCACCGTTTCGGCCGACGCGGTGATGGCATCGACGACGGGCATCGGATGCACTCCCCGCGGCGCGACGGCAGCGCCGGCCAGCCGGCCGAAGCGCACCACGATCAACTCCCACCCGCCGTCGGCCGTGCGCTTCGCCGCAACCAGTTCGGCAATGGCGGCCACTGCTGCCGATCGGTGCATCCGGCGCAGTGCATCGACGGTGATCGCGATTCGGTCGCGCAGACGGGCAGCCGTCTCGTACAGCTCCTTGTCTGCGAGCTCGGCGACGCGGCGGCGCATGGAGTACAGAACGGCGTCGTCCTGGCCACACACCAGCGCGAGAAACTGCGTCGGGGCATCGGAGTACTCGTCGGCCGTCAACGGGCCGGACAGTGCCGCAGGGCAACCTCCGACGTCGGTCGCCGGGCACTGGTCACCGTGCCGAACCGAGCGGGCCAGACGGCGAGTGCACGTACGCAGGCGGCAGAACTCCGCGACGAGCGCCGCGGCCTCTGCGGCGTCGCCGCGAACCGAGAACGGTCCGAGGCTGTTCGGTGCCGGGGTGCGGACGATCGACAGGCGAGGGAACGCCTCGTCGGTCAGGGTGATCCACCACCCCTTCCTGGGGAACTTCGAGCGGCGGTTGTACGGCGGGATGTGCGCCGAGAGCAGACGTAGCTCGCGGACTCCGGCTTCGAGCGCGTGTGCACACTCGACGTGGTCGACGCGGGTGGCCAGTGCGACCATCTCCTTCATCCGGCCTCGGGTCTCCGAGCCGGTGAAGTAGTTGCGCACGCGTCGTTTGAGGTTGTTGGACGTACCGACGTACAGCACCTCGTCGGACGGGCCGCGGAACAGATAGACGCCGGGCGTGCCGGGAAGATGGGCGGCCAGCCCGCGTTTGGCGCGCTGGCCGGCCGACACCGCGGGTAGGTAGTCGACCAACTCGGCGTAGCTGTGGACACCCTGATTGCCCACGCGTTCGATGAGGCCGTGCAGAACGTCGACCGTGGCCCTGGCGTCGTCGAGCGCACGGTGGGTAGGCCTTGTGCCGGATCGGAACAGAGTCGACAGCGCGGAGAGCTTCACCGACGGAGCCTCGTCGCGCGTCAGAACTCGGCGAGCCAGCTTGACCGTGCACAGCACCTGGAACCGTGGCCACGCGATGTCGAGACGGCTGGCGGCGGCCTTGAGGAATCCGGTGTCGAAGCCGGCGTTGTGCGCTACCAGCACCGAACCTCTCGCGAACTCGAGGAAACCGGGCAGAACCCGTTCGATGCGCGGCGCACCGATGAGCATCGCCGATGTGATGCCGGTCAGTTCCACGATGTACGGCGGAATGGACCTGCCCGGGTCGATCAACGTGGCGAACTCGCCGAGAATCTCGCCGCCTCGAACCTTGACTGCCCCGATTTCGGTGATGGCCTCGGTGTCCGCGCTACCGCCGGTGGTCTCGAGGTCGACGACGACGAACGTCGTCTCGTGCAGCGGGGTGTCGAGTTCGTCGAACGTCAGCTGGATGGGCAGGCTCACCGGGACGACGTTAGGGCCGACCTCCGACAAGAACGCTCATCGCGCCGTCGAACGTCGTGGTGTCACGGAACCTGTCGGTGCCCGTCGCTATCTTTCGCTGAGTCGGCCGATTCGGCCGCCGGAAACCGTAAAGAGACAAGGATCACAATGATCATCGATTGCAGTGACTGCCTGGTCCGTGACATCGCCTGCGCGGACTGCGTCGTGACGGTGCTTCTGGGGGCTCCGGGGATGCCGTCCGGATCGGACGGACGGCGGGTCGGTCCGCCGTCTCGTATCACTCTCGAGCAGGAGGAACTCGGTGCCATGGGGGTGCTCGCCGATGTCGGTCTCGTGCCCACTCTCAAGCTCGTGGTGAACGACGACGACGTCGCCGAGGTTCCTTTGTTATCGACTCGTGACACACCGGGGGATCAGCGCGCCGGCTAGCGAGAATCGAGCCGAATTCGCTCTCCTCGGCGAGTTGGGGTCGACACGGGGGTATGCCATTTCGTAACCTTCCTGAGACCTTGCGGAGTCTCGCCAGTCCAAACCGGAGTGGCGTCGCAAGTCACCGCCTAATCGTTCACTCGCGAGAGTGTTCGTACCGGGAACCCGATATCTACTGGGGTGAATCCCGCTGAGCCACCACACGGTGGCCGGTGGGTAGGGCTGCTCTTCCCAGCCCGAACCCGTCAGCTAACTCGGTCGGCGGACGATAGGAAGAAACGGAGCACCATCTTTCGTGGCGTCACAACTTTCCAACCGAACATTGCGGCGAGTCCTCGTAGCCGGAGCGCTCACGGCAGGCGTGGTCGTTCTTCCCGCTGCACCCGCAATGGCGGCCCCCCTCACCATTCCCGGCGTCGGAACCTTCGAGATTCCTGACATCCCGGGCCTTCCTCCCCTCAATCTTCCGGGTGTGCCCGCGCCGGGTGCGCCGTTGGCACCGCAGGTCACCCCGGCTGCGAAGGCCGTTCAGGCCGCAGAATCCAAGATCGGAGCACCGTACGTGTACGGCGCTTCGGGTCCGGATTCGTTCGACTGCTCGGGCCTCGTTCAGTGGGCGTACAAGCAGGCCGGCGTCAGCTTGCCCCGTACGAGCTACGACCAGGCGGCCGCAGGCACTCCGGTCTCGCGCGACAGCCTCGCCCCCGGCGACGTCGTCTCGTTCTACGACGGCTCGCACTCGGGCATCTACGTCGGCAACGGCAATGTCGTGCACGCATCCACGTCCGGCGTGCCGGTCAAGGTTGCCCCGCTCGACTCGATGCCGTTCGACGGTGCTCGCCGTTACTGACTCGAGCGATCGACGTTCGTTGTGAACCGACCGACAGGGTCGAGCCGTTCATCGGCTCGACCCTGTCGGCGTATCCGGACACGGACTGCGCGACACGCCGGTCCGGTGGACAGGGAAGGATCCAGTTCGTAATCTGATCGAGACCTGGTCGATGTTTATTTTGTGACCTGTCACCTCGAACCCCCGTCGATTTCGGACCTTGTTCACGTCCGCGCCCGTAAGAGCATCGGTATGGTTCGTTTTCGGTCCACTTTTCCAACCGTTGCCTCGGTCGAGGCAACATCTGTGAGGACGGAGAGTCGCTTTCCGTGGCGATATCGAGATCTACCCGAGCGTTGCGTACGGCCCGAAACTCGGTGGTTGCGCTCGCGTTGACCGCATGCATCGCCGTGGTGCCGACGACGACGGCGACCGCGCAGCCGGGATTCGGTTCGGCATCCGACGCGCAGACCGAACTCGCCGAGCTCTCTCGCCAGTCCGAGCAGACCACCGAATCTCTGCACGATGCTCAGATCGATCTCGACGCCAAGAACCAGCAGCAACTCGACGCTCAGGCCCTCGTCGACCAGAGCCGTGCCGCCGTGGACGCAGCGCAGGCGCAGTTGGAGCAGCTCAAACCGGCCATGGACAAGGTCGCCAACGTCAACTATCAGGGCGCGCGGACCAACCGACTGTTCGCCGTCATGGTCAGCGACTCACCACAGCAGTTGCTCGACCAGATGTCGGCGCTGGACGTCATCTCGGCGGAGACCGCCGACCAGGTCGCCCGATTCAAGCAGGCCAGCTCGGATGCCGAGACCGCCGAGCAGGCCGCGACGACGGCCGCCGAACAGGCACGCGTCGCCGCAGAGCAGGCCAAGGCCGTCAGCGACGATCTCCAGGCCAAGCAGAGCGAGCTGCAGGGACAGATAGCCGAGGTCATGGCCGCCTACAGTGCGCTCTCGTCCTCGGAGCAACTGTCTCTGGCCGGTTCGACCCTGCCCGACGGGTTCGACCCGTCCTCGATTCTGCAGAACCTGACGCCGGGATCTGGTGCCAGCGCGCTGCAGGCCGGCCTCACGCAGATAGGCAAGCCGTACGTCTGGGGCGCAACCGGTCCGGATGGCTTCGACTGCTCCGGGTTGGTCGTGTGGGCGTACAAGCAGGTGGGCAAGACGCTGCCGCGATCGAGTCAGGCGCAGGCGGCGGGCGGAACTCCGGTGGATCAGAAGGATCTGCAGCCGGGTGACGTCGTCCTGTTCTATCCGGACATCTCACACGTCGGAATCTATGCCGGAAACGGCAACGTGCTGCATGCCTCCACATTCGGTGTGCCCGTGAAGGTGCAGTCGATGGCATCGTTCCCGTACTACGGGGCGCGTCGATACTGAGGTCGTGTCTCGACGATCGACGAGTGGCGGCATGAGCACCTCGAACCGACCATCCGGGTTGCACGTCCTCCTCCGATCGTCATGGCGGCGTTGGCTTGTCGTCGTGGTCGTCGTGGTCGTCGTAGTGGTGGTGGCCGTCTCGGTCGTTCTGATTCACCGATTCGACGGTTCGTCCGCGGCAGGGACCGCCGAGGTCACCGTCGGCCAGGACCCGCCGACCTACGATCAGCAGCGCCGCGCCGATGTGACCGTCCTCCTCGACCAGTGGGCGCGCGCGGTTCGTTCCGGTGATCTAGACGCACTGCGCGATGTGATGGATCCGCAGGCCGACCCCGGCTTCGTCGAAGCGCAGCTGCGCCGGGCAGCAGTGGTACCCGGCGTCCCTTTCGCCGAATTCGGCTACGACCTGGGCGACGAGCCCGAGACCCCGGTGCCGCCGCCGATCGCCGCGGCGCTCGATTCCACCGATGTCTGGGCACCCTCGGTGTATCTGCGGTACGCGGTCACCGGCCCGGACGCATCGCCGACGCGTCGGCCGGTCTCACTCGTCGTCGCCGAGCGGGACGGTCGATGGCGGTTGGTCGACGACGCGGATCTGACCGAGTATCGACGCCACACCTGGCGTGGGCCGTGGGACTTCGGCCCTCTCACCGTGCGTTCGGTGCCCACCGCGGCCGGGACATCGGTGGTCATGGGTCATCCGGACCGCGACGAGTTCGTCGAGAACCTTGCGGCCGAACTTCCGTCGGCAATCGCGGCCGTCACCGACTTCTGGGGAGACGACTGGGCGCGCGACGGGCTGGTTTTCGTCGCATCCTCGGCGGAGGAGTTCGCCGAACTGACGGGGTCCGATCCCTCCACCGACGTGGCTGCGGTGACGGTGTCCGACGCGGTGGCGGCCGACGGCTCCCGTCCGACGGGTCAGCGGGTGGTGTTCGGTCCCGACGCCGCGTCGAGGTTGACGCCGTTCACCGTGCGGTCGGTTCTGCGGCACGAGTTGACGCATGTGGCGGCGAGGGCGCGGACGTCCGACGGTACGGAATTGTGGGTGTCGGAGGGGTTCGCCGACTATTCCGGGTATCGAGGGTCCGGTGCCGACTTCGCGCAACTCGCACCCACTCTCGCGGCGATCGTGGCGGCGGGTGGGCCGCCGACGGTGCTGCCGAAGAACGAGGATTTCGGTGCGGGTGGTGCCCGGTCGAGTGTGGCCTACGAATCGGCCTGGTCGGTGTTCGCATTCGTGGCCGACCGGTTCGGGGAGTCGACCTTGCGCTCCCTGTACGAAGCGCTCGCGTCCGAGAGCCCCACCGATTCTGCATTCGAGTCGGTGCTGGGACTCGACCGGGCACAGTTCGTGGCCTCGTGGGGTGACTGGGTGGCTCGCCAGGCCCGCTGAGACGGGGCGCTACGGTTGACGCCATGCGTCGTACCCTGCTCGTGACGAACGACTTTCCTCCTCGCCCGGGTGGTATTCAGTCCTACTTGCACAGCTTCGCCTCGCAGCTGCCGGCCGACGAGCTGGTGGTCTACGCCCCCCGCTGGCGCGGCGACTCGCACGAGAAGTTCGATGCCAGGCAGTCTTTCGAGGTGATCCGGCATCCGACGACCCTGATGTTGCCGACTCCGCTCGTCGCGCGTCGTGCGGCTCGAATCCTGAAGTCCCGAGGCTGCGATTCGGTGTGGTTCGGTGCGTCGGCTCCGTTGGCAGTGATGTCGTCGTACCTGCGCAAGGCCGGGGCCGATCGCATCGTGGCGAGCACACACGGTCACGAGGTCGGATGGTCGATGGTGCCGGGCGGGCGGGCGACCCTGCGCACGATCGGCGAGAACACCGATGTGGTGACCTACGTCAGCAAGTACACCCGGGGGCGATTCAGCTCGGCGTTCGGGCGGACCGCCGCCCTCGAACATCTGCCGCCCGGTGTCGATACCGATCGCTTCGTGCCCGACGACGCAGCGCGCGCGGAACTTCGTGCCCGCTACGGCCTCGGTGATCGCCCCACCGTTCTGTGCCTGTCGCGTCTGGTTCCGCGCAAGGGTCAGGACGTCCTGATCCGGGCGCTCCCGGGGATCCGCCGGGCCGTCGACGGAGCGGTTCTGGTGATCGTCGGCGGCGGGCCTTACGAGAAGACTCTGCGCGAGCTCGTCCGATCCACCGGCATGGAGCAACACGTGGTGTTCACCGGCACCGTGCCGTCGGCGGAGCTCGCCGCCCACCACACGATCGCCGACGTGTTCGCGATGCCGAGCCGAACCCGAGGTGCCGGTCTCGATGTCGAAGGTCTCGGCATCGTCTACCTCGAGGCGTCTTCCTGCGGTGTACCCGTAGTCGCGGGCATGTCCGGGGGTGCGCCGGAAGCGGTGCAGCACAACAAGACCGGCCTCGTCGTCGACGGCACGTCCGTCTCGGACACCACCGACGCGATCGTGCGAATCCTGTCCGATCGCGCGCTGGCGACGCAGATGGGCAACGCCGGCCGCGACTGGGTGGACGCGGAATGGCGCTGGGACGTGCTGACCGAGAAACTGCGTTCGTTGATCTAGGCAGTACGGCTCAACGGGAGTAGATCGACTCGATCTCGTCGGCGTACGACTTGGTGATGACGTTGCGCTTGAGCTTCATCGTGGGAGTGAGCTCGCCGTTCTCCTCCGAGAAGTCGTGGGGGAGAAGTCGATACTTCTTGATGGACTCCGCATGCGAGACGGACTTGTTCGCGTCGGCGACGGCGGCGTCGATCTCCGCGACGAGTTCGGGGTCCGTCTGCAGATCCGCCGCGGTGGCGTCGGCTGCCTTGCCGTGTGCGGATTTCCAGCGATCGAACGCATCCGGATCGAGGGTGATGAGCGCGCCGATGAAGGGCTTCTGATCGCCCACGACGACGGCCTGGCTGATCAGTGCACCCGCCCGCAGGTGGTCTTCCAACCCGGCGGGTGAGACGTTCTTGCCGCCTGCGGTGACGATCAGTTCTTTCTTGCGACCCGAGATCGTGATGTAGCCGTCGTCGTCCACGGAACCGAGATCGCCGGTGCGGAACCAGCCGTCGTCCAGCGACTCGGCGGTCGCGGTCTCGTTGCGCCAGTAGCCGTCGAACACGACCGGTCCGCGGAGTTGGATCTCTCCGTCCTCGGCGATGCGCACGGTGTTGCCGGGCAGTGGACGCCCGACGCTGCCCACGCGTTGGAATCCGATGGTGTTGACCGCGAACGCCGCCGTGGTTTCGGTCAGTCCGTAGCCCTCGTAGATCGTCACGCCGATGCCCCGGTAGAAGTGGCCGAGTCGGGAACCGAGGGGCGCTCCGCCGGAGATCGCGAGTTCACACTTGCCGCCGAGCGCTGCTCGCAGTTTGCCGTACACCAACTTGTCGAACACGGTGTGTTTGGCGCGCAACACGATTCCCGGACCGCCCGTATCCTGCGCTTCACTCCACGCCACTGCGCATTCGGTGGCGAGGTCGAAGATCTTTCCCTTGCCGTCGGCGTGCGCCTTCTGCTTGGCGGTGTTGAAGACCTTCTCGAACACTCGCGGAACCGACAGGATGAAGTCCGGTTGGAACGTGCCGAATGTCGCGACGAGATTGGGGATGTCGCTGGTGTGGCCGATGGTGACCCCGGCGTCGAACGACGCGATCGACACTGCACGTGCCAGGACGTGCGCGAGCGGCAGGAACATCAGCGTGCTGCGGCCCTGTGTCATCAGCGATTTCAGCGACGTCTCACGAATCCCGAGTGACTCGGCGAGCAAATTCGCGTGGGTCAGCTGGACGCCCTTGGGGCGACCGGTGGTTCCCGAGGTGTAGATCAGGGTTGCCGGGTCGGACGAGACGAGTGTCGAAACCCGTTGGTGCACCTCGTCTTCGGTGACTTCGGCACCACCGTCGAGCAGTGCCTGCACAGCGTCGGTGCCCGCCGAGTTCGCGATGACGAACGTCTGTCGGACCGACGGGGCTGCTGCCACAACGGACTTCGTCTCCTGCACATGCGCGTCGTTCTCGAGAATCAGTAGGACCGGCTCGGCGTCTTCGAGGATCCACTCGACCTGACCGGCCGAGGACGTCTCGTAGATCGGTACCGTCACACCGCCCGCGGCCCAGATCGCGTAGTCCACGACCGACCACTCGAATCGCGTCGACGACATCAGTGCGACCCGATCGCCCTGCTCGATGCCTGCGGCGATCAGACCCCGTGCCACCCCCACCACCAGGCGCTCGAACTCGGCGGCGGTGACGTCGACCCATTGTCCGTCCACTGTGCGTCGGAACACCACCGCGTCCGGCGAGGTGCGGGCGCGAGCGAAGACGGTATCGACAGCCGAGTCGGTGTCCGCGATGGCGTATTTGGCGGCGACGGTGAACTCGCGCACGGGATTACCTCCGGATAGAACTTGGGGAGAACGAAAGTCGATAGCTCGGCTTCACAGATACTCTAGACCCGGGCTCCCGGCGTCGAAATACGCCTCGACGCGCACGGCCCCCGACCCGGTGTGTGAAGCTCTGTCGATGAGCAGTATTCAAGTTGCGGATCAGACATTCGTGGCCGCCCCCGGCGTGCGGGTGGCGCAGGCGTTCGCGTCGCCTGCACGGTGGCGTCGATGGTGGCCGGATCTGAACCTGACGATCACCGAGGACCGGGGTGAGAAGGGGATCCGCTGGGCAGTGCGCGGCGGTGTGGTCGGAACGATGGAACTGTGGCTCGAGCCCGCGCTTGACGGGGTGATCGTCCATTACTTCCTGCACGCCGAACCCGCCGCGGGCGCCGACGTGGCAGCGCACGAACACGCCCGGCGGGTGGCCGGACGTGCGATAACGTTCGAGCTCAAGCGAGAGCTCGAGGCCGGTCGGTCTGCAGGTGAAGCACCCCACCACGTAGCGTCGACTTCAGCTCGCGAATGAACCGCGCGGTACGGTCGGCCGGTTCGCATTGTGCGTCGGCGGATCGATCGTGTGAGATAGGCCTGCGCGAGTTCTGCGGCACCGAAGCGAACCGAGCTGATCGAAGTACCCGAGAGGAAGCGGACCAGTAGTCATGGCGGAGAAAACCCAGAGGTCGATCGTCGTCGAAGCTCCATCGAGCCGGGTCATGGACGTCATCGCCGATTTCGACGCGTACCCCACGTGGGTGTCGGCCGCGAAGTCCGTCGAGGTCCTCGAGGTCGGTGCGGACGGCCGCGGCAAGCGGGTCAAGTTCGTGCTCGACGCCGGGATGGTGAAAGACACCTACGAGCTCGAGTACGACTGGGCAGCCGACGGCAATTCGGTCTCCTGGAACCTCGTATCGGGCGAAATGCAGAAGTCGCAGAACGGCTCGTACACGTTGAAGGAGACCGGCAGCGGCACCGACGTGACGTACGAGCTCACCGTGGATCTGAACATTCCGATGATCGGTCTGTTCAAGCGCAAGGCAGAAAAGGTCATCACCGACACTGCACTCAAGGAATTGAAGAAGCGGGTCGAAGGCTGAGCGAAGCTCGCACCGAAGCCCGCACCACGGTGTTGCTGTTCCTCGGCAAAGGTGGTGCGGGTAAGACGACGCTGGCGGCTGCGTCGGGGCTACGACTCGCCCAGGCCGGTGAACGGGTTCTGATCGCGTCCGTCGACCAGGCTCACTCGCTCGCCGATGCATTCGCGGGGGACGCCGAGGTCGAGGATTCGTCCGGTGTTCGTTCGATCGCACCCGGCCTCGACATCCTCGAGATCGATACGTTGAGGCTGCTCGAAGCCCGGTACCGGGGTTTGGGCTCACTGTTGGCCGTGGCGTCCGCGGGACACGAGCACGGGGTGAGCTTCGGGGCGATAGAACCGGAGGAGCTGCTCGGTCTGCCCGGAGTCGAAGAGCTGCTCGGCATGCACGAGATCAGCCGTCTTGCGGACGAGAATCGCTGGGACACAGTGATAGTCGACCTTCCCGCATCGGCGGATGCCTTACGTACCCTGCAGTTGCCCGACACAGTCGCCGCATACGTCGAGCGGATCTGGCCTCTGCACGCTCGGATGGTTGCGGGCACCGGTTCCGATGTGCGGCTCACTCTCGTGGTGGCGATGATCGAGCGAATCCTCGCGCAGATCGACTCCGTCCGGTCCCTGATCACCGACGCCGACCGTACCGGGGCGACCGTGGTCGTCACCGCCGAACAGCTCTCGATCGTCGACGCGGAACGAACTCTGTCGGCAGCTGCTCTGCTCGGAATCAGAATCGATCGCGTTCTGGTCAACAGAATCCTGCCGAAGCTCAACGCATCGTCGGTCGGCTTGGTGGGCGCTCATCCGGCCGTGTTCTGGTTCGAGAGGTGGCGGGCGGCGCAGCTCGACGCGGTCGCCGAGCTGCGCCGACGCATCGGTACCGTGCCGATCGTGGAGGTGGAGCAGGCTCCCGGTGAACCGGTAGGGTTGGGGCCCTTGCAAGATGTGGCCGATCGCCTCGAACCGGACTTTCTCGAACGGCGCGCGCCGGGCTGGGGTGAGCAGCCTTCGGTCGTGCTCGAGTCGGGTGGCGGACTCGAATCCGTGTACGCGATGAGAATGCTGCTGCCGGTGGTGGATTCGACGACCTTGGGCCTGGGGCGAGTGGAGGACGACTTGATAGTGAGTGCCGACGGGAGGCGACGGCGCATCAGATTGGCGTCGGTGCTGCGTCGGTGCGTGGCCGACTCCGCCGAACTCGACGGACCGTGCCTGGTGGTGCGTTTTCGTCCGAACCCCGACGTGTGGCCGCTGTGACTCCGACAACCCCGACGGCCGGGGTGTCGCGATGACCTCGGACCATTCCGAGCTTGGGGCGGACCTGCTGGCCCTGGCCGAGACCGTCCTGACGCGACTCGAGCCGATCCTGCGTCGCGTCGCCGAGACGCAGCAGGACCGTGACCGCCAGGGATGCAGTTGGTGTCCGGTCTGCGCTCTCGCGGCACTGGTGCGCGGGGAGCGCCACGATCTCGTCGAGCTCGTGGCCTCCGAGAGCGCCGTGGTGATCGCGCTGTTGCGTCAGTTGCTGGCCGATCACACGACCTCCGGGGCGACGCACTCCGCAGCGCAGACGCCGCCGACCTCGCCGCCACCGGGGACTGCGGCCGAGCCCGGGTCCGGTAGTGCCGGTGTCCCCTCGGACCCCGCGGAGGTCGCGGACGTGTCGATCGACACGAAACTTCAGGACGACCGTCCCGCTTCGTTCGTTCCGATTACCGTTCGAGTGAAGAATTCGCGTTCGGACGAGCAGGAGCGTCCGTGATCGAAGCGACTCGGGTGCAGCCCGCACGGGGGACGGGCGAGGAAGGCATGAACGAATGAAGCGGCACCACCAGCGACTGACGGTAGGCATCGACGTGGGCGGGACGAGCCTGCGCGCGTCCGTCGTCGACGAGGACGGGCAAGTCCTCGATTCGACGGCCGCTCCCACCCCGCACACTGCGCGCGCGCTCGAACGCGGTCTCGACCGCGCCGTGCAGGAGCTGGCCGGGCGACACGACATCGCGGCCGTCGGGCTCGCCGTCGCCGGGTTCATCGACTCCGATCGCACAACGGTTCTCTTCGCCCCGCATCTGCCGTGGGTGAACACCCCTGTGGCGACCGAGATGAGCATGCGCATCGGTCTGCCGGTCTTGCTCGAGCACGACGCCAATTCTGCGGCGTGGGCCGAGTATCGCTTCGGTGCGGCGTCCGGGGGTCGCAATGTGGTGATGGTGGCCATCGGCACCGGCATCGGCGCGGCCCTGTTGATCGACGGCAGGATCTATCGGGGTAGCCACGGTGTGGCACCGGAACTCGGTCACATCCAGGTCGTGCCGGACGGCCGGGCGTGCCCGTGCGGCAAGCGCGGTTGTTGGGAGCGGTACTGCAGCGGCACCGCTCTGGTGGACACCGCAGTCGAGTTGCTGGCGGCGGACCCGGCGTCCTCGACGACGCTGGCACGTGAGGTGTTCCTCGACCCGGGTTCGTTGACCGGCCGCCGAATCGCCAGTGCCGCGCACGAGGGTGACTCGATCGCCCGCCGCACGATGGAGGACTTCGCGCAGTGGCTCGGCGTCGGGCTCTCGATGGTCAGCGACGTGTACGACCCCGATCTGATCGTGCTGGCCGGTGGAGTGGCGACGTCGTCGAGTCAGTTCCTCGCTCGCGCGACCGACAAGTACGCGGAGCTGGTGACCGGTGCGGGGCATCGCCCCCTGGCGCGTATTCGCAGTACTCAACTCGGTGAGGCAGCAGGCATGATCGGGGCCGCGGAGTTGGCCCGGGCGCAGTTCGTCACCGGCGTTCGCTGACGGTTCTTCGACTGCTTTCTGTGACCTCGGTCCTGGTGTCGGCGATGATGTGGCTGGTGTCATAAACCGTGGGTACAGTTCACTACGCGGCACGGTTCGAGGACGCACGGCCGCAGTCGATTCGCTTCAGGGCGAGGCGGCACCAAACGATTTCCCGACCATCATCAGGGAGCATGTCAATGTGGTACTGGCTGGTTAAGTACATTTTCGTCGGCCCCCTTCTCATCGCCCTGGGTCGGCCCACGATCGAGGGTGCGGAGAACATCCCGACGGAGGGGCCGGTCATTCTGGCCAGCAACCACAAGGCCGTTCTCGATTCTTTCTACCTTCCGCTCAAGACGCCTCGACGCATCACCTTCCTCGCCAAGAGCGAGTACTTCACCGGACCGGGACTCAAGGGCAAGTTCCAGAAATGGTTCTTCACCGCCGTCGGGCAGGTGCCGATCGATCGCACCGGAGCGGACGCGGCACAGGACGCACTCAACGCAGGCGTGCGCGTGATCGAAGCAGGCAAGGTTCTCGGTATCTACCCAGAGGGCACTCGGTCACCCGACGCGCGGTTGTACAAGGGCAAGACCGGAATGGCGCGTCTGGCACTGCAGACCGGAGTTCAGGTGATTCCGGTCGCGATGATCGGTACCGAGAAGATGAACCCGATCGGTTCGCGCGTGTGGCGTCCGGCGAAGGTCACCATCCGGATCGGCAAGCCCATCGACTTCTCTCGCTTCGAGGGGATGGCCGGCAACCGTTTCGTCGAGCGTGCGGTGACCGACGAAGTGATGTACGACCTGATGTTGCTCTCCGGTCAGGAGTACGTGGACGTGTACGCCGCATCGCTGAAGAAGGCTGCACCCGAGGCGGAGTCGACTCCGACCGCGCAGCGGATCCCGGATTCCAAGGCGAGCTGAATCTGCTCGACCCGCTCCGTGATCAGACTGCGGAGCGGGTGCCGACTGTCGTATCGGTCCGGTCGGTCCAGCCGATCGCGGCCACCGCGATGATGGACGCGAGCGCCCACCACACGTAACCCGAGGCCGCGAACTGATCCACGAGCGGCCAACCGAGACCGCTCCAACGGCCCTCGCCGAGCTTCCAGTGCGGCGGGTAGACCATCAACGCCAGCCCAACGGCCACCAGAGTTGCCAACAGCGCACTGCGGCGTCGGTAGCCGAGGAAGGCGAGCACCACGGTGAACGGGATGGCCCACACCCAGTGGTGTGACCAGGAGACCGGCGACACCAGCAGACCGAACATGGCGTTGATCGTCAGGGCGAGAGCAGTCTCGCCCGCGGCGAACGCCTTTCGCATCGCTATCGCCGCGATGGCAAGGACCACGACCGACAACGCGAGCCACAGGATCGACCGAGGCAGTTCGTCCAGCCCGAGCCGCGCGAGCACTCCGGTGATCGACTGGTTGGGCGGGTAGGCCGGACCGCCGATTCGATCGGAATCGACGATCGTCTCGGTCCAGTACTTCACCGAGTCCGACCACGTCAGCGCGAAACCGACCGCGGTGAACACCGCAAAGCTCAGGACCGATACAACCGCGGCTCGAAAGTCCTTGCGCAACAAGAAGAACAGTACGAACACCGCGGGGGTGAGCTTGACGGCAGCCACGAGTCCGATCAGCACACCTCGGGGCCACGGCGTCTTCTTCGGCAGGCAGTCCAATGCAACGAACGCCATCAACACGATGTTGATCTGCCCGTAGTTCAGCGTCGAGGTGACCGGCTCGAGGAGCAGCACGGCCACGGCGAAGACTGCTCCGGCAGACCACCACACGAGCGTGCGAGGACGCAGTCCGAGCGAGGTGAGGGTCGCCACCACGGTCACCAGCAGCAGGAGCATGGACAGCACGGTGACCGCGATCGAGGCGGCGTACAGCGACACCGACGACAGCGGGCTGAAGATCGCCGCGGCGATCGGGGGATAGGTGAACGGCAGCGTCGTACCGGTCGCGATCGGCGGCAGCTGACCGTAGAGATCCCCGCCCTCGGCGAACACCTGACCGCCGAGTCGATACACGTCCAGATCGAGTCGGTAGTGCTCGCCGAGCTTACGCAACCCCGGAAAGCCGTTGAGATGGAACAGCACGCCGACGAGAGCACCGATCAGGACGAGAACCCTGCTCGACGCCACCGCCCAACTCGGCCACCGGCGTCGCGTCGGCGCCGCAGGCTCCGATGCTTCGGCGACCGGACGGTTGGTGTCGGGCGGAGTCACTGGCGTTGCCTTTCAGGGCTGTTCGGATCGGGGCTACCGGCACGCGGGGGACGTGTCGGGGACGCGCTAGGGTGAGCCGCGTGCGCTACTTCTACGACACAGAGTTCATCGAGGATGGTCGCACAATCGAGTTGGTCTCGATCGGTGTGGTGTCGGAGGACGGCCGCGAGTTCTATGCGGTGTCCTCCGAGTTCGACCCCGAGCGCGCCGGCCGCTGGGTTCGACGCAACGTGCTTCCCAAGCTGCCACCGTACTCGTCGCCGCTGTGGATGAGCAGGTCGCGAATCCGGGACGAACTGCTCGAATTTCTCGTTCCGCACTACGGTGCCGAGGTCGAACTGTGGGCGTGGGTGGCGGCGTACGACCACGTGGCGCTCTGCCAGCTGTGGGGCTCGATGACCGAGTTGCCGCGTTCGCTGCCGCGGTTTACCCGCGAGCTGCGCCAGCACTGGGAGGATCGCGGCAGTCCCGAGCTGCCGTCGGTGCCCGACGACGCTCACGATGCCTTGGCCGACGCGCGGCACAATCTGGCGAAGTTCCAGACGATCGAGGAGTACTCGCACCGCGGGTGAACACCCGTTGTCCTGCGGCTTCGGCGGTGCGAATATCCTGTAGCCGTGAACTGGACTGTCGACGTACCCATCGATCGCTTGCCCGACCTGCCGCCGTTGTCGCCGACGCTGCGCTCTCGATTGGACGATGCGTTGGCCAAGCCGGCTGCGCAGCAACCGCAGTGGGATCCCGAGCATGCTGCCGACATGCGCAAGGTGCTCGAGAGCGTGCCACCGATCACCGTCGCCGGTGAGGTGGAGGCGTTGTCGGACAAGCTCGCCGCCGTCGCTCGCGGTGAGGCCTTCCTGCTGCAGGGTGGCGATTGCGCCGAGACGTTCGTCGACAACACCGAGCCGCACATCAAGGGCAACATCCGCACGCTGCTGCAGATGGCTGTGGTGCTCACCTACGGCGCGAGCATGCCGGTGGTCAAGGTCGCCCGTATCGCCGGTCAGTACGCCAAGCCGCGTTCGTCGAACATCGACGCGCTCGGTCTGCAGTCCTACCGCGGCGACATGATCAACTCGCTCGTCGCCGACGAGAGCGTCCGCGGCCACGATCCGTCACGACTGGTGCGCGCGTACGCCAATGCCAGCGCGGCGATGAACCTGGTCCGCGCACTCACCGGTGCAGGCATGGCGGATCTGCACAAGGTGCACGACTGGAACCGCGAGTTCGTCGCCCAGTCGCCCGCCGGTGCGCGCTACGAGGCGCTCGCGGGGGAGATCGATCGCGGCCTGCGCTTCATGGATGCCTGCGGCGTCTCCGACCCCAACCTGCACACCGCGCAGATCTTCGCCAGCCACGAAGCACTCGTTCTCGACTACGAGCGTGCGATGCTGCGTCTGGACAACACCGACGATCACCCCAAGCTGTACGACCTGTCCGCGCACTTCCTGTGGATCGGCGACCGCACCCGCCAGCTCGACGGGGCGCACATCGCGCTGGCCGAGCTGATCTCCAACCCGATCGGTCTCAAGATCGGGCCCACGACCACGCCCGAGATGGCCGTCGAGTACGTCGAGCGGCTCGACCCGACCAACAAGCCGGGACGTCTGACGCTGATCTCACGCATGGGCAACGGCAAGGTACGCGACATCCTGCCCGCCATCATCGAGAAGGTTCAGGCCACCGGCCACCAGGTCATCTGGCAGTGCGATCCGATGCACGGCAACACTCACGAGGCCTCGACCGGCTACAAGACGCGCCACTTCGACCGCATCGTCGACGAGGTCCAGGGATTCTTCGAGGTGCACAACGGCCTCGGAACGCATCCGGGCGGAATTCACGTCGAACTGACCGGCGACAACGTCACCGAGTGCCTCGGCGGTGCCCAGGACATCTCGGACCTGGACCTCGCCGGCCGGTACGAGACCGCCTGCGACCCGCGTCTGAACACGCAGCAGAGCATCGAACTGGCATTCCTCGTCGCCGAGATGCTCCGCGACTGATCAGGGTAGCGAGACGACCATGACCTCGGAGCCCGGTTCCACCCGAGAACCGGCTCCGGGGCTCTGGGTGATGACCAGCGACCCGTCGGTGTCCACCACCTGACGGACGTCGATCGTCAGGCCCAACGTCTCGACGGCGGTCCGGGCCGAGCCGACCGAGCGACCCAGCAGCGACGGCACGGTGACGGCGTTGGACACCTCGAGCGCAGCGGTGGTCCCGGATCGCACCGTCTGCCCGGCCTCCGGCGTCGTTCCTATCGCCCTGCCGCCGTCGGTGTCCTCGTCGAACGTCTCCCGAACCTCGCCGACGGTGATGCCCACCGATTCCAGCGTCGTCCTGGCCTGGTCGACGCTCTGCCCGCGTACGTCGGGGACCTCGACCGGCGGTGCCCCCTTGCTGCGCAGTACCGTGACCGAGCTTCCCGTGGTCAGCACGGTGCCGGGCGGTGGGTCCAGGGCTGCGACGCCGCCGATCGGAGCGGACGTGCTGAAGGCCTCGCCGCCGTCGACGGGTGTGAACGTTCGGTCTCGCAGTTGCTGTTCCATGTCGTCGACGGATGCGCTCGTGTCGATCGAGGGAACGGTGGGGCGACCCAGCGACACCAACAGAAACACCGTGTCGCCCTTGGCGATTCGTGATCCGCCGGTGGGATCGGTGCCGATGAGAAGGTCGGTGTCCACCGAGTCGGAGTAGGTTCCGCGCACCGTGGCTTCGAGACCGGCGGCTTCCACGGCACTGGTGGCACCGGTGGTGTCGAGCCCGTCCACCATCGGGACTGCGGTGTAGCGACCCGATCCCATCCACCATCCGCCGAAGCCGACCAACACCGCGAGCAGGGCGACGACGAGGAGCCAGATGACGATCGCTCGGCGCGAGCGCTGGCGGTCGGCGTCGAAATCGGGGAACTCGTAGTGCCGCCTACCGGTCGGAGGTGGCCCGGCGGGCGGCACCTCGGCGATGTCCTGGCCGTGGTCGATGCCCCGCGATGTGGGCGAGGTGACCACCCTGGTGTGCTGCACCCCGTGTTGCGGAGGTGGGGGCGGCGAAGTGTCCACGACCTGGGTGCGAGCGGACGGCGGACGGTTGCCCGCGACCGTCGTCGGTGCTCCGGCTGCGGCCGAGCTCAGGTGCTCGGCCGAGCGCTTGGGTGCCGGCACTCGGTACTCGGGCAGCGCCAGCGCCGACGCGGCTGCGCGCAGGGCCCGGGCCATGTCGTCGGCATTGCGGTACCGGTGTTCCGGGGCGCGGACGGTGGCACGCTGGACCACCTCGTCGAACTGCGGGGGGACGCCTGCGATGAGGGTGGAGGGCAGCGGTACGTCGTTGTCGATGCGCTGGTAGGCGATGGACAGCGAGGTGTCGCCGGTGAACGGCGTGCGTCCGGTCAGCAGCTCGAACAACACGACACCGACGCCGTAGACGTC
This sequence comes from Rhodococcus sp. IEGM 1370, assembly GCF_033142325.1. Lineage (NCBI taxonomy): Bacteria > Bacillati > Actinomycetota > Actinomycetes > Mycobacteriales > Nocardiaceae > Rhodococcus > Rhodococcus sp. IEGM 1370. Next base: position 180,354 of record NZ_JAWLRY010000003.1, on the reverse strand, counting down.
GCTGCTCGCGGACGCGGAACCGGTGGTGACCTGCTCGGGAGACAGGTACGCGGCGGTGCCGAGAATCACACTGCTCGACGTCACGGTGGAGGCCGCTATGGCTCGGACGAGTCCGAAGTCGGCGATCTTCACGTCGCCGTCGTCGCTGATCAGGATGTTCTCGGGCTTGATGTCGCGGTGCACCAGACCGGCTCGGTGGGCGACGGCGAGTGCGTCGAGAACCGGCCGGATGACGGCCGCTGCAGCATGCGGAGGCATCGGTCCGCGCTCGCGCAGCAGCTCACGCAGAGTTCCGCCCTCGACGAGTTCCATGACGAGGAAGGCGTGTTCGCCGTCCCGACCGTGGTCGTAGACGGCGACGAGGCCCGGGTGACTGAGCCTGGCCACGGCCCGCGCCTCGAACTCGAAACGCTGGACGAACTGTGGGTCCTCGGCGAACTTCGGGTCCATGATCTTCACCGCCACGGGGCGGTCGAGCCTGGTGTCGAGTCCGCGGTAGACCGTCGACATACCGCCGCGCGCGATCGGTGCGTCTATTCGGTATCGACGATCTAGCATCGAACCCGGTATCACCGAACCTCCCCTCGTAGTCCACTGGTCTTCCGGCGTTCGACGCCGGATGCTGAAGTCGATCGTATCGGTGCAAGAGATGCCGACCGACGATCGTGGCTCGTGTGTTCGTCCTGCTGGGCCGAATGTCACGCTTTTGATGTCTGGATGCCGGACCCGTTAACGTTACCTGCGTGAGTGCCATTCCCTATGCCGACGACGTGCTCGATCCGTCGGTGTCCGTGCTGCAGTTCGCCGACGTCGCGAAGATTCTCGACGTTCCCAAGACCCGCGTCGAGCAGCTGATTCGAGATCGGCAGCTGCTGGCGCTGAAGCGTTCGCGTGTGCCCGGTGTTCCCGAGCAATTCCTCGACACCGACAAGGGCACCATCGTCAAGGGCCTGCCGGGTCTGCTGGCCGTGCTGCACGACGGCGGCTACGAGGACGAGGAAATCCTGCGGTGGCTGTTCACCGAGGACGAGAGCTTGCCCGGTGCACCCGTCGCTGCTCTGCACGGCGACCTGATGCGTGAAGTGATCAGGCGAGCTCAGGCAATGGCCTTCTAGCGAATCGTTGCGCGCTTGAAGCCGGTGACGGCGAACTGCGGAAGCGCGATGCGAGCTCGGGTCCACTGCGGCACCGTCGCGCGTTGCGAGAGTACGCGGTAGCCCTGTGACTCGACCTCTGCGAGTATGCGGCCGTACAGGATCGACGCCGTGCGCATCGACGGTCGCACTCGCGGATCCAGCATCTCGATACCCGCGTCGGACGTGCGGTAGATCGAGCGGGTGACGGCGATCAGGTGCGCGAGGGCCCTGGTGACCCTGGCGTCGACATTTCCCGTGGTGCGGCACCACCGCAGCAGTTCTTCGTCGACACCGAACGCAGCGAGTTCGTCGGTGGGCAGGTAGATGCGGTCGCGATCGAGGTCCTCACCCATGTCTCGGATGAAGTTGGTGAGCTGGAACGCCTCGCCGAGGGCTGCGGCGGGAGGCTCGGCCTCCGACCGCTCGACGACGGTTCCCAGGATCGGCAACATCTGCAGTCCGATGACCGCAGCGGAGCCGTACATGTACTCGCGCAGCTGCTCCATCGTCCGGTAGCGCGAGACGAACATCGGACTCCCCGGAATGTCCATGCGCATCGAGTGCATGAACGCGTAGAAATAGTCGTGCGGAATGTCGTAGCGCCCCACGGTGTCGCACAACGCGCTCAAGACTCGATCGGACACGCTCTCGGACAACGGTTTTCCGGCCAAGGCGTCGCGCACCCTGGATTCGATTACGTCGAGTTCGACGATGCGTCTGGCATTGAGTTCGTCAGATCCCACGGAGATGTCGGTGCCCTCGAGGTCCACGATGTCGTCGACCATCCGGGCGAACCCGTACAACGCGTGCACGCCTGCCCGCTTGTCGGTGGGGAGCAGGCGAGTGGCAAGGAAGTACGTCTTGCCGTGCTGGGCGTTGAGTTCGCGACAGATGCGGTATGCCTCGTGCAGCTCCGGATCGATCCCGTCCAGTTCTTTCATCACGCGAGCCTTCATGACGTGGATTCGTCTCCGGTCGGTTCCGTTGCTGGGGTCTTGGGTGCGTTCGGCACGGCACGGTGCTGCCTGGATCGGTCAGATCGCAGACGCAGCGGATCGACGCGCGTCAGAGACAGAGCTGCGACGACCGCGGCGAAGACCGCCAGTGCGACGTGTCCGAGGGTGTAGAGGCCGATCGATCCGTCGGGTTGGAAGACGAGCATGAGCCATGTCGACAGGCCCGTCAGGATCATCAGGGTGGTGCGCGAGAGTGCGAAGCCTGCGGCGACAGCCAATGGCCACGAGTAGTACCAGGGCAGGGCCGCGGGGGAGAGGACGACGGTGGCGACCAGGGCGATCAGAATGCCCTTGACCGCGTCGCGTTCGGATCTGCGGCCCAACCACCAGGCGACCGCGAGCACGACGACCAGCGCGATGGCGCACAGCAGGCGGGTGACGTCGAGAACGGGTCCGAGGCGGAGATCGAGGAACCACGACGTGCTGACGGTCACCAGGTGAGCCAGAATCGTGGGAAGCGAGAGCCAGTTGATGATTTTGGCCGATCCGGAAAGCGCGGTCAGCCAACCGATTCCGACTCCGGCGATCACCGACGCCACGGCGAACACAGCAACGAAGACGGCGGCTCCGATGCCCGCGGTCTTGACGAACGCCAGGGCGGGCGGCATCGGGGTTCGCCCCTCGGCCCGCGCCTTCTCCCGCAGATGCAGCATCCAGATCCACACCAGGAAGGGCAGCGCCAGGCCTGCTGTGGCCTTGATCGCCACCGCAATCGCGACCAGTGCGATGCCGCCCACGTGTCGGTGTTCGAGCGTCAGCACGATCCCTGCGGTCATCAGGCCCACCATGAGCAACTCGTTGTGCACTCCGCCGATCAGGTGGATCAGGACGAGAGGGTTGAGGACGGCGAGCCACACCGCGGTGGTCGCGCGACCGCCGAGGTGTTTCGCCAGCCGCGGAACCGCCCACATCATCAGTGCCAGGCCGGGCAGCATCGTCAGGCGCAGCAGCATGGTCCCGGCGATGACGTTGTCGCCGGTCAGGCTGGTGATTCCGCGACCGAGCAGCAGGAACAGCGGGCCGTACGGGGCGGTGGTGGTGGTCCAGACGTTGCTGACGTTGTCCAGCAGAACTCCTGGATTGGCAACGGGGCCAACGGCATACGGGTCGAATCCGTCGCGGAGCAGAGCGCCCTGGGCCAGGTAGGAGTACGCATCGCGGCTGAACATCGGCACCGACAGCAGTAGCGGAGCGGTCCATGCCGGGACGATCCAGCGCAGTTCGCCCACCGTGGTGCGGCCGTGCAGGGTTGCGCGCCCGAGCCGAACCCACGCGGTGATCATCAGCAGTACGCCGACCCAGACGATGATGGTGGACAGTACGAATCCGTGGCCGAATCGCAGCCACGACAGGTGCATCTCCTCGAGCAACGGATCGCGTCGGCGCACACTGCCCGCGCCGAACCCGCCGAACACGATGCAGACGGCACCGACCACACCGAGTATCGCTGCCTTGCCCTCGGGACTGCGCAGGAAATTGCCGGTTGCGGTCAGTCTGGACGGTCGTCGCGCAGCCGAGGGTTGGGTGCCGCCGTCCGACGATCGATCCTCGGAGGTGGAGTGCGACGAGATCGAAGACATTGCCGCCTGCTCCTCCTCTGCAACGAGTTGTGGGTCGAGATGTGTACGTCGGCCGATGGTTCTCGCCGATCACCGAACGATCATGGTCGCAGCAATGAGCGCGACCGGCAAACGATCGCGCTCAGCTTAGTTGGTCGACGCAGTGAATCGAACGAACCTACCGGCCCGTGCGCCCTGTCACCCGCTGCGCGGCGAGCTTTCCCGACACCAGAACCGTGGGGACGCCCACTCCAGGAGTCGTGCCCGAGCCGGCGAGAACCACGTTGTCGAGCCCGGCGACCATGTTCTTGCGTCGGAACGGTCCTGTCTGCCTGAACACGTGGGCGGACGAGAACGGAGAACCCTCGATCATGCCCTTCTGCGCCCAGGTCTCGGGTGTGTCGATGTGGTCGAGCGTGAATCCGTCGAGCAGACCCTTGTATCCGCGAGCCTCCAGAGTCGTCAGAATCTCGTTCAGATACGGCTGCGCCAGCTCGCCCCACGGCAGTGGAGCGCTGTCGAGATTGGGGCACGGTGCGAGGATCGACACCGGTTCGCTACGCACTCCGCCGCGCACCACTTCGAGATCGGGATCGCTCACCGACGGTCGGGTGATCAGCAGGGACGGATCGGCCATCAAGGATCCCTTGCCCGATCGCGCGGTGATGCGGCGGAAGGTCTCGGCCCATTCGTCGCCGAAGTCGATGGTGTGGTGCGCGCGGGCGGGCCACGTCTCCGTCAGCTCGACGGGAACGGTTCCGTGCGCGACGACCGCCGACGGTGAGACCACGCCGTATCCGTTCCGTCGGCCCTTCTTCGACACCGACGCTCTGTCGAGGAGTCGATCGACGACGGGGAGGTCTGCGGTGAGAACGAGTGCGTCGCAGGCGATTCGACCACCGGCTGCAGTGATCACGGAGTCGACCCGACCCCGGTCGACGGTGATGTCGACGATCTCGGTGCCGAGTTCGAGCGTGCCGCCTGCGGTGACGAACGCGTCGGCCATGGCCTTGGCGATGGCCGCCATCCCTCCCTCGGGGAAGAACACTCCGAGGGAGGTGTCCATGTGCGCGATGGCTCCGTAGACCGCCAGGGCCTTCTGGGGTGCCATGCCTGCGTAGAGCGCCTGGAACGTGAAGACGCGGCGTAGGCGGGTGTCCTTCAGGAACTTGTCGACGCGGGGCCCGAGGCGACCGAAGCCGCCCAGTTTCGTCAGTGTCGCGGTGTCGGAGATCGCAGCTTTCGATCCCACGAGATCGAGCGGTGAATCGAAGTTCGAGTCGATGAAGCGGTCGAACTCGGCGTCGAAGATGTCGGCGAGCCAGCGTCGCAGTTCGCGATATCCCTGCGCCTCGGCGGGGCCGCAGGTGCGTTCCACCTCGGCCGCCATGGCCTCGGGATCGGAGTAGACGTCGATGGACGTGCCGTCGGCGTAGCGCGTGTGATACGACGGCGACAGAGCCGTCAGCCGAATCGGCGGCGTGGTCGACTCGAAGTCGGCGCCCACGGCGGCGAGTGCCTCGAGCACCAGGTTCGGCATCGTCAACACGCTTGCACCGTTGTCGATGTCGTAGAGGTGCGATCCGTCGGCGTCCGACACCGGGTACACCCCGACGCGGCCGCCCACGGTCTCGTCACGCTCGACGAGCGTGACTTTCCTGCCCGCTCCCAGTAGGTGCAGACCGGCGGCGAGGCCTGACAATCCGGCTCCCACGACGACGACGGAGTCGGTGGTGCCGGAGACCGTGCGGATCGAAGACATGGCGCTCTCTTTCAGTACTGCCGTTGGATGGCGGCGGTTGCCATCGCGCGCAGGTGCGCGGCAGCGACCGGTTCGATCGAACTGTTGTCGAGGGCTGCGACGGCCCGGGTCCCGAGGTCGTCGATCTGTTTCTCGACCGCGTCCACTGCGCCGAGTTCTACGAGAATGGAACGGATGTCGGCCACTTCGTCGGCGTCGAGTTCGGTCCCGAGGCTGGCCCTGATCGTGGCTGCGTGATCCGGCCTCGTCTCGTCCGCCTTCTGCAGTGCCAGCGCGATCAGGACCGTGCGTTTGCCCTCGGTGATGTCGTCGCCGGACGGTTTGCCGGTCACCTCGGGATCGCCGAACACTCCGAGGAGGTCGTCGCGCAGTTGGAACGCGATTCCGATGTCCGCACCGAAGTTGCGGTAGGCCGAGATCAGGTTCTCGTCGGCATCGGCGAGGACTGCGCCGAGATGAAGCGGCCGCTCGACGGTGTACGCGGCGGTCTTGTAGCGGTTGACGCGCATTGCCGCCGCAACGCTCTCGTCGGTGCCTGCCTCGGCTTCGATGTCGAGCAACTGACCGCCGAGAACCTCCGTGCGCATCGCCGACCACACCGGCTGGACTCGCCGCGCGGCATCGGCGTCGATACCCGACTCGCGCAGTAGATCGTCGGCCCAGCACAGAGCGAGATCGCCGACGAGTATCGCTGCCGATTCACCGAAATGGTCCGCACAGCCGGTCCAGCCCGCGTCCCGGTGCCGCTGGGCGAAGCCGACGTGCACGGTCGGGAAACCGCGTCGCGTGCTGGACGAGTCGATGATGTCGTCGTGGATCAGAGCGCAGGCCTGGATCAGTTCCAGCGCCGAACACGCCCGCAGCACTGCCTCGGCGCGGGCACCGGTGGACTCACCGCCTGCACCGAGCCACGCGGTCCAAGCGAACGCGGGGCGCATCCGTTTGCCGCCGCGAAGCACGAACGCCTCGAGATCGGCCACCGCATCGGGGTAGCCGCCGCCGACGGTGTCCACGACACCTCGGCGCGAGGCGAAGAACTCGGCGAGAGTCGCGTCGACCGCCGAACGCATCGCCTTCGGGTCGTTCGCGGCGACGGGGGCGTCGGCTACGGGTGAAGAAAAGTCTCCGGACAGGACGATCCTCCAAGGTTGCTGTGAATTGCGTGGATTCCGGTTCCCACAGTAATAGCCGCGCACACCATGGGCCGACGTGCAGCGAACATCTGTCGTCCGGGAGGCCTCACGGGCGTCGCTGGGGCACAACCTATGATCTTCGGGTGAGCGAAGAATCCGTCAGGGGGCGGTCGAGTCGAGGATTCGTGACGAGTACACCGTCCATCGTCGACCGACTACGGACAGAACCCGAGGCCAGGATCCCGTTCTCGGTGGAGTTCTCGCCTCCACGAGACGCGGCGGCCGAGGCCAGGCTGTGGCGGGCGGTTCGTGAGTTCGAACAACTTCAGCCCGCATTCGTGTCGATGACCTACGGCGCAGGCGGCTCCACCCGCGATCGAACGGTGCGTGTCACCGGGCAGATCGCCGAGGAGACCACCCTCCTCCCTGTGGCGCATCTCACTGCCGTCTCGCACAGTGTAGACGAGCTGCGATCGATGGTCGGGTCGTACGCGGACCGCGGCATCACCAACATTCTCGTATTGCGGGGAGATCCCCCCGGAGATCCACTCGGCGACTGGGAGAAGCATCCGGACGGAGTCGAGTACGCCGAGGAGCTCGTCCGGCTGGTACGTGATCTCGGCGACTTCCACGTCGGCGTGGCGTCGTTCCCCGAAGGTCACCACCGCGCCGCCGACCTCGAGCAGGACACCCGGTGCCTGGTCGGCAAGTTGCGGGCGGGTGCCGAGTACTCGATCACACAGATGTTCTTCGATGTGGACGACTACCTGCGCCTGCGGGACCGCGTGAGTGCGTTCGACGCCGAGCAGGGTGCCAAGCCGATCATTCCCGAGATCATGCCCATCACCTCACTTCGTTCGGTTCGCCGGATGCTCGAGCTCTCGGGTACAACGCTTCCGTCGCACCTGGACGAGAAGTTCACTCGCGCAGCAGGATCCGGTCCGGAAGAGGACCGCGCCGCCGTCCGAGAGGTGGGCATCGAACTCGCCACGAACATCGGTGAGCGCCTGATCTCCGAGGGCGCGCCCGGATTGCACTTCATCACCCTGAACTTCGCGCGCGCGACGCGTGAGGTGTTGAGCAACCTGGGGCTCGCGGCCGCACGAGTGTGAGACGGGTCAGGTCTCGCCGCGCGGCATCGGGCGCGACTTCCACGACAGCGCGCCACGACGCCTACGCACGTGGGATTCCGCGACGAGGCCGACGAACGCGAGAATCGACACCGGGTGCAGCGCAGCATCGACTGCGTCGACCACCCCGAATCGCGATCCCACCTCGCGCCGACGGGTGGACATCCGAGATACCGTGCCGGCGAGATACCCGGCGAGACCGAGGCGGCGCGTGACACCCGAGGACGTGAGTGCGGTGACCGGGGGCAGTACGTACACGGCCGTCAGTGCCAGGGCCGCCGCAGCCGAACCGGCCGGTCCACCGAACTCGCTCCACAACCACCTGCTGTAGCCGGACCGCAACTCCGCGGCCGATCGGTACATCCGGCATCGGACGAACCCCGCACCCGACGCCACCGCCGTCGAGAATCCTCGTCGACGCAGAGCGCGTGCCAGATCCAGGTCCTCGGTTGCGCTCGCCGCCACGCATCCGTGGCCACCGATGGCGCGATAGGCGGCGGCGTCGAAGGCCATGAACTGCCCGCACGCGACCGCCATCGACGGTGCGAGAGTGGCGTTGCCCAGAGGTACCGGAAGCGTGGACATCCACGACCACGCGAGCAGGGGCTGGACGAGTCGCTCGACGGTGCTCTCGGCAAGTTGCTCCGGCCACGGGCACAGCAGGGAGGCACCGCGCCGTCGCAGTACCCGGGCCGCTGCCGCCACCGCCTCCGGTTCGAGTCGCACATCGGCATCGACGAACACGATCAGCGACGTCATCGGGTCGTCCTCGTCGGCCAGTCTGGCGAGCTCGGCGCACGCTGCGGCCTTGCCGGTCCAGCCGGCCGGGGGAGCGACACCGGAGGTCACGACGCGAATCCTCGGGTCACCGTCCGCAGCCGCACGGGCAGCGGACGCCGTTCCGTCGGTCGAATCGTCGTCGAGGACGATCACGCGCAGGTCTGTGCACGATCGTTGCCGCGTGAGGTCGCCGATCAGCGCAGGCAGCGTCGAAACCTCGTTGCGGGCGGGAACGCAGACGACGACGCGCTCGGTGACGTCGTGGTCCGGGCAGCGCAGGTTCGGCATGAACCGAGAGTTGAACACGGAGACCGCGGCCGACGCTGTCGCGAGGACGCTTGCCGTCGCCGTCGTGCGCGCGAGCAGGCGGGCTCTCACACAGACGTTCTGTCGGTGGAGCTTCCGGAGTCGGTGTTGCGCGACCCGCGGCCCCGTAGCGGTGGGTTGCGCGACACCCAGGCCATGGCCCCGACGATGGCTGCGACGCCGACGGTCACGCCGCCCACGATGCCGGCCCAGCCGGCGAAGCTGCGGGTGTTGGGATCGGGATAGTTGACCTCGGCGCGCAGCGAGGTGACCTCGCCCGCAGGCAACTTCCACGAGATCGAGTTGTCGCTCTCGCGGGTGCCGTTGGTGGTGCCGATGCGGGCCGGGAACGCGATGGTGAACTGTACGTCCGAACCCTGCACCGGAACGGAGGACAGATCGGCGTTGCCTGCCAGAGTGACGGTGTCACCCGAGCGCTGCAGCGTCAGCTGGAACGATCCGGCCGCGTTCTGGAAGATCGAGCCGAGGGTCTGCACGTCGCCGAACGACAGATCGTCGAAGATGGCCTGCGACCCGACGTATCCGTCCTGGTTGTACGGCTCGACGCGAACCTTGTCCTCGATCGAGGAGGGCACCACCAGTTCCGGGCCGGTGTCGGAGTCCGATGTCGGCACGCTGGCAGCCACGATCTGACCCGCGACGCGGTCGTTGGCCGACACGCCCATCGTGACCTGCACACGCAGGCAACCGGCCAGCATCGGCGCGACCAGCAGCGCCAGCGCGACCACCGAGAGAACACGGCGGCGGTGGGTTCGATGAGATGTTCGCGATGTCGACTGCACAGCGACATCGTGCCAGGACATCGAGGTGATGTCAGTCGGCAGGGGTTGTCAGCGAGGCGTGTCGGTACCGGAGCGATCGACGGCCGCACGCGGTCCGGCCCCGAGTGGTCGGTCGCGACGGGCAATCCACAACAGGGGGATGCCGACGAGGCCCATGACGACGAACCCGTACACCGCCGAGTATCGGAGTTCCGGACCGTCGAGGAACACCGCGTGCGCGAGCGCCGACCCCAGCCACGTCCACAGGAACAACCCGATGGGCACCGCGTCGTCGGATGGCTGCGGGCGACCGACGGCGCGGTCGAGCGACTCCATCACCGCGGCCATCAGGGTGGCCACCACCAGCCAGCCGAGGTAGTTGGTGAGCGGAATCGACGGCACCCCGGGCAGCCCGGCCGATCCGGCGGTCCAGGTCCACTGTCCGTCGGTGACCATCTGCGGATCGAGATACAGGTCCCAACCGACCATCCCCACCGCGACCGCCACGATTCGGAGGGCGGTGGCGCGTATCTGCGTCGTGTCGAGACGGCGAACGACGAAGGTCACTGCACACCAGATCGGGTAGAACCCGGCCGTCCACGCCAGGGGAACCACGACAGGCACCTCGAACAGGCTCGGGCCCAATCGATTCTGCGCGTAGAAGTATTCGCCGAACGGGATGCCGGTTGCCGTGCCGACGAGTTCGGACGCGAATCCGGTACCTGCGGTCACGACGACGAGAATGGTGGCCCACACGACGCCGCGATTGAGTGCCGCGTGCAGGATCGACGCAAGCGCGAGCAGGGCCACCACCGCCACCGTCACTACGTCTCTGGTCGATCCCGACACCAAGGGGTAGAGGATCTGGCAGCCCACGGCAGCGGCAGCCACGACGATCGGCGCAACCTTCATACCCGTTTCCTTCCGAAGAACGTGCGACGGCGGGCGGCGCGGGCGTCGGCGATCGCGATCCGCGCCGCCGAGCGGCCACTGGCCGCTGTGACCCCTCCGCCGGGATGGGTCGATGCGCCGGTGAGATAGAGCCCGTCTGCACCGGGGACCCGATGTCCGGCCAGTTGAGGATGCGGTCGCCACATCATCATCTGGTCCAACGACATGTCCAGATGCATGATGTTGCCTCCGACCAGACCGAGCTCCCGCTCGATGTCGGGCGGCGACTGCACGAACCGATCCAGCACCGATCCCGCGAAACCGGGTGCGTATCGGTCCAGTTCGGCCACGATCCGATCCGCCTCGAACTCGGCCAACGAGCGCTCGCCGGGAACATCCGATCGCCACTGTCTGCCGTCGGCGAGGGTGTGGGGATGCCACTGCGACCACAGAGAGATCTGGTGCTGTCCCGGCGGCGCGATGGTGGGATCGAGCGCGCTGAAGGACATCCCCAGCACAGCCGGGGTGGGCGGCAGATCGCCTGCCAGCGCGTGCCCGTGTGCCAACCGCAGTTGGCTGCGGTCGCGTACCAGCAGCGCCAGACCGTGGGTGCCGTCCTCGATCCGGTCCGCGCTCGGGAACGCCGGAAGGGCGTCGGTGGCCAGTCTGACCGCGGTACCGATCCCGGGCCCCACCCGAATGGTGCTGCGCCACCGCGCGAGCTGCGCCGAGTCGTGGCCGCCGGCTGCCAGCAGGTCGAGGGTGGTCACGATGTGGCAACCGGCCACGACGATGCGGCTGTCGACCTCCCGTCCCGACGCGGTCCTGGTGGTCCAGCCGTGTGGGCGGCGTACGAGCGAGGTCACGGCGTCGCCGAGCGTCAGTACGGCACCGTCGCGCTGTAGCCGAGAGATCATCGCCTCGGTCAGCGCGCCGCTACCGCCGACGGCGCGGCCCGGCGGAAGGGTGTGCATGAGGGCAGCGAAGCCGACCATCGGTGCGGTACCCGGCTCAGACATCGGCGGACCCGACTGTGCGCCGAACCACGCGAGTGCGGCCTTGAGTCGTTCGCTCGAGAACATCTCGTCCAGCAGGGAATCGCCGGTGGCCAGGAATTCCCGCGAGAGCATGCTGCCGCCGTCGGGCGCGCCGAGGCCCCAGAAGGATCGGAGCAGTTTCGCCCCGGTTGGTGGTCCGCCGAACGCACGCATGGTGCGTTCGCTGCGGGGACCCCAGACGGAGACGAAGGTGCGGTAGGCGCGTGCGTCGGCTGTGCCGCAGGCAGCGGCGATGGAGTCGCAGGTTCGGTCGAGATCGCGGTGGAAGACGATGCCGCGTTCGTCGGTGCCGACGGCCCCAGGCGCGAACGCCCAGGGATCGCAGTCGATGTAGCGCAGACCGAAGTCGGCGAGTCCGAGCTCCTCGATGATGCCGGTGTGACGAATCATGATGTGCGCCGACGAACCACGGTCCACGCGGTGGCCGGGAAAGCGTTCCACCGTCGATACCGCGCCACCGGCAACGGAGTCGCGCTCGAGAACCTCGACCGACATGCCGGCGTCGGTCAGGTAACAGGCAGAGGTCAGGGCATTGTGGCCGGAGCCCACCACCACAGCATCGATCACACCTTCAGGCTACTGGCCCGTCGAGAGGCAACCGGCGGCCCAGGACTGCGAAGGGGCGTCGGTCACCGGCGAACGTGAAGTCCCGTAGTACGTCCACGAAGCCGAGCCGCCGGTACAGCCGCCAGGCTCGATTGTCCTCCTCCGAGACCTCGGGTGTGGACAACATCACGTTCTGCGCGGAAACGCCGTCGAGCAGTCGGCTGCACAGTCGTCCGCCGAGGCCGTGCCCCTGAGCGCTCGGCAGGACGTGCAATTCGGTGAGTTCGAAGTAGTCGTCGAGCGTGGCCTCGACGTTCTGTGGGGAATGCCCCGTGCGTCGCAATCCGTCGCGAACCTGTTGATGCCACCACTGGTGCGCGGCACCGTTGTAGCCGTATGCGACGGCGACCAGGGAATCGGGTTGTGTCGGGTCGGTGTTCGGGAGCAGTGCACCGACTGCTCGCCAGCCCGGCCGATGCAGGTGTTCGCTCCACATCGGTGCTCTGCTCTGTTCGGTTCCACGCGGATAGCCCATGGCCTCGACGTAGATGGACAGTGCCTCGAACAGCCGCTGGCGGAATTCCGGGGGCGTCAGATCGACCAGGTACGGCGTTGTCTGCGCATCGGTGACGACTGTTCTCAACCTTTCTTCGGAAACTTGTCGGTGGGCACAGCTATATTGAATGTGTCGAACGGGTGTTCGACAATCGGGGCCGAGTGCGCCGGTGGTTTCGGCTCGGATCCTCGAGTCGGATTCTCCGGAGTTCGACTGTAAGGCTTCGCCACGGTTCCGGCCGCGCCAGGTGCGCGCCGGAGATTCGAACTGGAGGTGTTCGAGTATGACGATCACGAAGGCATTCGATGCCGGAGTGCGGTCGCCGGTGTCGCGTCAGGCTCAGGTTCTGTTGGGTCGAGCGGATGCTCTGCTGTCCGAGTCCATCGGGGAGAGTAATGCCGGAGATCGATTTCTCGGCAGCTACGCCGCCGCACTGAAAGGCGCGGCAGCGGTGCTCGCGTCGTTGCCGAATTCGATCGGAGCGCGTCCTCGTTCACGCAGTGCGTGGGTGTTGATGGCGAAGGCGGCACCGGACCTTGCTGTCTGGGCCGACTACTTCGCGTCCTTCTCGGCCACCCGGGCTGCAGTCGAGGCCGGTGCGTCGAGCACGATCGACGATCTCGACGCCGACGATTTCCAGCGGCACGTCGGTCGTTTTCTGAACTCCGTCGAGGATCGACTCGGCGGGCAGGGGCGTTTCGCGTCCGTCGACCCGATGACCGCACCCTTGTCGGCGTAGCTCACACGGCTGGACGTCAGGCGACAATCGCCACGTCATGCGGTGTTCGCACGGAGTTTTCGGGACGTGCGTCTCGAAAACTTCGGTGTTTCTCAGGAACACATCGACCGAGTAGGTGGTAAGCGGCCGATTCAGCTCGTATCATCGACAACAGGTAGCCGCCAAGGTCAGCTTCCCGTCGTTTCGTAACCGAAATGACCTTCAATATCTGTGCAGGGGGAGGTACCGTGCCACTCTCCGAGCACGAGCAGCGCATGCTCGATCAGATCGAGAGCGCTCTCTACGCCGAGGATCCCAAATTCGCGTCTCATGTGAGGGGCGGTCGCGTACGCGCGGCGTCGAGCAGGAGGCGCTTTCAGGCTGCCGCGCTGTTCGTAGTGGGACTCGTGTTGCTCGTCGCCGGTGTTGCATTGTCGACGAACAGTTTGGCTTTTCTCGTCGTCAGTCTCATCGGCTTTTTGTTGATGTTCGGTGCCGGGGCACTATTCCTGTTCGGCGGTTCCAGCAAGGGAGCCGCAGCGTCGCAGGACGAAGGCAGCACAGCCAACGATGCTGCCGAGACGTCCGGGCGTTCTACCGGACAGAAATCGAAGGGTGGTCGCAAGGGCGGCAGCTTCACCTCTCGCATGGAAGATCGGTTCCGTAAGAGGTTCGAGCAGGACTGAATCGACCGGGTTCCATCGAACCGACTCATCTCCACAACTTCACGCGTCGACGTAGAACAGCATCTCACCCTCGGGTGAGGTGCTGTTGTCGTTTTCTGCCCGCGAACAGACGCCGCAGAATTACCTGCAGCCCTCCGCTCCGCGTCGAGGGCCAGCTCGAACACTCCCGCGCACGGGAATTCTGGGATCCCTCCCCGACACTCCCCACTTTCGCCCACATTCCCCACTTCTCCCCACATCGGCCCCACTGAAGGGCAGAGATCTGCGTCCATCCGCCACACCCGACGTCGAGGCGCTGGTCAGGCGGCTTCAGTGGTGGACCCGAGGGCCGTCGCTCCCGAATCGAACCGGTGATATCACCCGCGGCATCGCTGCCGAAGCAGCCGATCTTGTACACGCTGAGCTGCATGAATGTCACTTTCGCCAAAGTTTTCCGGCTGCGAATGGTTCGAAGTGGGGGAGAGTGGGGTAAAGTGGTCCGCAGCGGAGAGTCGAGGCTGGAGGTGGCGAGTGTTTCTCGGTACCTACACGCCGAAGCTCGACGACAAGGGTCGACTCACGTTGCCGGCCAAGTTTCGGGACGCGCTTGCAGGAGGGGTCATGGTGAGCAAGGGGCAGGATTTCAGCCTCGCTGTCTACACCGCGGCCGACTTCGCAGAGCGCTCTCGGAAATTGACGGCGGCTTCTCGTGCCAACCCCAAAGCCCGTGCTTACGTTCGCCAGTTCTTCTCGGGAACCGACGAACAGCGGCCGGACGGACAGGGTCGAATCACCATCAGTCCCGAGCATCGCCGGTACGCGGGGCTCGAACGAAACTGCGTGGTGATCGGTTCGATGGACTTCATCGAGATCTGGAACGACGAAGCGTGGGCGCGCTACTCCGCTGAGAACGAACAGGATTTCTCCGACGCTTTCGACGAGTCCCTCGGAGGGATCTTGTAGCCCGAACCAGGTCGCCTGCGAGTGCAGCGAGGCCTCTGCCCGATCAGAACCCTGACGTTCTTCCCCAACGCCAGGTTTCGCAGATCAGGACCCTGACGTTCTTCCCCAACGCCAGGTTCCCTATCGGACAGGGACCTCGATGCATTCGCGTCGGCTTCGGTGGGCGACCCGCACGGCCCGGACCCGGGCGAGAAGTACGTACGCGCGACCGGGAGGAACCATGACGGAGGGCACCGGACCGGACGACATCGAGTCGTCCGCCGACCGAACCCACCGTCGATCCGCCGGCCCCCTCCACGTTCCGGTTCGACTCGAACGAGCCGACGAACTGCTCGGACCCGCACTCGGCTCCACCGGCGGTACTCGCGTCATGATCGACGCAACACTCGGCCTCGGCGGTCACGCCGAGCATTTCCTGCGGACCTATCCGCACCTGCACCTCATCGGACTCGACCGGGATCCCGATGCGCTCGAGCTGGCCGGAGCCCGCTTGGCTCCCTTCGCCGATCGAATCACGTTGGTGCACACGACCTACGACGGCATCGCCGAAGCGCTCGACGAGGCCGGTCTGCCTGCTGTCGGCTCCGTTCACGCGATTCTGTTCGACCTCGGAGTGTCGTCCATGCAGTTGGACGAGTCCGATCGCGGATTCGCCTACTCCGTGGACGCCCCACTCGACATGCGAATGAATCCGACCGTGGGAATCACCGCCGCAGACGTCCTCAACACGTACTCGCACGGCGACATCGCACGGGTCCTCAGCACGTACGGCGAAGAACGGTTCGCCGGCAAGATCGCTTCCGCTGTACTGCGACGCCGAGAGCACACTCCCTTCACCACGAGTGGCCCGTTGGTCGAATTGCTCTATGCCGCAATTCCGGCCGCGACCCGGCGCACCGGCGGACACCCTGCAAAGCGCACCTTCCAGGCACTTCGCATCGAGGTCAACGGTGAATTGGATTCGTTGAAGGCGGCGGTACCTGCCGGGCTCGACGCGTTGGCTGTCGGCGGCCGGGTCGTCTTCATGTCGTATCAATCGCTCGAAGACCGAGTCGTCAAGCAGGAGTTGGCACCTCGGATCAAGTCCCGCAGTCCCGAGGGGCTGCCGGTCGAGCTTCCAGGAATGGGTCCGGAGTTCCGGCTCCTGACCAGAGGTGCCGAGCGTGCCTCGGATTCAGAAATAGACGACAACCCACGTTCGGCTCCGGTGAGATTGCGCGCCGCCGAACGGATTGCAAGGAGAGCGGAATGACGGTTCCAGGCACAACCGTTGGAACACAACGCAATCGGGTTCCAGCACCGAGGAACAGGGTCGCTCCGCAGGCTCCACTCTCGCGACCCGAGCGTACGAGCAAGGGTGGTGGACGATCAGGCGCTGCACTTCGCGCATACGAGCGCAGGCAGCAGCGTGCGTCGATCCATACCTCGGATTCTGGGCGTGGTTCCGGGGCCGGTGCGCGGCCTTCGCTGAACGGAAGCGCTATCGCCGCGCGAATCCCGTTCGTCGCCTTGATCATCGGCCTGCTCGCCATCGGTCTCGGTCTGACGTTGCTCCTGACCACTCGGTCCGCAGGAGACTCCTACGATCTAAGCGCCGCCAAGGCCGTCAACGCCGAACTCGCTCAGGAGCGGGCGTCGTTGCAGCGTGATGTGGAGTTGGCGGAATCGGCTCCGGAGTTGGCGCGCAAGGCCGCCGAGCTCGGGATGGTCCCGGCGAAGAACTCCGCGCGTCTGATCGTCGCGCCGGACGGCGGTGTCCAGGTCGTCGGTACTCCGGCTCCGGCCGACGGTGCGCCGGTGGCACCGCTCGATCCGGTACCGGCCGCGGCCGCAGGCGAGGGCACCGTCGCGAATCCGAGCACGCAGTCATCGCAGCAGCAGACGCCGCGAAGCGCGTCTCAGCCCAACCGAACCTCGGGCACGATCGACACCCGCGCCGCCACGCCGAGTACAAGCAATGGAGCTGGAAACACCGCGCTTGCTGAACAATTGGTTCCCATGAGCATCCCCTCGCTCGAAACACCTTCGGTCGAAGCCCCCGAGTCCACCGGCGAAGCATCGGGTGGCGGGCAGTGACCAGGCCGTCGCCTGCTCCACGCCGTCGGCCACCGAGCCGAAAGCGTCTCGACTCGTCCACCTTTCGGTTCCGTCACGGCACCGGTCGCGTTCTGATGTATGTGGCGCTCGCCGTCGCGGCGGCACAGTTGCTGTGGATTCAGGGGTTCGATGCGCCGAGGTTGTCGGCCGAGTCGGCGTCGCAACGCACCACAACTCTCGTCGATCCGGCGATGCGTGGATCCATCCTGGACCGCAACGGCAATCCGATCGCCTTCACGATGGAGGCCAAAGCGCTGACGTTCCAACCGGTTCGGGTTCGCAAGGAACTCGACGAGGCGAGGGCGAAGGACCCCACCGAGCCGGAGACCGAGCAGTACCTCGAGGACATCGCGGCCCGCATCCACAGCGATCTCGGCGATGTGATCAGCGAGAAGGACCTGCTCGCGAAGCTGAAGAGCAATGACGAATTCACTTACCTCGCCCGCGGAGTGGACGCCACCGTGGCGTCGAAGATCAGCAAGGATTTCAAGCAGGTCGGACTCGAGCGTCAGGACATCCGTGAGTACCCGGGCGGATCGCTGGCCGGGAACATCGTCGGTGCCACCGGATGGGACGGACACGGTCTGCTCGGTCTGGAGGATTCGCTCGACGCGACCCTGGCCGGAACCGACGGTTCGCAGACCTACGACCGCGGATCCGACGGTGCCGTCATTCCAGGAAGCTGGCGGGACAAGCAGCCGGCGGTCAACGGTTCGAGTGTCGAACTGACCATCGACGCAGATCTGCAGTACTACGTGCAACAGCAGGTGCAGTTGGCAAAGGACCTGTCGGGAGCGAAGAACGCCTCGGCGTACGTTCAGGATTCGCACACCGGCGAGGTGCTCGCCATGTCGAACGACAACACCTTCAATCCCGGTATCGGAGTCGGCAACAACGAGCGCACCAAGGAAATGGGCAATCTGCCCGTCACCACGCCGTTCGAACCCGGTTCGGTGAACAAGATCATCACCGCGGCCGCAGCCATCGAGTACGGACTCACCACACCCGACGAGGTGCTGCAGGTACCGGGCAGCATCTTCATGTCCGGCGTGTCGGTCAAGGACGCGTGGGACCACGGCGTCGTGCCGTACACGACGACCGGCGTGTTCGGTAAGTCCTCCAACGTCGGCACCCTCATGCTGGCGCAGCGCGTCGGTGAGGATCGCTACGCGGACATGCTCACCAAGTTCGGCCTCGGCCAACGCAGCGACGTCGGTCTGCCCGGCGAGAGCGCGGGAAATGTACCGAGCCGTGATCAGTGGTCGGGTGGAACGTTCGCCAACCTCCCCATCGGTCAGGGCCTGTCCATGACGCTGTTGCAGATGACCGGGATGTATCAGGCCATCGCCAACGACGGGGTTCGCATCCCGCCGCGGATCGTCGAAGCGACAGTGGACGCCAACGGTCAGCGAACCGAGACCCAGCAGCCCGACGGGGTGTACGTGGTCAGTCCCGATACCGCGAAGACCGTCCGCAACATGTTCCGATCCGTCACTCAGGACGACACCGGGAACCAGCGCGGTACCGGAGTGGCCGCGGGGGTCGAGGGCTACCAGATCAGCGGCAAGACAGGTACGGCTCAGCAGGTCGATCCCGAGTGCAAGTGCTACTCGAACTCGAACTACTGGATCACGTTCGCCGGCATCGCGCCCGCCGACGATCCCCGCTACGTGATCGGGATCATGCTCGACGCCCCGACCCGCAGCGCCGACGGTTCGGGCGGCCAGTCGGCAGCACCGCTGTTCCACAACATCGCCAGCTGGATGCTGCAGCGGGACAGCGTGCCGATGTCCGCGGACCCCGGACCCAAGCTGGTTCTGCAGGCGGACTGAGATCCCGACCCGCCGGTCCTCGTAGTCGGGGCGGCGACATCACGATCCCGGACGCCGGTAATCTGACACATCGGCTCGGGCGTCTTCGTTCGTCTGCCGCCGCGGCGTGATCGAGCCGCGGCAGGCGCGTGGCCGGCAGTAGAGAGGAAGGGAGCAGGAGTGACTGTGTCATCGGATTCACAACCGGCTCCGGGTTCACGTCCGGCGCATCCACGGCACACCGAAGTAGGGGAGGTGGCGTCCGCGGTCGGTGCAACGATCGGCGAGGCCGATCCCGCCGGTGTGAGCGTGACCGGTATCGATCTGCGCGCGCAGTCCGTTCTTCCCGGCGATCTCTTCGCCGCACTGCCCGGATCGTCTCGACACGGTGCCGAGTTCGTCGCCGACGCAGTCGAGCGCGGTGCCGTGGCGGTGTTCACCGACCCGGCCGGACTCGAGATCGTGCGGGGAGCGCTCGCAGGCACGGGTCTACAGGTTCCGGTTCTGGTGCACGAGCACCCGCGCCAGGTGTTGGGTGCGGTCTCCGCTCTCGTCTACGGCAACCCGTCGTCGAAGATGACCGTCATCGGTATCACCGGTACCTCGGGAAAGACGACGACGTCGTATCTGCTCGAAGCCGGCCTGACTGCTGCAGGTCGTCGATGCGGTCTGATCGGCACCATCGAGACCCGTGTTCTGGGCCGTCATGTACCGAGCGCGCTGACCACGCCCGAGGCCCCGCAGCTGCATGCGCTCTTCGCCGTCATGGTCGAGCAAGGTGTCGACACGGTGGTGATGGAGGTGTCCTCCCATGCGTTGTCCCTCGGCCGGGTCGACGGCACCTGCTTCGCGATCGGTGCGTTCACCAATCTCTCCCAGGATCACCTCGATTTTCACGACTCTCTCGAGGACTACTTCTCCGCCAAGAGTCGGTTGTTCGCGGCCGACTCGGCGGTTCGTGCCGACACCGCCGTCGTCTGTGTCGACGACGCGTGGGGCATGCGGATGGCCGACATCGCTCGATCGGCCGGGTCGGCCGTGGTGACCGCGTCGACCGGTGCCGATTCGCAGTGGACGGTCTCGGACTGGGCCAAGCACGACGACGGCACCCAGTCGTTCACCGTCGCCGATCCGGAGGGTGCGTCGCTGCCGGTCTCGGTCCGGTTGCCGGGTCGCTACAACGTCGCGAACACCGTGCTGGCGTTGGCGACCTGCGCGGCGGCCGGGGCCGACGTGCGCAAGGCCGTGACCGGGGTCGCGACGGTCGACGTGCCGGGCCGCGTGCAGCGGATCGACCGTGGACAGAACTTCCTGGCGGTGGTCGATTACGCGCACAAGCCTGCGGCCGTCGAGGCCGTGCTGGCGACGTTGCGCGAATCCTCGCGTGGACGAATCGCGGTGGTACTCGGAGCAGGTGGCGATCGCGACACCGCGAAGCGTCCCCTGATGGGTGCCGCCGGAGCGCGCGGCGCAGAGCTCCTGGTGGTGACCGACGACAACCCGCGCAGCGAGGACCCGGCCATCATTCGACAGGCCGTCGAGGACGGCGCACTGTCGGTGCCCGAAGAGGCCCGCGGTGAAGTACGAAACGTGGCAGGCCGCGCAGCGGCGATCGAACAGGCCGTGGCGTGGGCACGCGAAGGGGATGTTGTGTTGATCGCAGGTAAAGGGCACGAGACCGGACAAGAGGTAGCGGGTGTGAAGCATCCGTTCGACGATCGAGTGATACTCGCCTCGGCCATCGATGCGCGTCGGGTCGGTACGAGCGCGGGCGTACGGTGATCCCCCTCTCGATCGACCGCATCGCCGAGATCGTCGGAGGCACGGTGCACGATGTGCCGGATCCGACGGTCGTGGTGCCAGGACCGGTGGAGTTCGACTCCCGCAAGGTCACCCTCGGCAGCATCTTTCTCGCCCTACCCGGCGCGAAGGTGGACGGTCACGACCATGCCGCCGCCGCGGTTGCCGCAGGTGCGGCGCTGGTACTGGCCGCGCGTCCGGTGGGCGTACCGGCCGTGGTCGTCAGTCCGGTTCCGCACGAGAGCCGCGCGATGGCACTCGAGAACGACCCGGACGGCTCCGGTTCGGCAGTACTGTCCGCGCTCGGCGCTCTGGCCCGGGCCTCGGTGCTCGAGTTGACGGCCGAGCACGGCCTGACCGTCGTCGGTGTGACGGGATCCTCCGGGAAGACCTCGACCAAGGACCTGATCTCTGCGGTCCTCGAGCCTCTGGGCTCGGTGGTGGCACCGCCCGGATCGTTCAACAACGAATTGGGACATCCGTGGACGGCGCTGCGAGCGGATGCCGACACCGATTTCCTCTGTCTTGAATTGTCCGCCCGAGGAATCGGCCACATCGCCGAACTCGCCACGCTCGCACCGCCCCGGATCGGGGTTGTCCTGAACGTCGGAACCGCGCACCTGGGCGAGTTCGGCTCGCGCGCGGCCATCGCACTGGCGAAGGGCGAGCTGGTCGAGGCGCTCCCGAGTGCCGCCGACGGGGGAGTGGCGATCCTCAACATCGACGATCGCCTCGTCGCCGAAATGGTCACGCGTACAACGGCTGCCGTCGTCACGGTCGGGCGCAACGCAGATGCCGACATCAGAGCCCTCGACGTGCAGGTCGACACCGACGCCCGGGCGTCGTTCACGCTCGAATGCGCAGCGGGTTCGGTACCGATCACCCTGGCGGTGCACGGTGAGCATCAGGTCGGCAACGCCCTCGCGGCAGCGGCCGTCGCCCTCGAGTGCGGAGCAACGCTGACGCAGGTTGCCCAGGCGCTCGGGGCCGCCGCACCGACGTCGATCAGACGGATGGACGTGCGCACCCGCGCCGACGGCGTCACCGTCGTCAACGACTCGTACAACGCCAACCCCGATTCGATGCGCGCCGCACTCAAAGCACTGGTGTCGATGTCGCGTCGCGACGACGGACCGAAACGCCGCAGCTGGGCGGTGCTGGGAGAGATGGGCGAACTGGGTTCGGACTCGGTGGTCGAGCACGACGCGATCGGCCGCCTCGCCGTCCGCCTCGACGTCGACCGTCTGATCATCGTCGACACCGGCCGTCCCACCCGGGCGTTGCACCAGGGTGCCGTCATGGAGGGTTCGTGGGGCGAGGAATCGATGCTGGTGCCCGACCGTGAAACCGCGATCGCAGTACTGCACGAGGAAGTGCGTCCCGGCGACATCGTGCTGGTGAAAGCCTCGCAGTCCGGGGCGATGTGGACCGTCGCAGACGCCCTGCTGGCCGATGCGTCGAGCGCCACCGCGGAGGGTGAGCAGTGAGGCAGATCCTCTTCGCCGGAGGCATCGCGCTCGCGGTCGCGATTCTCCTGACCCCGGTGCTGATCAAGACCTTCTCGAAACAGGGCTTCGGCCAGGAGATTCGAGTGGAGGGCCCGGCGAGTCACCAGTCCAAGCGGGGCACACCGACCATGGGCGGCGTCGCAATTCTGGTCGGCATCTGGGCCGGCTACTGGGGCTCGCACCTGATCGGTATCGGCTACGACGCAGACGGTCCGTCGGCCTCGGCCCTGCTCGTCCTCGGCCTGACCACGGTGCTCGGTCTCGTCGGCTTTCTCGACGATTTCATCAAGATCCGCAAGCAGCGCAACCTGGGTCTGAACGCCACCGGTAAGTACGTCGGTCAGATAACGGCAGCCGTGCTGTTCGCGATCCTGGTGTTGCAGTTCCGCAGCGAGAGTGGGCTCACTCCTGGCAGCACCCAACTGTCGTACGTACGCGATATCGCCACCTGGTCGATGTCCGCGGTGGTCTTCGTGTTCTTCGTCTGCCTGCTCGTGATCGCGTGGTCCAACTCGGTCAACCTCACCGACGGCCTGGACGGCCTCGCAGCCGGGTCGATGACACTGGTGCTCGGTGCCTACACCGTCATCACCTTCTGGCAGTACCGCCAGGCGTGCGCAGGGCCCGCCGGGCCCGCCCCCGGCTGCTACGACGTCCGAGATCCCCTCGACCTGGCACTGGTCTGCGCTTCGGCAGCGGGAGCCTGCATCGGCTTCCTGTGGTGGAACGCCGCGCCTGCCAAGATCTTCATGGGCGACACCGGATCCCTGGCCCTCGGCGGTCTGATCGCAGGCCTGTCGGTGGTGACCAAGACCGAACTGATCATGGTGGTCATCGGTGCGCTGTTCGTCGCCGAGGCCGCATCGGTCGTCATCCAGGTCGCGGTGTTCCGATCCAGTCGCCGACGCGTGTTCCGCATGGCACCGTTCCATCATCACTTCGAGTTGGCCGGATGGGCCGAGACGACGGTGATCATCCGGTTCTGGTTGTTGGCCGCCATCGCGTCGGCCGTCGGACTCGCTCTGTTCTACAGCGAGTATCTCGCTGCTGTCGGCGGATAGGGCATGGACGAATCTCCGCACGACGCTCGGACCGACCTGACCTGGTTGCGCGGCAGTTCGGTGCTGGTGACCGGTGCCCGCATCTCGGGACTGGCCGTCGTGCAACCGTTGCTCGATCTCGGTGCCGTCGTCACCGTCACCGACTCGAATCGTGCCGCGCTGGACGAGGCGTCGGACTTCGGGGCTGCCGTGGTGCTGCAGGACGACCTACTCGCCGATCCGGCGGCGCTCGCTGCGTTTTCGCTCGTCGTCACCAGTCCCGGCTTTCGTCCCGACTCTCCGGTGCTGGCCGCGGCCACCGAGCAGGGCATTCCGGTGTGGGGCGATGTCGAGTTGTCCTGGCACGTGGACCGGGCCGAGTTGTACGGACCCCGAACTCGCTGGCTGGTGGTCACCGGCACCAACGGAAAGACGACCACCACCTCGATGCTGGCGTCGATACTCGACGCCGCAGGCATCGCATCGGTGGCCTGCGGCAACATCGGACTCCCCATCGCCGACGCGTTGCGCGGTACCCCGCATCCGAGTGTGCTCGCCGTGGAGTTGTCGTCGTTCCAGTTGTTCTGGGCTCCGTCGGTGCGTCCGGCGGCGGGGGTGGTGCTCAACATCGCCGAGGACCATCTCGACTGGCACGGCGGTATGGACGGATACGTCCAGGCCAAGGCTCGTGTGTTGAGCGGTGATGTCGCGGTGGTCGGTCTCGACGACTCGAGGGCGGCGAGTCTCGCTGCCGGATCACCCGCAGCCACCGTCGTCGGGTTTCGGCTGGGTGAGCCGGCCTCGGGTGAGCTGGGAGTGCGGGCAGGGATGCTCGTGGACGATGCCTTCGGTGCGAACGTCGATCTTCTCGCTGCGGACGAGGTGGAGCCGAGCGGCCCGTCCGGCATTCTCGATGCGCTCGCAGCAGGCGCGCTGGCTCGTTCGATCGGTGTGGACGCCGACGCTGTTCGGGTGGGGCTGCAGACCTATCGGGTGGGTCCGCATCGTGCGGCGGTGGTGCGCGAGCTCGGCGGGGTGACGTTCATCGACGACTCGAAGGCGACCAATCCGCACGCCGCTCGATCGTCGATCTCGGCCCACGATCGCGTCGTGTGGATCGTGGGTGGGTTGCTGAAGGGTGCGGTGATCGACGATCTGGTGGTCGAGATCGCCGATCGTCTCGTGGCTGCGGTCGTTCTCGGGCGCGATGGGATGCAGATCGCAGAGGCTTTGGCGCGACACGCGCCCGATGTTCCGGTCGTCAGGCTCCCTTCGGGAGACGATGCTGGTGTGACTCATGGTGCTGAAGATGCTGATGCGGTGATGCGGGCGGTCGTGGCCCATGCGGCCGAACTCGCCGCGCCGGGGGATACGGTCCTGCTGGCCCCGGCCGCCGCGTCACTGGACATGTTCGCCGACTACGGCCACCGCGGCCGCAGCTTCGCCGAGTCGGTCCAGCGCCTCGAGGCCACCGACATCGGATCGCCGCGATCGTGACCGCCGCCGGTCATCCGCCGCGTCCACCTCGCCGCACCGCCGCTCCACGCACCCGAATCGGCCTGTGGTTCGGCCGCCCGCTCGCGTCCTTCCATCTCGTCGTCACGATCGCGGTACTACTCACGGTGTTGGGCCTGGTGATGGTGCTGTCGGCGTCGTCCGCCGAGTCCTTCGCAGCCGATGAGTCCGGGTACGCGCTCTTCACCCAGCAGCTGATCGGTGTCGCGCTGGGAGTCGTGGCGTTCTACGTCGCTCTCCGGCTGCCGGTTCGCTACCTCAGAAAGCTGTCTTTTCCGCTGTTCCTGGTTTCGATCACCATGCTCATGTTGGTGCTCATCCCCGGAATCGGTGCCGAACGCCAAGGTGCGCGCCGCTGGTTCGACTTCGGCGTCGTGTCCTTCCAGCCGTCCGAGCTGGCCAAGGTCGCGCTGGTTCTGTGGGGCGCACACCTGTTGGCCTCGCGGCGCAGCGAGCACGGCAACATCAAATCGCTGCTGGTGCCGCTGCTGCCTGCAGGTCTGCTGATGTGTCTGCTCGTCGTGCTGCAACCGAACCTCAGTACCGCCATCGCCCTCGGCATCATCCTGGTGGCGCTGCTGTGGTTCGCCGGCCTGAACGCTCGGCTGTTCGGTGCGGTGCTGATGACCGGTCTGGCGTTGGCAACCGTGCTCGCGTTCACCGCCGGTTACCGATCCAATCGCGTCAAGGCCTGGCTCAACCCGGGTGAGGACACCCAGGGCCTGTCCTATCAGTCCACCCAGGCGAAATACTCCCTGGCCGACGGCGGAATGTTCGGTCGCGGGCTCGGGCAGAGCCGCGCGAAGTGGAGCTACCTGCCCAACGCGCACAACGACTTCATCTTCGCCATCATCGGCGAGGAACTCGGAATGATCGGCTGCCTCGCAGTCATCGGATTGTTCGGCCTCTTCGTCTACACCGGCCTGCGCATCGCCATGCGTTCGGTCGATCCGTTCCTGCGGCTCTTGACCGCAGGTGCCACGTGCTGGGTGTTCGGCCAGGCCATGATCAACATCGGCTACGTCGTCGGGTTGCTGCCGGTGACCGGTCTGCAGCTGCCCCTGGTGTCCTACGGTGGCACCTCGACCGCGATCACGCTGCTGATGTTCGGCATCATCGCGAGCGCCGCCCGCCACGAACCCGAGGCGATCGCGGCCCTGCACGCAGGGCAGGAGGGCCGAATCGCGCGAGCTCTGAAGCTGCCGCTGCCCGCCGTGTTCTCGCCCAAGCGAGCCGCGATGGCGCGCTCGAAGTCCACTCGCCCCACACTGGCGGCGCAGGATCGCAAACGCCTCGAGTCCCGTAAGGGCAAGGGCAGTGACGCACGGACAGCGCGGGCTGCCGAACCCGGCCGTGCCCGCACGCGCGTCTCCAGTTCACGGACCGACACGATGTCGCCCACATCGACTGCGTACCGGGGCGACGCTCCCCGCGGCAACCCCCGTCGAAGCGATCCGGTCCGGCGAGAGCCCGCCGCAGGATCGCGATCGGCATACCGTCCGCGGCCGGAACCACAACCCGGTCGCCCTCCCGTCCGCTCGGGTGAGCGAGGATATCGACGGTGAAGCAGACATCTCGACCGATTTCCGTAGTGGTTGCCGGGGGCGGAACGGCCGGGCACATCGAGCCTGCGCTCGCTGTGGCCGACGCCTTGCGTGTCCTCGACCCCACCGTCACCGTCACCGCTCTCGGCAGCAGCCGCGGCCTCGAGACGACTCTCGTCCCGGCTCGCGGGTACGCACTCGAGCTCATTCCGCCCGTTCCGCTGCCCCGTAAGCCCACCGTCGACCTGCTCAAGTTGCCGCTGCGCGTCGTGCGATCGGTGCGCCGCACCCGAGAGATCTTCGCGGCCGTGGAGGCGGACGTGCTCGTCGGATTCGGCGGCTACGTCGCGTTACCGGCCTATCTCGCGGCCCGCGGTCGACTGTTCGGCCGTGGCGGCCGAATTCCCGTGGTCATCCACGAGGCCAACGCACGAGCGGGTATCGCCAACAAGGTCGGTGCCCGCTCGGCCGAGCGGGTACTCGCCGCGGTCGCGGGCTCGGGGATCGCCGCGCGCGGTGCTGCCGACGCGGACGTGATCGGAATTCCCGTGCGTCCCACCATCACCGGCCTCGATCGGGCTGCCGTCCGCGCGGAGGCTCGCGCGCACTTCGGCCTGCCCGAGAACGGCCCGGTGCTGCTGGTGTTCGGCGGCTCACAGGGGGCCCGATCGCTCAACGACGCGGTGTCCGGAGCCTCGGCGGCCCTCGCCGATGCGGGTATCTCGGTTCTGCACGCCCACGGTCCGAAGAACTCGCTCGATGTCGAGCAGCGCAATCCGGCCGCGCCGTACGTCGCGCGCGCCTACATCGACCGGATGGATCTGGCGTACGCGGCCGCGGACCTCGCGATCTGTCGCTCCGGTGCCATGACGGTCGCCGAGGTTTCCGCGACCGGTCTGCCCGCCGTCTACGTGCCCCTGCCGCACGGCAACGGCGAGCAGGAACTCAACGCCCGTCCCGTGGTCGACGCCGGAGGTGGCATCCTGGTACCCGATGCGACACTGACCGAGCAATACGTGAGCGAGACAGTGGTCGCGCTGCTGGCCGACACCGAACGAATCGCCACCATGTCTCGTGCCGCCGCCGGTGCCGGGCACAAGGGCGCAGCAGCTGCCGTCGCGCAGATCGTGCTCGATACCGCGCACGCGGCGCGGCGCTGAGCTGGGCGGCGTCGCGCATGAGAAGAGAACGAGGGAGACGTCCGCGTGACAACTGAGGGTGCGATGTCGGATCTGCCGGCAGAGCTCGAACGAGTACACATGGTGGGCATCGGTGGTGCCGGAATGTCCGGCATCGCGCGGATCCTGCTCGCTCGCGGGGGACAGGTGTCGGGTTCGGATGCCAAGGAATCGCGCGGCGTGCTCGCACTGCGCGCACGCGGCGCCCAGGTCCGCATCGGTCACGACGCCAGCGCCCTGGACATGATCGACGGCGGGCCCACCGTGGTCGTGACGACCCACGCCGCGATTCCCCAGACCAATCCCGAACTCGTCGAAGCTCGCGAACGCGGAATTCCGGTGGTGCTGCGACCGGCCGTGCTGTCTTCTCTCATGCAGGGATACCGCACGCTGTTGGTCTCGGGTACGCACGGAAAGACGTCCACGACCTCGATGCTGGTCGTCGCCCTGCAGCACTGCGGGTTCGATCCGTCGTTCGCCGTCGGAGGAGAGCTCAACGAAGCCGGGACCAACGCCCATCACGGCAGCGGCGACGTGTTCGTGGCCGAGGCGGACGAGAGCGACGGCTCGCTGCTGCAGTACACGGCCAACGTCATCATCGTGACCAACATCGAGGCCGATCATCTGGACTACTTCGGCACCACCGACGCCTACGTTCAGGTGTTCGACGATTTCGCCGCGCTGCTGGGTCCGGGCGGTGTGCTCGTGGCCTGTATGGACGATCCCGGTTCGGCGGCGCTGGCTCGACGCGTGGTCGAGCGGAACCTTCCCGGAGTCAAGGTGCTGGGATACGGGTCCTCGGACGTCGACGCGGGGCCGGTCGACATGGCCGTTCGGCTGCTGGCGTGGGAGCCCGAGGACATCGGTGGCGTCGCGCAGTTGCAGATCGCAGGTGAGGACGCGGCGCGCACCGTACGGCTCGGCGTCCCCGGCCGGCACACTGCACTCAACGCGCTGGCGGCGTTCGTCGCGGCGCGCCAGGTCGGTGCCGGTGTCGAGGAATTGCTGGCCGGACTCACCGGTTTCGGCGGCGTGCATCGACGCTTTCAGTTCACCGGGCGTGAGCACGGCGTCCGCGTGTTCGACGACTACGCGCACCATCCGACCGAGGTGCGTGCGGTGCTGACGGCCGCACAGGCCCTCGTGGCAGGCCAGGATCGTTCGGGTGGCGAGCAGGGACGGGTGGTGGTGGTGTTCCAGCCGCACCTGTACTCGCGGACCGCGACGTTCGCCGAGGAGTTCGGTGCCGCGTTGTCGTTGGCCGACGAGATCGTCGTGCTCGACGTCTACGGCGCGCGCGAGGAGCCGTTGCCCGGTGTGACGGGGGCGCTGGTTGCCGCTTCGGTGACCAAGCCGGTGAACTATCAGCCGGATCTGTCGTTGGTGGCCAAGCAGGTCGCCCACCTGAGTGTGCCCGGCGATGTCGTCATCACCATGGGAGCCGGCGACGTGACGATGCTCGGCGGGCCGATTCTCGATGCGCTTCGCTCGAAGACCGATTTCGGTGCTGCGACCGGCCGCGGAGTACCGAAGGATCGGCCGTCGACGTGACCCGCCGCTCCGATCGAGTCCGTTCTTCGAGGTCGGGAACAGCTGCACGAGAGGGTGATTCGCCGTCCGCGGTCACCGACAAGCAAGCCCGCGCTCAGGCACGGGAAGAAGAGCGCGCCCGAGTGAAGCGGTCGCGTCGCAAAGCCGCTCTGATTGCGCTCGCCGTGGTGGTCGTCGTGGTGGGATCGGCTGCGCTGGTGTACTTCACGCCGCTGTTGTCCGTTCGCACCATCGCGGTCGCGGGGGCATCGTCGGTGTCCGAGCAGGAGATCCTCGATCGGCTGGACGTACCCGTCGGCCTTCCGCTGGTTCGGGTGGACACGGCGGGGGCGGCGCAGCGGGTGGCAACGATCCCGGCGCTGGCGACGGTCCGCGTGCAACGCCAGTATCCGTCCACCGTGCAGGTGACGGTCGAGGAGCGAGTTCCGGTGGCGTTCTTCGATTCTCCGGACGGCACCCATCTCCTGGACTCCACCGGCGTCGATTTCGCGATCGCGCCGCCACCGCCAGGGGTGGTGCGTCTGGTGACCGACAATCCGGTGTTCGGTGATCCGGTGACGAAAGATGCACTGGCGGTTCTCGATACGTTGCCACCGCTGCTGCGTGATCAGGCCGCCGAGCTGCGGGCGAGCACGCTGTCCGACATCTCGATTCTGCTGCTCGACGGGCGCACCGTCGTGTGGGGTAGCAAGGACGACTCCGAGCGCAAGGGTGCGGTCGCGATCGCATTGCTGTCCCAGCCCGGTCAGATCTTCGACGTGTCGAGTCCGGATCTGCCCACCACCAAATAGTTTCGACGCGCGGACCGGAATTTCTCGCGTGGCGTCGGCGCGCCTAATGGCGATAGTCGTCGGCGATGAATAGCGTTTCGACCAGTTCAGTACTTGACATAACTCTAAGCCTGTGGTTTAGGTTGAGGGTTTTCCACATTTCAGGCAACAATCCACGGAAGGCGAGAGCCCATGACGCCCCCGCACAACTACCTCGCCGTAATCAAGGTCGTCGGCATCGGCGGCGGCGGCGTGAACGCGGTCAACCGCATGATCGAACAGGGACTCAAGGGAGTCGAGTTCATCGCGGTCAACACCGACGCTCAGGCCTTGCTGATGAGTGATGCAGACGTCAAGCTCGACGTCGGCCGCGAACTGACCCGCGGACTCGGCGCAGGTGCCGATCCCGAGGTCGGCCGCCGCGCAGCAGACGATCACAAGGACGAGATCGAAGAGGTGCTCAAGGGTGCCGACATGGTGTTCGTCACCGCAGGCGAGGGAGGCGGCACCGGCACCGGTGGCGCTCCTGTCGTCGCCAACATCGCTCGCAAGCTCGGTGCACTGACCGTCGGTGTCGTCACCCGGCCGTTCTCCTTCGAGGGCAAGCGGCGCGGTGGACAGGCCGACACCGGCATCCAGCAGCTCCGCGAGTCCTGCGACACGCTCATCGTCATCCCCAACGATCGACTGCTCCAGCTCGGCGACGCGGCCGTCAGCCTCATGGACGCGTTCCGCAGCGCCGACGAGGTATTGCTCAACGGTGTCCAGGGCATCACCGACCTGATCACCACTCCCGGACTGATCAACGTCGACTTCGCCGACGTCAAGGGCGTCATGTCCGGCGCAGGCAGTGCACTGATGGGTATCGGATCCTCACGCGGTGAGGGTCGCGCGATCAAGGCAGCCGAATCGGCGATCAACTCGCCGCTGCTCGAAGCCTCGATGGAAGGTGCACGCGGAGTGCTGCTCTCCATCGCCGGTGGATCCGACCTCGGTCTGTTCGAGATCAACGAGGCCGCCTCGCTGGTGCAGGAAGCCGCACACATCGACGCCAACATCATCTTCGGCACCGTCATCGACGACTCGCTCGGCGACGAGGTCCGCGTGACCGTCATCGCCGCAGGCTTCGACGGAGGAACCCCGACGCGGCGTCCGGTCGAAGCTGCCACCTCCACCCGCGGCCCCATCGGATCGGCTCGCTCGGGCGAGGTGTCCTCCAAGTCGACCGACGGCTCCGACGGTGCTGTGTTCCGCGACCCGGTCGGCGCACCGAGTGGGAGCAGTCTGCCGCCGCTGAACTCGTCGAGCTCGTCCAACCGCGAATCGTCGAGCCGCGAATCCGCAGCCGGTTACGGTCGCGACTCGTCCGGCCAGGGCCGGGACTCGTCCGGACAGGGCCGCGAGAGCGTCGGTTCCGGCCGTCGCGTTCCGATCGCCGAGGACGAGGGCGAAGACGAAGTCGATGTGCCGTCCTTCATGCGGCGGTGAGTGACACCGCTTCCGCCGGTCCGTTTCGTGTCCGACGCGTCTCGACGACGCGGGCGGGCGGCGTCTCGGCACCGCCGTTCGACACGTTCAATCTGGGCGATCACGTAGGTGACGACCCCGCTTCGGTGGAGGCCAACCGTCGACGCCTCGGCGATCGACTGGGTATGGGACTCGAACGGCTCGTGTTCATGGAGCAGGTCCACGGACGCACCGTCACCGTGGTCGACGGTCCGGTGTCCGAGCCGGTGCCTATGACCGATGCGTTGGTGACGACGCAACGTGATCTCGGTCTGGTGGTGTTGACTGCCGATTGCGTGCCGGTCCTGCTCTCCGACGAGGAGGCAGGCGTGATCGCAGCGGTGCATGCAGGGCGGGTCGGTGCCCGCATCGGCATCGTTCCCCGGGTGTTGGCCGCCATGGTCGAGCTCGGGGCGGTCCCGGCGCGGATCGGCGCATTTCTCGGTCCGGCGGCGAGCGGTCGCCAGTACGAGGTGCCCGCCTCCATGCGAGCGGACGTCGACAAGCATCTCCCCGGCAGCGCGACGACCACGGTCCGCAATACGCCGGGGCTCGATATTCCCGCCGGTATCCGCGCTCAACTGCTCGCCGCGGGAGTGTCCGGGGTCGCTCAGGATCCGCGGTGCACCATCGAGGACCGGGCCTTGTTCAGTCACCGTCGCGAAGGATCGACCGGCCGAATCGCCAGTGTCGTATGGATGGACAGCACATCCCCAGGTGATCGGGCCGAAACGGCAGACCGGTGAACCGGCACAGGAGGTTGTCATGAGCGAACCCACCGGCAGCGCGTCGGGCACCGACCGGGCGCAGGAGATCGAGACGGCGTTGACGTCGGTGCGTGAGCGGCTGCACCGCGCCTGTGTCGATGCGGGCCGGTCGCCCGCCGACGTGGCTCTGCTGCCGGTGACCAAGTTCTTCCCCGCCTCGGACGTGCGGATTCTCTACGAACTGGGGTGCCGCGACTTCGGAGAGTCCCGGGAGCAGGACGCGTCGCCCAAGGTCGCCGAGACGGCCGAAGATTTCGTCGGCGATCCGCCCCGCTGGCACATGATCGGACACCTGCAGCGAAACAAGGCGAAGTCGGTTGCCGCGTGGGCGCACGCCATTCATTCCGTGGACAGTGTGCGGTTGGTGGCCGCACTGTCGAAGGCGACGACGGCGGCATTGGACGAGGGTGTGCGTCGGACCGAACTCGACGTGATCGTTCAGGTCAGTCTCGACGGGGATGTGCACCGCGGCGGCGTCGAACGCGACGAACTCCACGAGCTTGCCGACGCGGTGTCGAACGCGTCCGGGTTGCGTTTGGCGGGGTTGATGGCGGTGCCACCGCTCGACGCCGATGCGGACGCCGCATTCGCCGATCTCGAGAGCCTGCACCGTCGGCTGACGGCCGATCATCCCGAAGCGCTCGAGCTGTCCGCCGGCATGACCGGAGACCTGGAAGCTGCTGTGCGGCACGGATCGACGTGCGTGCGTGTCGGTACCGCAATACTCGGCGCGCGGCCGATAACCTCGCAATAACAGTCCATGGATCACATCAGTCACAACAGACACTTGCGAACCTGGAGATGGACAGTAGACACACCGCCACGGAAGGCAGAACGATGAGCACCCTGCACAAGTTCAAGGCGTACTTCGGCATGGTTCCGCTCGCCGACTACGAGGACGACTACCTCGACGATCCGGACACGCGACGCAGTTCCCGTGGTGGTCGTGACAGCTACGACGACATGGATGAGCGTGAATTCGTGAAGCCGTCGTTCGGTGGATCTCGGCACGCGCAGGTCGAGGACGACTACGACGACTACGAGGCCCCGCGTCCGGCGACGCTGGCCCCGATCGGCGGACGAGGACGTGGCGCGGCACCGACCACGCGAGGTGCGGCAACCAGGGGAGCGTTGGCCATGGACACTCGGATGGACGTGCGTGCGGAGACGCGACGCAGCCCGATCGCGGACGACGGCGGCCCGCTCTCGAAGATCACCACGCTGCGACCGCGTGACTACAGCGAGGCGCGCACCATCGGTGAGCGCTTCCGCGACGGCACTCCGGTCATCATGGACCTGGTCGAGATGAGCAACGCCGACGCCAAGCGCCTGGTCGATTTCGCGGCCGGGCTCGCCTTCGCGCTGCGCGGTTCCTTCGACAAGGTTGCGACCAAGGTATTCCTGCTCTCGCCGGCCGACGTCGACGTCTCGCCGCAGGAGCGCAGGCGGATCGCCGAGACCGGCTTCTACAGTCAGCAGTGAGAGATTCGCTGTTCGGGGTGGTAGAACGGGGCTGTGACCAGCGCGCTTTGCTCAGCCCGTCGAATTCAGGCAGAGTATAGCCGTGATCGTGTTCACGGTGATCAACATCGTATTGTTTCTTTTTTGGCTCCTTCTCATCGGTCGAATCATCGTCGAGTTCATCAGAACTTTCGCGAGAGATTGGCAACCGACCGGGTTGGTCGTCATCGTGCTCGAGGCGATCTTCACGGTCACCGACCCGCCGGTGAAGTTCCTCCGCAGGATAATTCCGCCGCTCAATCTCGGCGGAGTGCGACTGGACCTGTCCATCATGGTCCTGCTGTTCGTCGTCTTCATTGCGTGGAATGTGACCAGCAGTCTCGCGGCCTGAGATCGCAGACGAAATGTTAGAACGCGGGACCCAGCGCATGCTGCGTGTCCTGTGTGACAGAATGGACGCCAGTTACAGTTTGATTGTTCTGCACTCGCGCGGAATGGCATATAACTGAATGCTTGCTCTACCGCCCCAAGACGCGTGAAGGGATCCTTCCATGCCGCTGACTCCAGCTGATGTGCACAATGTCGCGTTCAGCAAGCCGCCCATCGGTAAGCGTGGTTACAACGAAGACGAGGTCGACGCTTTTCTAGACCTCGTCGAGCAAGAGTTGTCGCGACTGATCGAAGAGAACGCCGACCTCCGCCAGCGGGTCGGTGAGCTCGACCAGGAGCTTGCGGACGCCAAGAACGCTTCGCGGCAGAGCCCGCAGGCGGCTCAGGTCGCGGCACCGAAGGCCGAGCCACAGCGCCCGGTGGATCCCCCCAAGCCACCGCCCGTCGCGGCGCAGCCCGCTCCGGTCGCACCCGTTGCGGCGGCCCCGCAGCAGAGCGGCGACTCCAACATGCAGGCCGCCAAGATTCTGGGCCTCGCTCAGGAGATGGCCGATCGTCTCACCGGTGATGCCAAGTCGGAGTCCGAGCAGCTGCTCGGCAACGCGCGCACCAACGCCGAGCGTTTGGTCTCGGATGCCCGCACGCGTTCGGAGTCGATGATGTCCGAGGCTCGGCAGAAGTCCGAGTCGCTGCTGTCCGACGCACAGACGCGCTCCGAGACCCAGCTGCGTCAGGCGAAGGAGAAGGCCGACGCACTGCAGGCCGACGCCGAGCGCAAGCACACCGAGATCATGGCGACGATCAACCAGCAGCGTTCGGTACTCGAAGGTCGCATCGAGCAGCTCAAGACGTTCGAGCGCGAATACCGCGTGCGGCTCAAGTCCTACCTGGAATCGCAGCTCGAAGAGCTCGAGAACCGCTCCTCGGCGCTGCCGGTGGACAACGGGCAGGACAACTTCAACCAGGACAGCCAGTCGTCGGGGTACAGCCAGTCGTACGCCAAGGGCAACTGACGCAGGAGTTCGTGCCGATGCTGCCGAACACGGCAGCATCGGACCCTGACGTCGCGTCGAACGGTGAGCGAGGAATCACGTGCTGGTCCTGACTCTCGGCGCAGCGGCTATCGGTTTCGGCTTTCTGGTTCTCGCGTTGATGACGGGGTCGGTTGTGTGGGCGTGGGCCTGCATCGTCGTGTGTATCGTGGGAGCAGTTCTGCTACTTGTCGGTGCACTGACGGGCAAACGACCACCGCCGGAACCCGATAAGTAATATGTGCTGATTTCTCCAGTTGTTTCAGGCGTCGATCCGGCTATCACCGGGGAGCCTTCGGAAGAACGACTCGGTTCGATGGGCAACCACCTCGAATCGACGTCCAGTAGAACCGAACGGGTGAGCCCGTCACAGCTCACGTGGAGAGGCTTGCTCCGGCGACGCAGTCGTCGGAGCCGAGCAAGCGGGGTGGTACCGCGGTATCCGACGTCCCGATCGTCGAATGTCGTCCCCGTGCCAAGAGGTGTCGCGTCCAGTACGCGTCCGGCACGGAGGAGACAGATATGACAGATGCGAGCGCACGTCCGAAGAATGCGTCGTACCCGCTGGTCGATTTGGCCGAGGGCCGATCGGGCAGTGTCCCGTTCCCCGATCTCGAGCGCATCGTTCTGCACGAGTGGGCCGAGGACGGCACTTTCCGAGCCAGCATCGACAATCGAGCGGGTGCCGAGGAGTTCGTCTTCTACGACGGCCCTCCCTTCGCGAACGGTCTGCCGCACTACGGCCACCTCCTCACCGGTTACGTCAAGGACCTCGTCCCGCGATTCCAGACGATGCGGGGCAAGAAGGTCGAGCGTCGCTTCGGCTGGGACTGCCACGGTCTGCCCGCAGAGCTGGAAGCGGAGAAGCAGCTCGGTATCAAGGACAAGTCCGAGATCGACGAGATGGGTCTGGCAAAGTTCAACGCCTACTGCAAGCAGTCGGTACTCCAGTACACCGACGAGTGGCGGGACTACGTCACCCGGCAGGCGCGGTGGGTCGACTTCGACAACGACTACAAGACCCTCGACGTCGACTTCATGGAGTCCGTCATGTGGGCATTCAAGACGCTGCACGACAAGGGCCTGATCTACCAGGGATACCGAGTTCTGCCGTACAGCTGGTACGAGCAGACACCCCTGTCCAATCAGGAGACCCGCCTCGACGACGCGTACAAGATGCGTCAGGATCCCGCGGTCACCGTCACGATGCCGTTGACGGCTCCCGGCTCGCCCCTGGACGGCGCGAACGCGTTGATCTGGACCACCACGCCGTGGACCCTGCCGTCGAACCTGGCGATCGCGGTGCATCCCGAGGTGCACTACGTACAGGTGCGAGGAGCCGACGGTGAGCGTTACGTGCTTGCCGCGCAGCGACTCTCGCACTACGCGAAGGAACTCGGCGAGGAGCCGGAGGTTCTGTCTGAGCACACCGGTACCGAGTTGGTCGGACTTGCTTACGCACCGCCGTACGATTTCTTCCTCGGCCACGAGAACTCGCACCGCGTGCTGCAGGCCGACTACGTCACGACCGATTCGGGCACCGGAATCGTCCACCTCGCACCGGCTTTCGGTGAGGAGGACATGGACGTCGCCACCGCGAACGGCATCGAGGTGGTGCAACCGCTCGACGCAGGCGGCAAGTTCACCTCGCTGGTGCCGCCGTACGAGGGCCTGATGGTGTTCGACGCCAATCCGGTGATCATCAAGGACCTCAAGGCCTCGGGTCGGTTGTTGCGGCACGAGACCATCGAGCACTCGTACCCACACAGCTGGCGCAGTGGTCAGCCACTGATCTACATGGCGGTGCCGTCGTGGTTCGTCGCGGTGACCAAGTTCCGTGATCGGATGGTCGAGCTGAACCAGGAGATCACTTGGGTTCCCGAGCACATCAAGGACGGCCAGTTCGGCAAGTGGCTCGAAGGTGCACGCGACTGGAACATCAGCCGAAACCGATACTGGGGCAGCCCGATTCCGGCGTGGACCTCCGACGACCCGGCCTACCCGCGGCTGGATGTGTACGGCAGCCTGGACGAGCTCGAGCGTGACTTCGGCGTGCGGCCGACCGATCTGCACCGGCCCTACATCGACGATCTGACGCGTCCCAACCCGGACGACCCGACGGGTGAGTCCACGATGCGCCGCGTTCCCGAGGTGTTGGACTGCTGGTTCGAGTCCGGCTCGATGCCGTATGCGCAGGTGCACTTCCCGTTCGAGAACGAGGAGTGGTTCTCCACGCACAACCCGGGCGATTTCATCGTCGAGTACAACGGGCAGACACGCGGCTGGTTCTACACCCTGCACGTGCTCGCGACCGCACTGTTCGATCGTCCGGCGTTCAAGACCGTTGCCGCACACGGCATCGTGCTCGGTGACGACGGCTTGAAGATGAGCAAGTCCAAGGGCAACTACCCGGACGTCAAGGAGGTCTTCGACCGCGACGGCTCCGACGCCATGCGGTGGTTCCTGATGTCCTCACCGATCCTGCGAGGCGGCAACCTCATCGTGACCGAGCAGGGCATCCGCGAGGGCGTCCGCCAGGCGCTGCTGCCGATCTGGAATGCGTGGAGCTTCCTTCAGCTCTACGCTTCGAGGCCCGGGCAATGGCGGACCGATTCTCCGCACGTGCTCGATCGCTACGTTCTGGCCAAGCTGTCGGCCACCCGCGACGCGATCACCGATGCGCTCGAGGGCAACGACATCGCCGGTGCCTGCGACGAGCTGCGCACGTTCTGCGATGCGCTGACCAATTGGTATGTGCGACGGTCGCGTTCGAGGTTCTGGAGCGAGGACGCCGACGCGATCGACACCCTGCACACCGTGCTCGAGGTGCTCACGCGCATCGCCGCCCCGCTGTTGCCGCTGATCAGCGAAGTGGTGTGGCGGGGCTTGACCGGTGGCCGCTCGGTGCACCTGACGGACTGGCCCGAGGCCGACGAACTGCCGTCGGATCCCGAACTCGTCGAGAGCATGGACGAGGTCCGCACCGTGTGCTCGACCGTTCTGGGTCTGCGCAAGGCACAGAACCTGCGCGTGCGGTTGCCGCTGCCCGAGGTGACCGTCGCGGCCGCCGATGCGGAGCGGCTGCGTCCGTTCGTCGACATCATCGCCGACGAGGTCAACGTCAAGAAGGTCGATCTGACCGAAGACGTTGCGGTACACGGAAAGTTCGAGCTCGTCGTCAATGCGCGTGCTGCGGGCCCGCGTATCGGCAAGGACGTCCAGACCGTCATCAAGGCCGTGAAGGCAGGCGATTGGTCCGAGGACGCGGACGGTGTGGTGAGCGCAGCAGGAATTGCGCTCTTGCCAGAGGAGTTCACTCGCAGGCTCGTTGCCGCCGAGCCCGAATCGACGGCACCGTTGCCCGGGAACGCCGGACTGGTCGTGCTCGATTCCGCCGTCACCGAGGAGCTCGAAGCGGAGGGCTGGGCCAAGGACCGCATCCGCGAACTGCAGGACGCGCGTCGCAATCACGGGTTCGAGGTCTCGGACCGCATCGACATCGTCATCGAGGTCCCCGAACATCGACAGGCGTGGCTCGACACGCACCGCGATCTGATCGCAGGTGAGGTGCTCGCACTCTCGCTCGTCGACGGACGCGTCGGCGACGACGGCAGCGATCTCGGTGAGGGAGTGCGGGCAGCGATCACCAAGTCGTCATGATCGACGGCGACGTATCGGTCGGTGCCGTCCGCGAGCTTCTCGCCGAAGCTCGCGGCGGCGTCGTGCCTATCGTCGCGGCGGGTGACCCGGTTCTGCGGTCCGGGGCTGCCCGCTATACCGGTCAGCTCGATTCCGAGACGTTCGCGGAGTTGATCGAGGTGATGCGCGCGACCATGCACGACGCGCCCGGTGTCGGCCTGGCCGCACCGCAGATCGGCATCCCGTTGCAGATCGCAGTGATCGAGGACCTGTACGACGTCGAAGCGGAGGTGTCCCGGGTCCGGGAGCGCACACCGCTTCCGTTCCGGGTACTGGTCAATCCCCGGTACACCCCGGTCGGATCGCGGACCGCAGGCTTCTACGAGGGTTGTCTCAGTGTTCCCGGTTATCAGGCCGTCGTGACGCGAGCGGCCGAGGTGCGGCTCGAGTGCACCGACGAAGCCGGTCGCGAGATCGACGAGGTGGTTGCCGGCTGGCCGGCCAGGATCGTGGCCCACGAGACCGACCATCTCCACGGCACCCTGTACATCGACACCGCGCACATGCGATCGCTGACGACGAGCGAGGTGTACGGCGAGCTGTGGTCGGATCCGACACCCGAACGGGCGGCGCAGGCGCTCGGCTTCACCGTCGATCTCGGCTGACGATGTCGAACATCGCCGACGACACTCTGCGGAGTCGCCGATGGGTGCTGCACCTGGACATGGACGCGTTCTTCGCGTCCGCCGAACAGCTCACTCGCCCCACATTGCGGGGCCGCCCGGTTCTCGTCGGCGGCGCGGGTGGGCGGGGAGTGGTGGCCGGTTGCAGCTATCAGGCGCGTGCGTTCGGGGCGCGTTCTGCCATGCCGATGCATCAGGCCCGCCGACTCGTCGGAGCCGGGGCCGTGGTGTTGCCACCGCGGTTCGTTCTCTACTCCGAGCTCAGCCGACGCGCTTTCGAGGCACTACGCGGACCCATGCCCGTTCTCGAACAACTCTCGATCGACGAGGCGTTCGGTGAGCCGCTCGAACTCGCCGGTGCGACGGTTCACGAGGTCGAGCAGTTCTGCGCGGGCCTGCGCGCACTGATACTCGCCGAGACCGGACTGGTCGCCTCGATCGGTGCCGGATCCGGAAAACAGATCGCCAAGATCGCGTCGGGACTGGCCAAACCCGACGGCATCACCGTCGTTGCTCCGGGAATCCAGGCCGAGTTGATGGCTGCCCTGCCGGTTCGGAAACTGTGGGGGATCGGACCGGTGGCCGGAGAGCGCTTGCGGCGCTTGGGAATCGACACCATCGGCAAGTTCGTGGCCACGCCGGAGTCCGAGGTGGCCTCGATTCTCGGGGCCACGATGGGTCCGAGCCTGCATCAGCTCGCACGCGGGATCGACAATCGCGTCGTGGCCGAGCGGGCCGAGGCCAAGCAGGTCAGCGCCGAGACGACGTTCGCGCAGGACGTGATCTCTCTCGCTCAGCTCCGCCCGGCCATCGAGTCCATCGTCGAGTCGACGCATCGCCGGTTGCTGAAGGACGGTCGGGGTGCCAGGACGGTGGTACTGAAACTGCGCAAGTCCGACATGAGCATCATCACCCGATCGGCAACGTTGCCGTACGCGACGGTGGACAAGCAGACCATCGTGGCCACGGCGCAGCGACTTGCCGTCGATCCGGTCGACGTCGGGCCGATCAGGCTGGTCGGCGTCGGGCTGGCCGGGCTGTCGGCCGTGCGACAGGGTTCGCTGTTTCCCGAGCTGGAGTACGAGCCTGCCGCGGATGCGACCGAGGAGTCGCCCGCACCGATCGAGGCAGCCGCCGATGTCGTCGTCCCGGACGGTCCGCGGTGGCAACCGGGCATGGACGTCCGGCATCCCGACTTCGGTCACGGCTGGGTGCAGGGGGCCGGTCACTCGGTGGTGACCGTGCGATTCGAGACGCGAACCAGCGGGCCGGGAATCGCGCGCACCTTCGCCGAATCGGACGAGAACCTGGTCGTTGCCGACGTTCTCGACAGCCTGAAGTGAGTTGTGGCGTCGCTGAGGAAACTCTGTGAGGTTTCACAGGTATGCCGATCGCGTTGTGACTCGGGCGTGTCGAGCTGACATAGTGGACCAGGTCCGAGACGACCCCATTCCAGACGACCGACGAGTCACAGAACGATCGAGACGTGACTCAGAGTGAAAAGGACAAGCACTTGAAGCTTCGTAACACCCGACGGGCAATGGTTGCCGGCATCGCCATCGCCGGAGCGCTCACCATGACCGCCTGCAGCTCCGGAGGCGACGAAGAGCCCACCGCGACGACGACGGCGGTCACAACGTCTGCCGCTGCCGCTCCCGACGCCGGTGCGTACCCGCCGGTGCCGACCGTGGAGGACCTCAACGCTCAGCTCGTACGCGGGCTCGACCCCAACGTTCCGGTCGAGGAGAAGGCCGCCCTGATCCAGGGTGCATCCGAGGACCCCGAACTGATCAACCAGGTCGCCGCCGCTGCCGTCGCCAACAACGCGCAGATCGAGATCACCAGCATCGACGATCTCGGCACCGGCGTCCTCAACGCAGGCATCACGATCACGCTCAACGGCCAGGCCAACCCCGGCACCTTCCAGTTCGTCCCCGAGGACGGCGTCTGGAAGCTTTCCAAGGACAACGCGTGCGGCATCGTCTCGCTCGCGCA
Organism: Rhodococcus sp. IEGM 1370; assembly: GCF_033142325.1. Taxonomy (NCBI): domain Bacteria; kingdom Bacillati; phylum Actinomycetota; class Actinomycetes; order Mycobacteriales; family Nocardiaceae; genus Rhodococcus; species Rhodococcus sp. IEGM 1370. Next base: position 139,067 of record NZ_JAWLRY010000003.1, on the reverse strand, counting down.
GCTGACCAGCCCGGCGTGCCCCGCACCCTGAGTCCTGCCGATCGTCTCTGACCGACAAGAACACTGCCGGTGACATGTCCCCTCGGGGACGTGTCACCGGCAGTTTTTCGTGGGCCCGGCTCGATTCACATGCTCGGTGTCACCGATCGAATGCGTTCGACGGCAGCCTCGGCGACAGCGGTCACGGTCTCCGGTTCCAGGCCGGCCTGATCCGAGACGACGATCTGGACGACGGTCGAGTCGACCACGGCCACCACCACATCGGAGACCAAGGTGAACCCTTCACTGCTGGTGGTCAGGCGTACCGAGGCCGATGCGTCGCCGACCGAGGACTGCTCCCGGCCCGCCAACGCGTAGTCGACGCTCACCCCGTCCGCGTCCGTGCCGCTGAACGTCGTGCACCCCACCCAAGCCTGCTGGATCGCCGTGAAGGCCTCGGCCGTGCCCGTATCGGGGTAGCTCGCCGCATCCTCGTCGATCGAGGAGAAGTTCGGTCCCGAGAAGCGGACGACTGCGTTCGAGGCCGCACCGCCCCGCTGCTCCGAGATCGGTGCCAGTACCGCAGCGCACTCGGCAGGGTCGGTACCGGACTCGTCGGGTGAGTCGTACTCGGGAGCCGGGTCGAGACCGAGATCCTGGACGGGGTCGGGAATCGAGGAGAAACCGTCCGGAAGGTCGCCGAGACCCAACATCGCTGCGGCAAGGACACCGGAGTCGGTGATCGGGGCACCGAGCAGGGGGTCGGGTGCGGGGACGGAGCTGGGCGCGGGTGCAGGGGTCGGGGCCGGCTCGTCTGCGCTGCACCCGGACGCGGCGACGCCGAGGACAGACAGCGCCGCCAGCAGCTGCGTCGCGGTCCGCGCCGTCATCGGGCAGCCCAGGTGATCGAATCTCCGACGGTCTGACGCAGCACGGTCGTGCTTTCGGGGTCGGTGTACATCTGCTCTCCACCTGCGGTGATCGATCCGCCGACGGGAAGCGGTCGGGTCAGATCGATCTCGAGCGTTCCCGATCCGGTGAACGTGTAGGTCTCGATGTTCAGCGTCCCCGCGTCGTCGGGCAGGTTCCAGGTGGTCGATTCGGGTGTCTGGGTGATCGCGACGTCCAGGGTCGCTCGGTCACCGTCGAGTGCTCGCAGCGTGACCGTGGTGCGCTGGTTCAACGTGATGCCGCTCAGTACCTGTTGATCGACGGTCCATGTCGCGCCCACTCCCACCTCGGCCTCGGGGAAGTCGACGGAGCGGTACACCGCGGCGTTCAACGAGCGTTCGATCGCCGCGCGGGCGGTGTCGAGCGCGGCGTCGGCGGGGGTGATGTGCAGTGCGGTGATCGCTCCCGAGTCGGTGGTCGCCAGCCGTGCCGACGAGCCCTCGGATGCGGAGAGGGCGTCGGTCAGTCCCTCGTCGGGCGACGTCGCAGCTCCGATGGTCAGCTCGACGGACCGGGTAGCGCCGGTCGAGGCGTCGTCGTCCGGGACGGTGTCGGACGTCGATGCGGACAGGGGCACGGTCAGTTCGGGGCTGGAGAAGTCCTGTGGAGCCCCGTCGCTGATCTGCTGCGAGACGGTGGAGGTGGTGGTGAGGTCCACGTTCTGCTCGTTCGCGTCGGAGGTTTCGAAGGCCAGTACGCGTCGCGGTTCGGTGCCGGGGTCGACCACGGTGGTGGTCGTCGGCGTCACGGCGATCGTCACCTCGTTCGAGGACGCCGCCTGCTCGGGAGCGGGATCGGTGTCGGTGTCGGTGCTCGAACATCCGGCGACGAGGACCACTGCACAGCAGGCAGCGAGGAAACCGGAGCGGACGGTGCCGGAGCGGACGGTGCGGAAACGATCGGTCGACTTCACGGCCACCAGGCTACTGACACCGCCCGTGGAGACCGGTGGTGCGCGGCACGGATGAGGACCCGCCGCCGTCCATACGCCATGATGGACAGGTGAGTGAAGACCGCGCCGACGATCCGCCAGCCGAGACGAGTAGTGTTCCGGCACCGAACGAGACCGCGGACTCGCAGGTGACCGATACCGACAGCGCCGTGAATCGACTTCCGAAGCCGCTCAGGACGCGGTTGCTGATCGCGATCGCGGCCGTGATTCTGTTGTTCGACCTCGTGACCAAGATCGTGGTGGTGCACTACGTCAAGCCCGGCAACCCGATTTCGGTCGTCGGAGATGTCGTGACGTTGCGGTTGGTACGCAACCCCGGTGCGGCGTTCTCGATGGCCACCGGGATGACCTGGTTGCTCACGGTCGTGGCAGTCGCGGTCGTCATCGGTGTGATCAAGATCGGTCGGACGCTGCGATCACCGTGGTGGGCACTGGGATTGGGTCTGGTTCTCGGCGGTGCACTCGGCAACCTGATCGACCGTTTTTTCCGCGCACCGGGGCCGTTCCAGGGACACGTCGTCGACTTCGTGTCGGTGGGCTGGTGGCCGGTGTTCAACGTTGCCGACTCGTCCATCGTCTGTGGTGCGATCCTGCTCGTCGTGCTGAGCCTGTTCGGGTTCGAGCCGAACGGCGAACGGGTGACCAAGGCGAACTCCGATGCCGCAGCCGAGGCCGACAAGTGAGGGAATCGCGCTCGATGCCGGTGCCCGACGGTCTGGACGGAATGAGGGTGGACGCCGGTCTCGCTCGGCTGCTCGGGCTCTCGCGTACCGTCGCCGCGACCCTGGCCGAGGAGGGCTCGGTTCTGGTCGATCACGGTGCCGTCGGCAAGTCCGACCGGCTGGCCGCTGGTTCGTGGCTCGAAGTGACGCTGCCCGAGCCGGCCCGCGAGTTGACGATCGAGGCGGAGCCGGTCGAGGGGATGGAAATCCTCTATGCAGACGACGACATCGTGGCCGTCGACAAGCCCGTCGGGGTGGCCGCGCATGCCAGCGTCGGCTGGACCGGCCCCACCGTCATCGGTGGTCTCGCGGCCGCCGGTTTCCGGATTTCGACCTCCGGTGCGCACGAGCGGCAGGGCATCGTCCATCGTCTCGACGTCGGCACGTCCGGAGTCATGGTGGTCGCCACGTCCGAGCGGGCGTACACCGTGCTCAAGCGGGCGTTCAAGGCGCGCACCATCGACAAGCGTTACCACGCACTGGTGCAGGGCCATCCGGATCCGAGCAGTGGAACGATCGATGCTCCGATCGGTCGACACGGCAGCAACGACTGGAAGTTCGCCGTCCGTGCCGACGGCAAGCCCAGCGTCACCCACTACGACACGGTCGAAGCGTTCCAGGCCGCGAGCCTGCTGGACGTGCACTTGGAAACCGGTCGCACGCACCAGATTCGGGTGCACTTCTCGGCTCTGCGACATCCGTGCTGCGGCGATCTGACCTATGGTGCCGATCCGCGGCTGGCCGAACGGTTGGGCCTGGAACGGCAATGGCTGCACGCACGGTCGCTCGGCTTCGCGCATCCGTCCGACGGCCGCTGGGTGGAAATCGAGAGCAAGTATCCGGCCGACCTCGAGCACGCACTCGAGGTGCTTCGGAAGGCGTGATGCGCACCAGCGGAGTCTCCGGTGTGCTCGGCGGCGTCGTTGCCGCTGCGCTCGTCCTGGGGTCGCTCGCCGTGGTCGGCCACCTCAATCCGGTACGACAGCTGAGTGTGAGCACCGACCGGCTCGGCCCGGACAGCGGAGAGCAGGTGACCGACTACCTGGCCCGTGCCGAGGCGAGCCTGCGAAGCGACAACGCCGAACCTCGGTGGGGTTCGGTGTCGTTCGATCGCGAACTCACCGCCGAACAGGCCTATGCCGTCGCCGACGGGGTTCGTATCTCGCAGGTGCTCCTGCGTGTTCCGCTCGATCGCGTGCAGACTCCCATACTCACCGTCGGCGTGCCGGGCAGCGAACGGTCGGTACTGAATTCGGCCGCGCGCGCAGCGAGCCTGGCGACCGAATCGTTCGGGGTGGGGGATCGGCAGGCGCAGATCGCCGCAGTGTCGCAGCGACGTCTCCTCGACGGGTGTGCGTGTGTGGTGACGGTGGTGGTGCGCGGGACCCCTGCCGAGTTGACCGAGCTGGCCGGCCGCGCCGATGTGCGAGCGGTGCAGGCGCTTCCGCCGGATGCGGTGTCCGGCAAGTTCGCGGTCGAGCCACTCCTGCCGGAGTACGTCGACGTCGTCGGGCCGCTTCCGGACGACGGTCCCGTGCCGACCGAATGAGGTGAATCCTCGTCGCATCCGTCACACCTGTCACGTCCTCCCAGGACACACCGGCAGCGTGAAAATTCTGTCGGTTCGACCGCTTACAGTTAGTACGTTCGCGGCTCGTTTCTTCGCCGACGCTCGACCTTCAGGAGAGAACCTTCGTGGCCGATTCGTTCGTTCATCTGCACAACCACACCGAATATTCGATGCTCGACGGTGCCGCCAAGATCGGCGCGATGTTCGCCGAGGCAGCACGGTTGGAGATGACGGCAGTCGGCATGACCGACCACGGCAACATGTACGGGGCCAGCGAGTTCTACAACGAGGCCAAGAAGGCCGGAATCAAGCCGATCATCGGCATCGAGGCCTACATTGCCCCCGAGTCCCGGTTCAACAAGAAGCGCGTGCTGTGGGGTGACCGCAGTCAGAAGTCCGACGACGTCTCCGGTAGCGGTGCTTACACGCACATGACGATGGTCGCCGAGAACGCCACCGGGGTCCGCAACCTGTTCAAGCTGTCCTCGCTCGCCTCCATCGAGGGTCAGCTGGGCAAGTGGGCCCGGATGGACGAGGAGATCATCGCCTCGCACGCCGAGGGCATCATCGCCACCACCGGCTGCCCGTCGGGCGAGGTGCAGACTCGGTTGCGACTCGGCCAGGAGCGTGAGGCGCTCGAGGCCGCCGCCAAGTGGCGCGAGATCTGGGGCCCGGAGAACTTCTTTCTCGAACTGATGGATCACGGCCTGTCCATCGAGCGGCGTGTCCGCGAAGGCCTGCTCGACATCGGCAAGAAGCTCTCGATTCCGCCGCTGGCCACCAACGACTGCCACTACGTCACCAAGGATGCCGCCGAGAACCACGAGGCGCTGCTGTGCATCCAGACCGGTAAGACGCTCAGCGATCCCACTCGCTTCAAGTTCGACGGTGACGGCTACTACCTGAAGTCCGCCGCCGAGATGCGCGAGCTCTGGGACGATCAGGTGCCCGGTGCCTGCGACAGCACCCTGCTCATCGCCGAGCGAGTGCAGCCGTACGACGAGGTGTGGGCGCACCGCGACCGGATGCCGATCTTCCCCGTACCCGAGGGCCACACTCAGGGCACGTGGTTGCGCCACGAGGTCATGACCGGGCTCGAGCGTCGGTTCCCCGACGGACCGGCCGAGGACTACCTCGCGCGCGCGGAGTACGAGATCAAGGTCATCCTCGAGATGGGCTTCCCGGCCTACTTCCTCGTGGTCGGCGACCTGATCAACCACGCCAAGGCCGTCGGCATCCGCGTCGGGCCCGGCCGAGGATCCGCAGCCGGATCGTTGGTCGCGTACGCCATGGGCATCACCAACATCGACCCACTGCCGCACGGTCTGCTGTTCGAGCGATTCCTCAACCCCGAGCGTGTGTCGATGCCCGATATCGATATCGACTTCGATGATCGTCGCCGCGGTGAGATGGTCCGCTACGCCACCGAGAAGTGGGGCAGCGATCGAGTGGCCCAGGTGATCACGTTCGGCACCATCAAGACCAAGGCCGCCATCAAGGACTCCGCACGAGTGCAGTTCGGCCAGCCCGGCTTCGGAATCGCCGATCAGATCACCAAGGCGCTGCCGCCGCCCATCATGGCCAAGGACATCTCGGTGGCCGGCATCACCGACCCCGCGCACGAGCGCTACAAGGAAGCCGTCGAGGTTCGAGCGCTGATCGACTCCAACCCCGACGTCGCGACCATCTACAAGACGGCCAAGGGACTCGAAGGCCTGATTCGCAATGCAGGCGTGCACGCCTGCGCGGTCATCATGTCCTCCGAGCCGCTCACCGATGCCATCCCGGTGTGGAAGCGCGCGCAGGACGGCGCGATCATCACCGGCTGGGACTACCCGTCGTGCGAGGCCATCGGCCTGCTCAAGATGGACTTCCTTGGTCTGCGAAACCTCACCGTCATCGGTGACGCCATCGACAACATCAAGGCCAACCGCGGCATCGAGATCGACCTCGACGCTCTCCCGCTCGACGACCCGGCGACCTTCGACCTGCTCTCTCGCGGAGACACTCTCGGCGTCTTCCAGCTCGACGGCAGCGCCATGCGTGATCTGCTCCGCCGTATGCAGCCCACCGGTTTCGAGGACATCGTCGCCGTCCTGGCCCTGTACCGGCCGGGTCCGATGGGCATGAACTCGCACAACGATTACGCCGACCGCAAGAACGGTAGGCAAGAGGTCAAGCCGATTCACCCGGAGCTCGAAGAGCCGCTCAAGGTGATTCTCGGCGAGACGTACGGCCTGGTGGTCTACCAGGAGCAGATCATGCAGCTCGCGCAGAAGGTGGCCGGCTACACGCTCGGTCAGGCCGACCTGCTGCGTCGAGCCATGGGCAAGAAGAAGCTCTCCGAGCTGGAGAAGGCCTACGCCGGGTTCCGGCAGGGCATGTTGGACAACGACTTCTCCGAGGCGGCCATCAAGGCGCTGTGGGACACCGTGCTGCCCTTCGCGGGCTACGCGTTCAACAAGTCTCACTCCGCGGGCTACGGCCTGGTGTCGTACTGGACGGCATACCTCAAGGCCAACTACCCGGCCGAGTACATGGCAGGCCTGCTCACCAGCGTCGGCGACGACAAGGACAAGGCCGCGATCTACCTCGCCGACTGTCGCAAGCTCGGTATCACGGTGCTGCCACCGGACGTCAACGAGTCCGAACTCAACTTCGCGTCGGTGGGCAAGGACATCCGGTTCGGTCTCGGCGCTGTCCGCAATGTCGGTACCAATGTGGTCGCGTCGATCATCAGGGCGCGATCGGAGAAGTCGAAGTACACCGACTTCTCCGACTACCTCGGCAAGATCGACGCGATCGCGTGCAGCAAGAAGGTCACCGAATCCCTCATCAAGGCAGGTGCTTTCGACTCGCTCGATCATCCGCGCAAAGGTCTGATGCTCATTCACGCCGATGCGATCGACGCGGTGATGGGTACCAAGAAGGCCGAGGCGATCGGCCAGTTCGACCTGTTCGGCGGCGAGGACGCCGACGAGTCGATCTCCGCGGTGTTCAACGTCCGGGTGCCGGACGAGGAGTGGGAATCCAAGCATCGGCTCGCCCTCGAGCGCGAGATGCTCGGTCTCTATGTCTCGGGCCACCCGCTCCTGGGCGTCGAGCACATGCTGGCGGCGAAGTCCGACTGCAACATCCCGACCATCCTCGAGGGTGACATCAAGGACGGCACCCAGGTCACCGTCGGCGGCATTCTGGCCTCGGTGAACCGTCGGATCAACAAGAACGGTCTGACGTGGGCGTCGGCTCAGCTCGAGGACCTGGCCGGTGGTATCGAGGTGCTGTTCTTCCCACAGGCGTACTCGGTGTTCGGTGCCGATGTCACCGAGGACTCGGTGGTGCTGGTCAAGGGTCGGGTTTCGGTGCGTGACGACCGAGTTTCCTTGATCGCGAACGACCTTGCGGTGCCCGATCTTTCGGCCATCGGTATCGACAAGCCGCTCGCAGTGAGTCTACCGACGCGACTGTGCACCGCCGACAAGGTCGGCGCGCTCAAGCGGGTGTTGATCAGTCACCCCGGGACCTCGGACGTCCATCTGCGGCTGGTCAGCGGCGACAAGATCACCACGATGAAGCTGGACGACAGCCTGAGGGTGACGCCGACCTCGGCGTTGATGGGCGACCTGAAGGCGCTACTGGGGCCGGGCTGCCTGACGGGCTGACGCCGGCGCGGTCGAACCCAGCTCGGTCAGCCGCAGCGTCCACCAGGCGACTACGGCGACCGCTGCGCCGGCCAGCACGGCTGCCTGCAGCGAGCCTGCGATGACGAGGGTCGCGGCGAACACGAGAAATCCGAGTGCGATGGCTTCGAGCTTGTATACCGGCCACGCGGTGCCTGCCACGTCCGTGGTGCGCAGGGTAGGAGCGGGTCGACGGCTCACCTGGGTGCTCGTGTAGGTCATCGCGTTCTCCTCTGGTGCCACCGGCAGATTCGGGTCTCCGCTGCGGGAAGTTCAGACTATACCCAACAAAAGATTCGGTCTACCGAACTTGCCCTCCGGACTGGCATTGTTGGCGATCTCCTGGCGTCGCCACGTCGGTGGGTGTTGACTGAAAGCCATGCCATTGACAGGAGAATACGAACCGAGTTCATCCGACTGGGCCCGCGAGCAGGCCGAGCTGTACGAGAACTCCGGCGGAACCGAAGGCACGATGATGAACGGCATGCCGGTCGTGCTGCTGACCACGAAGGGCAACAAGAGCGGCAAGCTCCGCAAGTCGCCGTTGATGAGGGTCGAACACGACGGCGAGTACGCCATCGTCGCCTCCCTCGGCGGCGCACCGAAACACCCCGTCTGGTACCACAACGTCAAGGCCGAGCCACTGGTCGAGCTGCAGGACGGTCCCGAGAAGCACGACTACATCGCACGTGAAGTGACCGGCGACGAGAAGGCCGTGTGGTGGGAACGCTCGGTTGCCGCGTACCCCGACTACGCTGACTACCAGAAGAAGACCGACCGCGAGATACCGGTTCTGGTTCTCTCGCGCGCCTGAGTCGCCGTGGCCGGCGTTCCGGAGTCGAGCCTGCGGAACGACCCGGTGTCCAGCGTGGAACGGTCCCGGATGGGCAACCGTTCCACGCTGGTGGCAGCATGTCCTGGTGTCTTCATCCCCTGAACTCGCCTCCCAGCACTCATCGTCGGTAGCCGTCACCGCTGCCGACATCGATGCCGCTGCGGTGCGAATTTCTTCGGTGGTGGCCGCGACACCCCTGCAGCTGTGCGAGCGGCTGTCTGCGGAGACGGGCGCGAAGGTCTACCTCAAGCGCGAGGACCTGCAGATCGTGCGGTCGTACAAGATTCGCGGGGCATACAACCTGATGGATCAGCTGACGGACGCCGAGCTCGCCGTGGGCGTGGTGACGGCGAGCGCCGGGAACCATGCGCAGGGCGTCGCATTCGCATGCCGCACGATGCAGGTGCGGGGGAGGATCTACGTCCCGGCCAACACCCCGAAGCAGAAGCGTGACCGCATCCGGGTGCACGGTGGGGAGTTCGTCGATCTCATCGTCATCGGCGACACGTTCGACGCGGCGGCTGCCGCCGCTGCCGAGGATGTCGCTCGTACCGGTGCCACGATGGTGCCGCCGTTCGACGACCCCCGAACCGTGGCCGGCCAGGGCACCATCGCCGCCGAGATCGTCGACCAGCTCGGCGGCGCGCCGGATGTCGTCGTGATGCCGGTCGGCGGCGGCGGATGCATCGCGGGCATCTCGAGCTACCTGCGCGAGCGAGCACCGCAGACCTCACTGGTCGGCGTCGAGCCGTCCGGAGCCGCGTCGATGACCGCCGCACTGATCGCCGGTGGTCCGGTGACGCTCGCCGACATCGATCCGTTTGTCGACGGAGCAGCCGTCCGCCGCATCGGAGACGTGCCGTACGCCGCGCTGCGGTCGCTGGGAGCGAGTGTGGTCTCGCATGCCTCGCTGCCGCTGCTCACTGCGCCGGTGTTCAACAGTGCGGGCCCGGGCGCGTTCCTGATCACGCAGATCGACGAGGGCGCGATCTGCACGGCGATGCTGGCGCTCTACCAGAACGAGGGCGTCATCGCCGAGCCCGCGGGCGCACTCGCGGTGGCTGCGCTCGAGCACCTCGACATCGCCCCTGGCAGTACCGTCGTGTGCCTGGTCTCGGGTGGTAACAACGACGTCTCCCGTTACGGCGAAATCCTCGAGCGCTCTCTGGTCCACCTGGGGCTCAAGCACTACTTCCTGGTCGATTTCCCACAGGAACCCGGGGCGCTGCGCCGATTCCTCGACGAGGTGCTCGGCCCCGAGGACGACATCACGCTGTTCGAGTACGTCAAGCGCAACAACCGCGAGACCGGTGCGGCTCTGGTGGGCGTCGAACTCGGGTCGGCGGCCGGATTGAGCCCGCTGCTCGAACGTATGCGGGATTCGCACCTGCACGTCGAGCAGCTGGAGCCGGGCTCTCCGGTGTACCGCTACCTGACCTGAGTCGGCGCACCGGACCTACCCGCGGAGTTACCGGCCGAGGAGGCGATCGACCACCCGTCGATGCAGGTCGGGGTCCACGCCCGGGAGATCGAGAAGGGCTCCGAGGTAGATGCCGTCGCCGACGAGTCGGATGATCTCGGCCTGAACCGGATCGTCGATCTCGGTGCGCAGACCCTCGTCCCACAACCGCATCATCTCTGTGACGGCGTCCTGCACCTCGCCGGAATTACCGTCGACGCTGCGCAACGCGGCCAGGGTCGATCGATACAGCGCGATCTCCTTCTCGGAGATGGAGTCGGGTGGTTGCAGATACCACTCGGCCACCGAGGTACCGCCTGCTGCGGCGTCGGCGCGTTGCTTGTCGGCTTGGGCACCGAGTCGTCGCACCATGGCGGCAATCAGCGCGTCCTTGGTCTTGAAGTGATAGAGCAGGCCGCCCTTGGAGACGCCTGCGGCGGCGGCGACACTGTCGAGGGTCACTTTGGTCATGCCGTGTTCGATCAGCATCGATTCGAGTGCGTCGAGTATTCGGTCGCGGGTGTCCGATGACATGAAAGTCACTTTACCGGCTGGACGGTTCGCGGTACTCTCGATCACTGTACCGGCTGGACGGTCGGTACGTGTCGTCGCTTCGGCCGGCCTGTACGGTCGCCGAGCGCAGAACGTAGGAGATCGTGGTGAGTGACGTGCGCACCGGTTCGGTGCACGAGGTCGACGGAGCGTCCGAGCATCGGGCCGGCCCCCGAGATTGGCTCGGGTTGGTGGTGCTTGCCTTCGCGGTGCTGCTCATCGCTGTGGACGGCACCGTCCTCGATCTCGCCCTGCCGTTCGTCAGCGCGGATCTGGCACCCACCAGCAACCAGCTGCTGTGGATCATCGACGTCTACTCGTTCGTCCTGGCCGGCCTGCTCATCACCATGGGCACGCTCGGCGATCGAATCGGTCGTCGTCGACTGCTGCTGATCGGAGCAGCGGGCTTCGGTCTCGCCTCGCTCGTCGCCGCGGTGTCGACCAGCGCCGAGATGCTCATCGCCGCCCGGGTGCTGCAGGGCATCTCCGGCGCAACTCTGATGCCCGCGACTCTCGGCCTGATCAGGACCATCTTCCTGAACCCGCGTCAACGCGTCGCCGCGATCGGCGTGTGGGGCGCGATGGCAGGCGGCGGTGCCGCCGCAGGCCCGCTCGTGGGCGGCTGGCTGCTCGAGCATTACTGGTGGGGATCGGTGTTCCTCATCAACATCCCCGTGATGATCGTGCTGATCGCGCTCGGGCCCCTGGTCATCCCCGAGTCCAAGGATCCGAACCCGGGGCGCTTCGACCTGACGAGCTCGGCACTGTCGATGCTTGCCATCGTCCCCGTGGTGTTCGCGGTGAAAGAGACTGCGGCACACGGATTCGACGTGGTCTACCTGCTCTCCGCGGTGGTCGGCGTCATCGCCGGGTACGTGTTCGTCCGTCGGCAGCGGACTCTTGCCGCCCCGATGATCGACCTACGACTGTTCGCCAACCGGGCGTTCTCGACGGGCGTGGCCACGAACTTCCTGTCGGTGTTCGCCCTCGCCGGGGTCTTGTTCTTCGGCTCGCAGTACCTGCAGCTCGTGCTCGGCAACAGCCCACTCGAAGCCGGACTGTTGCTGCTGCCCGGCACCGCCGCCAGTATCGTCACCTCACTGCTGGTCGCGGTCCTGGTTCGATACTTCAGCGCGGGAACGGTTCTGGGTGTTGCGATGATCGTCGCCGCCGCGGGCGCAGGCATCCTGGTCGGACTCGCGACCGACAGCGGACCGGCGTTGTTCATCGCCGGATTCGTCCTGGTGGGAGCCGGGGTCGGTGTGGCGCTCACGCTGACCTCCGAGTTGGTCGTCAGCTCCGTCGAACCCGAACGAGCGGGAGCGGCCTCGGCGGTGTCGGAGACCGCATACGAGTTGGGTATCGCGTTGGGTGTCGCCGTACTCGGCACCGTGGTCATGGCCATCTTCCGCCGCGGAATCGACGTCACCCAGTTGACCCCGGAACTCGGAGCCAGGGCAGGGGAGACACTCGGCGGCGCGGATGCGGTGGCTCGTGAGTTGCCGGACTCGGTGGCGACGGTTCTGCTCGATTCCGCGCATGCTGCGTTCGTGTCGGGCATGCATGTCGCGGCCGTCGCCACCGCGGTGGTGCTGGCGATCACCGCCGTGTTCGTCCTGGTCAATCTACGTAAGCGTCAGGACTCCAGCACGACGACGGAGTGACCGGGAACCGTGGTGGCAGAGCCGGTCTCGTCCGAGGTCGTCGGCTCCCACTCGAGCAGTGCGGAGCCGCCGACCGGCACCGTCACCGCGGATTCGGACAGGTTGCACACCACGCTGATGCGGCCTCGGCGAACGACGATCCACTGCGCGTCCTCGTCGTACTCCACCTTCACGTGGTCGAGCCACGGATCGGTCAGTTCGGTCCGGTCACGACGCAGCCGCAACAGATCGCGGTAGACGGCCAACAGTCGCCCATGATCGCCGTCGCCCAGCTCCGACCAGTTCAGCTTGGACCGCGTGAACGTCTCGGGATCCTGCGGATCGGGGATATCGCTCTTGTCCCAACCGTGTTCGGCGAACTCCGCCTTGCGCCCCTCTGCGGTGGCCTTGCCCAGCTCGGGCTCGGGGTGCGAGGTGAAGAACTGGAACGGCGTCGACGCTCCCCATTCCTCGCCCATGAAGAGCATCGGAGTGTAGGGCGAGGTCAGCACCAGGGCGGCCTTGATCGCGAGCTGGCCGGGTGAGAGGTAGAAGCCCGGTCGGTCGCCGATCGCGCGGTTGCCCACCTGATCGTGTGTGGTCGTGTAGGTCACCAGGGAACTGGCCGGGATACGCCGGGTGTCCAGTGGGCGACCGTGGATGCGACCGCGGAAACTCGAGTACGTTCCGGCGTGAAAGAAGCCCTGCCGCAGCGTGTTCGCAAGCCCCTGCAGTGAACCGAAATCACCGTAGTAACCCTGCCGCTCACCGGAGACTGCGGCGTGGATCGCGTGGTGGATGTCGTCGTCCCACTGGGCGTCGAGTCCGTAACCGCCACCCGACCGAGCAGTGATCAGCATCGGATCGTTGAGATCGCTCTCGGCGATCAGGGTCAGTGGCCGGCCCAGATGAGCGGAGAGGCTTCGGGTTTCGATCGAGAGCTGTTCGAGGAGGTGCATCGCAGTGTGGTCGACGATCGCGTGCACCGCGTCGAGTCGCAGCGCGTCGATGTGGAACTCGGAGAACCATCGCAGCGCGTTGTCGAGGGCGTAGCGCCGCACCTCGCCCGAGTCGGCCTCGGCGTAGTTGATCGCCTGGCCCCAACTGTTGGCACCCTCGGTCATGTACGGGCCGAAGCGGTCGAGGTAGTTGCCGGACGGGCCGAGGTGGTTGTAGACCACGTCCAGAACGACGCCGATGCCGTGGCCGTGGCACGCATCGACCAAGCGCTGCAAGCCTTCCGGGCCGCCGTACGCCTCGTGCACGGTGTACCAGAGAACACCGTCGTAGCCCCAGTTGTGCACGCCGTTGAACCCGTTGACCGGCATGATCTCGATGAATGTCACGCCGAGATCGACGAGATGATCGAGCTTGGTGACGGCCGCATCGAACGTGCCCTCGTCGGTGAACGTGCCGATATGGAGTTCGTAGATCGACGAGCCGGGCAGCTGCCGGCCGGTCCAGGCCGCGTCGGTCCACAGCGTCGGATCGACCTCGAAGACCTGGGACAGCTCGTGGACTCCGTCGGGCTGCCGCGGCGACCGCGGATCCGGGAGCGCCTTCTCTGCGTCGTCGAGCAGGAAGCCGTAACGACTCGTCGGGCTGCACTCGACGTCCTCATGCCACCACCCGTTCGAGGAGCGCTGCATCGGATGCACCGTGTCGTCGAGTTGGAGGCGGACCGTCTCGGGGGTCGGTGCCCAGACCTGGAACCGACGAGTCGCGGCTGCCGAGGTCACTGCCGGTGATGTCACTCCGGAAGACGTCACTGTGTCACCGTTCCTTCGTTGTCGCGCACCAGAAGTGCGACCGGGAGCGAGGCGAACACCTCGGCCACCGACACGGTGCCGGTGTGTTCGACGTCGGTGAGCCGATCGCGCCAGCGACCGTCGGGCAGGGTCACGGTTGTCTCGCCCCACCCCTGCTCGGCCAAGCCGAGGGAGAGTCGGGTGGCCAGCGCCACCACGTCGGCGTTGCCGGGCAGAGGGCCACGTGTGAATCCGACGAGGTGCTCGGCTGCGGATCCGTCCGCGACGATGGGTGCGTAGGTTCCGCCGACGAAACTCTCGGGTCGCTCGCGTCGCACGTGCAGGGCGGAGCGAACGACGGCGAGCTTGGCGGCACCCGTATCGACCGAGAGCGCAGCGGGGTTCGACGCGGCGAGCATCGATCGACGAACCGAGTAGTCGACGGGCCTGCGGTTGTCGGGGTCGACGAGCGAGTCCTCCCACAGCTCTGTGCCCTGGTACACATCGGGGATGCCGGGCCCGGCCAGATTCAACAGCTTCTGGCCCAGAGCGTCGGAATGACCGTGCGGAGCGAGCTTCTCGACGAGCATCGACATCGAACGGGCGACCGCACCGTCGAAGATCGCATCGAGCCAGCTGTGTACCGCGGACTCGAATTCCTCGTCCGGATCGGTCCACGTGGTGCGAAGGGCGGCCTCGCGAATCGCCTTCTCCGCGTAGGCGTGGACGCGTTCACGCAGCGAGGACGTGACCACTCCGTCCGCCGGCCAGACTCCGAACAGGTTCTGCCACAGGAACATTCCGGTGGTGCCGTCGGGGCTCGGGGTCAGTTCCTCCCAATCCGTGATGCATCGGGCCCACAGCTCGGGAGTCTGCGACAGCACACCGATGCGCGCTCGCACGTCCTCGCCTCGCTTGGTGTCGTGAGTCGACAGCGTGGTCATCGCCGCCGGCCATCGCTTCGCGCGGTCCGCATTGGTGAGATGGAAGAACTCTGTGCTGCAACCGAATCGGCCGGGATCGCCGCCGACCTCCTGCAACGAGATGAGCCGGTTGGCGCGGTAGAACAGGCAGTCCTCGACGCCCTTGGCGGTGACGGCACCGCACACCTGATCGAATCGCACCGGCGATTCGGCACCGCCGATGAGAGCTGTCGTCAACGCACCGAGGCCGGCTGCCAGTTCGGGCTGCTCCTCGCCGATGTCCGCGATCACGCCGGGCAGTACGCGGGCCAGCGGTGCGTAGTCGGTCCTGTACACGGGAACGGCCGCGACGACGGCGACGATCGCGTCGATGACGGACTCGAGCTCGACGGTGGTGCCGGACTCGCGAACGACCGCCCGGGCGA
The DNA here is from genome assembly GCF_033142325.1 of Rhodococcus sp. IEGM 1370. Lineage (NCBI taxonomy): Bacteria > Bacillati > Actinomycetota > Actinomycetes > Mycobacteriales > Nocardiaceae > Rhodococcus > Rhodococcus sp. IEGM 1370. The sequence continues at coordinate 123,628 of NZ_JAWLRY010000003.1, read as the reverse complement.
GGCGTCGTACCTCCGGGGACAGATCGCCGCGGGCGACACCGGTCTTGAGGTCGAGTTCCGTCTCGTGCAGCGTCTCGCTGTCGTAGGCGATGCCCGAGCGCACCTGAGACAGTGCGGTGAGCGCGTGCACGCCCTCGGGATCGACGAAGACTCCGCCGACCGCGGCCAGGGCGTCGTATCCGGTCGTGCCGTCGACGGGGAGCGATTCGTCCAGCGGTTCGCCGTCGGCCAGAATCTTCTCGATGACCAGCCACCGGTCGGGGCCGAGGAGCCCGCGTAGTTCGGTGAGGTAGCCGGCCGGGTCGGCCAGGCCGTCGGGATGGTCGACGCGAAGTCCGTCGATCAGACCGTCCTCGATCCAACTGGCCACCTGGCGATGGGAGTCGGTGAAGACGTCGAGGTCTTCCTGCCGAATTCCTGCCAGACCGTTCACCGAGAAGAACCGTCGGTACCCGATCAGTCCGTCGGACCAGCTCACCAGTCGGTACGCCTGACGATCGTGTACGGCCTGCGCGTCGCCGCTGTCCGTGCCGTCGGCGATGGGGAAGCGGTGCTCGTAGAACGCGAGCAGAGGCTGGTCCTCGGAGCGGTCGACGGTCAGTTCGCCCACGTCGCTCGCGCTACCGAGGACCGGAATGGCGATCTTGCCGTCGACGCCGTTGTCGGCTCCGAAGTCGATGTCGAAGTACGTCGCGTAGTCGGAGTCACGGCCGCGTCGCAGCACGTCCCACCACCATGCGTTCTGCCGCGGGTCCTCCACTCCGACGTGGTTGGGGACGATGTCGACGATGATCCCCATGCCCAGCTCTGCTGCACGAGAATGCAACTGCGTCAACGCTTCCCGGCCACCCAGTGCGGCCGAGACCGTGGCGGTGTCGGTGACGTCGTAGCCGTGGGTCGAGCCCTCGGTCGCAGTCAGGATGGGCGACAGATACAGGTGGGTGACCCCGAGGTCGTGCAGGTAGTCGACCACGTCGGAGGCGTCGGCCAGGGTGAAGGCATCGCCCCGCAGTTGTAACCGGTATGTACTGGTGGGCAGCGGCATATGTCAGGCAGTCTTTCGTAGAACGAGCAGGGAACGAGCGGTGACTTCCACCGGTGTACCCGCTTCGATCGATTTCTCACTTGTCCCGGTTCGCGACGCGGTGTTCAGCGCCACCGTCCATTCCTTGGCGTAGTTCCCGTCCGGGGTCACGAACTCGATGGTCTCGTGATGTGCGTTGAAGCACAACAGGAACGAGTCGTCGACGACTCGCTCGCCGCGCTGGTTCGGTTCCGGGATTCCGTCACCGTTGAGGAACACCGTCAGCGACTTGCCGAAGCCGCTGTCCCAGTCCTCCGGGGTCATCTCCTCGCCCGCCGGGGTGAGCCAGGCGATGTCTCGGGCCTGCTCGCCGGTTCGAATGGGACGGCCCTCGAAGAACCGTCGACGTCGGAACACCGGATGCTCGGCGCGCAGCGAGATGGCGTTGCGGGTGAACTCGATCAGTTCGGCGTTCTTCTCGGCCAACGACCAGTCCATCCAGGCGAGTTCGGAGTCCTGGCAGTAGACATTGTTGTTGCCCTGCTGAGTACGCGCCATCTCGTCGCCGTGGGCGATCATGGGCGTGCCCTGGCTGAGCAGCAACGTCGCCATGATGTTGCGGATCTGCCGGGCACGCAGGTCCAGGATCTCCGGATCGTCCGTCGGGCCTTCCACGCCGCAGTTCCACGAGCGGTTGTGGCTCTCGCCGTCGTTGTTGTCCTCACCGTTGGCGTCGTTGTGCTTGTCGTTGTACGACACCAGATCGTTGAGCGTGAACCCGTCGTGCGCGATGACGAAGTTGATGCTTGCACCGGGGCGACGGCCGGTGGCCTCGTACAGATCCGAGGATCCGGTCAGCCTCGACGCGAACTCGCCCAGCGTGGCCGGCTCACCCCGCCAGTAGTCGCGCACGGTGTCGCGGTACTTGCCGTTCCACTCCGTCCACAGGCCGGGGAAGTTGCCGACCTGGTAGCCGCCTTCGCCCACGTCCCAGGGCTCGGCGATGAGCTTCACCTGGCTGACGACCGGATCCTGTTGCACCAGATCGAAGAACGCGCTCAGGCGATCGACGTCGTGCAGTTCGCGCGCCAGGGTGGACGCGAGGTCGAATCGGAATCCGTCCACGTGCATCTCGGTGACCCAGTAGCGCAGTGAGTCCATGATGAGCTGCAGGGTGTGCGGGTGTCGCGCATTGAGGCTGTTGCCGGTTCCGGTGTAGTCCATGTAGTGCTCGAGGTCGCCGTCGACGAGCCGGTAGTACGCGGCGTTGTCGATGCCGCGGAAGCTGATGGTCGGGCCCATGTGGTTGCCCTCGGCGGTGTGGTTGTAGACCACGTCGAGGATCACTTCGATGCCTGCGGCGTGGAACGAACGAACCATGGCCTTGAACTCGGTGACCGCGGCACCGGGGGACTTGTGTGAGGAGTACTCCGCGTGCGGGGCCAGGAAGCCGAAAGTGTTGTAGCCCCAGTAGTTTCGCAATCCCTTGTCCAGCAGAACCTGGTCCTGCATGAACTGGTGCACCGGCATGAGCTCGATGGCCGTGACACCGAGGTGGTTGAGGTGGTCGATGATCACCGGATGCGCCAGGCCCGCGTAGGTGCCGCGCTCGGCTTCGGGGATGTCGGGATGGTTGATCGTCATGCCCTTGACGTGGGCCTCGTAGATCACCGTCTCGTGGTACGGGCGCTTGGGGGCGCGATCGGCCTGCCAGTCGAAGAAGGGATTGATGACGACGGTGGTCATCGTGTGTCCGAGCGAATCGTGCTGGGGGAAGTCGTTGTTCGGCGCGTCGTCGTGCGCGAGGGGAGCGTCCTCGATGATCTCGTCGTCGGGATCGGTGAGATCGGTGGTGTCCTCGAACGGTGCCTCGGAGTCGAGCGAATCCGCGGATTCGTCGTCGGTCGGTACCGCGGCCTCGGGTTCGGGAGCCGGCGCGTCCATGTTGTACGAGAACAGCGATCGGTCGCCGTCGAACGATCCCTCGAACGCCTTGCCGTACGGATCGACGAGCAGCTTGCTCGGATCGCAGCGGTGCCCGGCTGCCGGATCCCACGGGCCGTGCACGCGGTAGCCGTAGCGCTGACCCGGTTCCACCGTGGGCAGATATGCGTGCCAGACGTAGCCGTCGGACTCCTCGAAACGGATGCGGGTCTCGGTTCCGTCAGCGGCGATCAGGCACAGATCCACGGCCTCCGCGGCCTCGGAAAACAGTGCGAAATTGGTTCCTGCTCCGTCGTAGGTCGCGCCGAGCGGATAAGCGGATCCCGGCCATACTGCGATGGCAGGCGTGTCGTCGGAGGATTCGTGGAGCATGGATCAACCCTACTGTGGCGGGTGGGCCCGGGCTTACCGAGCGCGGGCCGCTCCGCTCACGGTCCGGCCCACCAGCCGGTCGCCGATCCGATCTGTCGGCCCAACTCGGTGGTGAGCGTTCGCACGTAGGTGGCGGTGAGATGGTGTTCGTCACGGTAGATAAGAACGTTTCCCTGCTCGGCGCGGCACATGGTGTCGTCGCACACCGCATCGGACAGGTCGAGAGCAGAGAATCCGGGCAGCTGGAACGAGGAGGCAAGGGCCGGGTTGACGGGGTCCAGCGCCTCGTCCCTCGGGATACCGCAGGAGGCGGCCGTGCCGCCGTCCGCGAGGCAGTCGATGGCCCGATACGCGAGCCACGGGGTGTCTCGGATGCCCAGAATTCCGACGCCGTTCGCGGTCAGTTGCTGCCACACCGAGGCGTACCAGGGCGGTGTGAAGTCGCCGGGCGCGTCCTCCCTGGGCCGGGTGGCGGTGGTGAACACGTAGTCGGGTTGCATCTCGGCCACCTCGGCCAGCACGGTCTGTGTCCAGTCCAGGCAGTCGGGGTATTCGTTGGGACCGAGCATCGGCATCGTGTCCGTGCTCAGCGGGCAGCCCATCTTCAAGAATGTGACGACCGCGAAGCCGTGCCGAAGACCGAGCGTGTCGAGGGCGGTCACCCAGTGTTCGGCGTGCGAGCTGCCTGCAAGCACGATCGTCCGGTCCGAGTCGACGTCGCCGTAGGTGCACGAGACCGCGTCGCGCGTCTCGAAGTCCGCGATGCAGCCCTCGAGGGTGGTGGCCGGCAGATCCTCGGGGGCGGAGTACAGCGGGGGACTGACGTCGGCCGGCTCCACGCGAATACCGTCGGTCAGTTCGAGCGCTCCCGGGTGAGTCTGCTCGTCGACCGATCCGTCGGCTTGCACCGCGTTGATCGACCGATCGATGTGGAAGTTCCATCCGATCGAACCTGCCGTCACCGTGACGGCAGCGATCGCCGCAGTCGCAGTCACCGCGATGCGTGCCGGCGTGAACGTCGGCGACTGCGTGGGTCGCTCGACGAGGCGGACGGTGAGCCATGCCAGTGCAACCGAGGCTCCGACGATGCCGAGACCGCCGAGAATGTCGGCGTGGGCTCGGCCGGTCGCCGACAGGTAGAAGATCAGCAGCGGCCAGTGCCACAGGTACAGCGGGAACGCAATGGATCCGAGCCAGGCGAAGAACCGATTGGAGAGCGTGGCCGCCACTGCGGTCTCCGAGCCCGCGACGATCAACGCGAGGGTGGCCAGCACCGGAATCAGGGCCAGCGGACCGGGAAATGCAGCTACACCGTCCACGAGAAAGCCGCACGCGACGATGACCGCTATCCCGATACCGGCAAGGGCCGCGCGTAGCTGCGACCGCGTTCGGGTCTCATCGGAGGACGGCTCGGACGACGGCTCGCCGTTGCGTGCGGCGAACACGGCGGCGACTGCGGCTCCGAGCATGATTTCCCACAGCCGGGCACCGGTGTCGTAGTAGTTCCACGCCTGGTGGCGTTGCACACCGTCCGCCGCGTAGGCGAAGGACAGCACGGCGATGAGCGAGAAGATGACGGCGAAGGTGCGTGGGTCGACACTTCGAGGTCCCTCGGGTCGCGCGATGCGTCGGACCCATGCGAGACCGAACACGACGGCAATGGCCAGCAGATAGAACTGGAACTGGACGGCCACCGACCACAGGTGCTGAAGTGGGCTCACCGAGGGGTCGGCCGCAAGGTAGTCGTTCGCCGTCGTCGCCAGCTGCCAGTTCACGTAGTAGAAGACGCCGGATACGAGTTGATCGCCCAGGTCGGCCCAGCGCGTGCGCGGCAGCAGGAATACCGATGCGACGGCAACCGCGAGCAGCGTGATCAGCAGGGGAGGCCCGAGCCTGCGCAGCACCCGAGTGATGCGGGTGAACGGATTCAGGCTCGCCCCGGCCTCGGCCGATCTCAGCAGAGATGCGGTGAAGAAGAAGCCGGACAGGGTGAGAAATACATCGACGCCTCCCGACACCCGACCCATCCAGATGTGGAACACGACGACGAGTGCGATCGCGACACCGCGAAGGCCGTTGAGATCTCGGCGTTGCGGTGGCCGACGCGGTCCGCTGGGCGGCGGAGCTGTGTCCCCCTGAGCCGGAACAACCGGAGCCGACGTATCGGAGCTGCTGTGGGGTACGTGCATGGAGGAGAAGTGACTTCCCGGCTGTGTATCGACCACTCGGTCGGGGGTCGCGGACGGTGGTATCCGATCCTGATGAGATCGGGATTCTGGGGCAAACAATACGTGTACGTGAGGTGAAGTAACCCTCGGAGTCTGCTTTGCCGCGATATGCCCAGTTCGGGGACGGTTTCGGTCCGATCGAACAGTGTCCGGCTTGCGCATATATGACGCGCATGCAAGCATTTATCAAGCGCGTGCAACTACACGCGGTAGCTCGATAATTGCGTACGCATCTTCCAATCAGGAGTTCAGACATGCCACTCGGCCTGCTCGCCCTCGCCATCGGGGGATTCGGGATCGGTTTGACCGAATTCGTCATCATGGGGCTACTGCCCGAAGTCGCGGCCGATTTCGCGGTCAGCGAGGCCACGGCCGGATGGCTCATCACGGGCTACGCGCTGTCCGTCGTCGTCGGGGCCCTGCTCGTCACCGCCGCCGTGACACGGTTTCCTCGCAAGAGTGTCCTGCTCGCACTGATGTGCCTGTTCATCGTCGGCAATCTCGTTTCCGCACTGTCGAGCAGTTACGAGATGATGCTGCTCGGCCGCGTCGTCGCTGCGCTGTGTCACGGAGCGTTCTTCGGTATCGGTGCCGTCGTCGCGGCCAGCCTCGTCGAGCCTGCGAAGAAGGCGGGAGCCATCGCCATGATGTTCGCCGGTCTTACCGCCGCCAACGTCCTCGGAGTTCCGTTCGGGACGTTTCTGGGTCAGAACCACGGTTGGCGCTCGACGTTCTGGGCGATCACGGTGATCGGCGTCGTCGCGCTGATCGGTATCGCCGCCCTCGTTCCTCGTGACACCGGGAGCGGTGAGGTGAGCAATCTGCGTCGAGAGCTGCGCGCGTTCCGGTCGGTGCAGGTGTGGCTGTCCATCGCGGTCACGGTGCTCGGGTACGGCGGCATGTTCGGTGCGTTCACCTACATCGCGTTCACGCTCACCGACGTCAGTGGCTTCGCGTCGAGTTCGGTGCCGTGGCTGCTCGTGCTGTTCGGCGGTGGATTGTTCGTCGGCAACTACCTCGGCGGCAAGGCAGCAGACCGCAACCTCACCGGAACGCTGACAATTTTGCTGGGTGCACTGACCGTCGTACTCGTGTGCTTCGCGCTCACCGCGGAGAGTCGCCCGGCGACGATCGCATCCCTCGTGCTGATGGGTGCGTTCGGCTTCGCGACGGTCCCGGGGCTGCAGATGCGGGTGATGTCGTTCGCATCCGACGCTCCGACGATGGCGTCCGGCGCGAACATCGCCGCGTTCAATCTGGGAAATGCGTTGGGCGCGTGGCTCGGTGGTGTGACGATCTCGGCCGGTCTCGGCTACACCTCGCCCATCTGGGCCGGATCCGGTATCACCGCGGCGGCCTTGATGGTGCTGTTGTTCGCAACCGGACTGCTCCGACGCGCCGACGGGGATCCGATCGAGGGGGCGGACCGACCGAGCGCTGCGACCAGTGCCGCTGGATCGTCCACGTGAAGGCCGAAGGAGTGGGCACTACCCTCGAGCCTCCATCGCTGCAGGGGTGCGGGCACGGACACCACTGTTGCGCAGGACAAATCGATGTCGACGGTGGTGCCGTCCTGATTCGGTAGGACGAGTCGGCCGCCGTCGAGCGTCGGCGACACGACGCCGAAGCGGTGGTGAATTCGGGCGGAGACGATGCTCGCTCGGTCCACCGTCGCGACGACCGTCATCGACTATCACCCGGTCGGCTCGGTTCGGTGGTCTGCAGACGTGTGGTGGCTTCGATGATCACTGCGCGCTGGGCGGGATCGGGCACGATGTCGTCGATACTCAGCGGGCCGGTCTGGTCGGCAGTGTCGTCGGGCGCAGCCGAGAGAGGAGCGCCGATATCGAGCATCGAGGCCAATTCTGCTGCGAGCGAATCGATGTCGTCTGCGGCATCGTCGACGTCTCGGCCTTCGAGCGCGCTGAATCTGCGCAGGAGCGCCAGGTACTTCACCCGGGTGTCGGGATCGGCCAGCGCCGCTGTCGTCGTGTCGAAGAACGATGCGGGGACGGTGCCCGCGATCGCCATCACCTCGAGCAGGTCACGCTCACGGAGTAGCGCTTCTCGCTCGGTCTCCGCAGCGGCATCGATCAATGCGGCAAGTGTGTCCGCCGCATCGCGCGGCAGAGCGGTCAGTGGACGATGCTCGACTGCGTCGTCGAGCAGGGCCGACAATCGAGTGTGCTTGTGCGCCAATGATTTCCGCTCCGTTTCGATACCGGCCAGCAGAGCGCGTAGATCGGCGACCACGTCGCTCTCGTCCGTTGCCCGCTGGTCCAGCGCTGCCGCGATCGCGCCGAGGGGCATTCCGGCATCGGCGAGCCAGCGGATTCTCATCAGTCGAACCACGTCGTCGATCGTGTACTCGCGGTAGCCGTTGGACAGACGGCGTGGCTCACCGAGCAGGCCGAGACGGTGATAGTGCCGCACTGTTCGAGGTGTCGTTCCGGCGGCGTCGGCCAGGGATCCGATTCTCATGTGTTCAGAGTGCACCGTGACGCTACGTCAAGGTCAAGATCGGCAGAGCGCTGCTCACGTGCCGCCCGTGTGCGACGCACCGAGTATTCTCGGTGGTCCGTGCGATTCGACGTGGCTTGCACTGTTCGAGGAAGAGACCGGCTGAAGATGGTCGACACCGAACGTTGGTATCGGGAGATGTTCGAGGCCAGCACGGTCGGATTGGCCCTGGCCGACGAGAACGGATTGTTGGTTCTCGCGAACGAGGCGTACGCGGCCATCGTCGGTTGTCCCCGTCACCTGTTGGCCGGCCGGTCTTCTCGCGAGTTCACCCATCCCGACGATCTGGCCCAGCATGCCGCCATGGAACAGATCATGGCCGACGCCAAGGCGCGTGGGGAATCGGTGCACGTCGAGAAGCGCTACCTGCATGCGGACGGCGCTATCCGGTGGGGATGGGTCTCGGCCAGTGAGGTTCCTGGCCCCGCGGGCATTCGGTGGACGATGGCCGTCGTGCACGACACCACCGACCGTCGGCGCGTCGAGGACGACCTCCGTCAGGCCGCGCAGACCGATGCCCTCACCGGATTGCTCAACCGGCGTGGATGGCGAGATCGGCTGCATCAGTTGACGACACCGCGAGGTGCCGATGTCGTATTGGCTCTGGCGATGCTCGATTTCGACCGGTTCAAGTCGTACAACGACAAGAACGGGCACGGACGCGGAGATCGGCTGTTGATTCAGTTCTCTGCTGCTGCCGAGGACCTGCTCGGTGGCCGCGCGTCCCTCGCCAGGTGGGGCGGCGAGGAGTTCGCTCTGGTGATGCCCGGCGCGGGTGCGACGACCATGTCGGCCGTGCTGGCCGAGTTGTCGGCGGTCGTGCCCGACGGACAGAACTTCTCTGCCGGCTACACGACACTGCGTGCCGGGGAGTCCGTCGACGACTGCTTCGACCGCGCGGACATGTTGCTCTATCGAGCCAAACGAGACGGCGGCGCTCGTTCGTACGGTGACGCAGACGCGATCCCGCCGGAGTGACCGTCAGCTCTGGAGTCGACCGAATCCGACTATTCCGGAATCGGATCCGTAGTGCAGCGTGTGCACTCTGATCTTGCCGGCTTCGTTGCCGCCGACGGTGACGGCCTCGTCGCCGTCGACTGCGACGATCACGTTGGTGTGTTGGCCGCTGAAGCTCGTGTTGTCGTAGAGCACCACGTCGCCCACCGATGGCGTGTAGTCGCCGACGGCCTCGAATCGTCCCTGCTCCTGGTAGTACTCCTGCAGGGTGTAGACGCCGGGAATGCGCCACGAACCCGAATGGGGATTCGACAGCGGCAGGCCGGCCTCCTTCATGATCCAGCTGACGAAATCGGCGCACCACGCTTCCTCGACGCCCTCGGCGTAGAACGTTCCCGGACGCTGCAGTTCGTGCTCGGTGCGCAGGAGTTCGACCACCCGAGCCTGATCGGCGGCCAGCTCGCCGATGCTCACCTCGGGGAACGCTTCGGTGTCCCACGGGAGGTACCGGCTCGGTGCCAGCCACAGAACCCCGACAGCCACCATCACGACGACGGCGGCGCAGGCGGCCAACCACAGAGGCCGGCGTCGTCGAGTGCGCGCGGTGGTGTCGATGCTCATGCGACCACGGTAGCGCGACGTGGCACACCGCTCGGCACAATAACCGGGTGAGCACTTCCGAGAACCAGTCGCCCGTAACCGTTCCGAAGCCCGTGGTGGACTCCGCGCGAGGAGCATCGCGGATCACCGTACTGACCGGCGCGGGTATGTCCGCAGAAGCTGAGATTCATAACCCACCTTTCACTCAAAACTGTTGGGACGCAATAGATAAGGCTCAAATGGGCTCTCGAAAATTCGAGGCTTTCCTGTCGTCATCTCGGGCGTGTCGAGCCATCGGTACAGCAGCAGCTGAGAATTAATTACTCAGGGAAATGATTTCTTGGAGTTTATTAATCGCACCGAGAAAGTTTATCGACGTGCACCGAATTGTTTACCGAGTGCATTCTTTCGTCCCGTCTGATGGCGGGTCGTTCGAGGTAGGGGTTTGGGCGTCACTCATAAGCCTCTGACCAGGCGTTTTGTGATTCGCGATGCCGGAATTCTGGATACTTAGAGGGAAAAACGCACGATCACTCCGGGGTCACGCTGCCCTCGTTAATAACGGGTTTATGCCCCCCCGGTCCCTTTCGGGCAGCGTGCACACCATAAACGCATTCGGACCTTGCAATTAATTCAAAAGAATGCGGACGACAGGAATTGCTAAATGAATTCCATTTCTGGATGGCGCGCTTTCCATGCGTTGTATTCGTCGCGTCGTTCACGATGATATTCGGTGCAATGCGCGCACGGTGCAGTGACGTGACCGCAATTCCAGTCTCGACTGACCAATAACGGCTTAGGGTCACCAACAGGCTTAGTCACTGCAACAGGAATTGCTTTAGGTGATTTCGATGAATGAGTATGTGGTGAATTCGGTTTCGAGATGTGGTTAGGCATCGAACTCGATCGAGACGCATTGCAGTGGAGATGTGCACTAGCAAGGTTGGTGTATTCATCGGCTAGATCAGGACGTTGTTGGATAGGAATGATGTGATCACAACTGAACGAGTACTTGTGTGGATACTTCAGTGACAGGTCGATTGGCAGTTGGCATATGTGGCAGACATGGTGGTCTGTCGAGGCGAGTAGCTTCTTGCGGTTGCGTCGGTAGGCAGCGGTATCGCGTCCAGGTCGTAGCGTCATGTCGATTATTCCTTTTGCGTGTAGTTGGATATTCGCATTACTGTTGTCTCACTGCGCTTCTCACGGACTCGGTCTGTCGTCTGGCACGGTTGGGCTAGGCAGGGGTGCAGTCGTGTCTCAGCGTGGCAATGAGAGCGTGTTTAGGGGTACATACAGAAAATGCCCGACCATCACGGGCGAAGAGGCGAGGCGAATCACCTGTAAACCGTGATGGTCGGGCATCTGTGATCGAGTAGCTAGTTCGACCGGACGAACTCGGCGTCGATAGTGTGAGCGGCTACGCTCCGAACATCCGAGATCGGTTGTCTGGGTTACGAATCCAGACGCTTTGAACTGTACTGCATTTTCAGACGACGCGCGGGTTCATCGAATGACTATGCGGTGGTTACTGTTCCGAGCTATCAGTCTTGCCAATTGCCCGCCACAGTTCGAGGTCGATTCCTTCGCGCTTGCTCCGGTCGAACTTGGACCAGAACTCGCTCTCAGCACTGACCGCGTTCTTATTCCAGATCCGAGCCAGGAACTCGAAACCACCACCGGGCATTACCGGACGCCCTTGTCGATCACGAACGCCGTCTCATCGAGCAATGCGAAGTCCAATCGAGCGTGCCCGACCAGTGCCAACTCACCCGTATCTGCGAATCGTTCTGTGAGCCACGTCAATTCGAGCGATTCACGGACACCCATCACAAGGCCGTTCGGGAAGTCGCCGGTGAAGACGTAGCTCGTGTCGTTCGAGGTACCCACGGTGACGTTGTTCGGAATGCGGTTGGTCGGCAGGATCGGCAGAAGTCCCTGCGGTGCAGCGAGATACGCACCGGTCGAGTCCTTCGTCATACCGAGCGCGGTCAGTCCGCGAGAACTCAACAGGTGAGCTGTCGGCTCGTGATTCGCTGCCCGAACGGCACCGGCCGCTGCGAGGAGATAGTCATAAGTCAAAGCGCCGCCGTTGGCACCGTGACTCGTGACCGGGATTGCACCGTAGTTCAGCAACCCTCGTGGTTCCGGTGCGACACCCGATCCGAAAAGCCCGATCCGGTCGATTTCGTCAGCGAACGAGTCCGAAAGTGCCTTTGCGACAACGCCGGTCGTGTTCGGATTGTCCATAACCAGTTCTCTGGACACCCTCACGATGCGAGCGACAGACCGCGCGACCAATTCCACGCCGGTAAACGTGATGTCGTTCTGCACGATGGCGGCGTTCTCGTTTCGAGCGGCGGGTGCCGGGTTAGTCACGATCTTCGGCACCGTCAATTTGTTCGACAGCATCGGGACCACGGACACGCCCGCGTTCAAGAGCTGCGACTTCGAGCGCGCCATATCGAGGACACCGGCCGCAATCTGCACGGGGACCATCACGCCGCCAGCGGTAGACGTGTTCTCTGCGAGGCTTCTCTCGTACTCAGCACCGGCCCAACCGCCACCGAGCACACCACGGAGGTATCGGTCGAGATCGGCCTTTTCCTCGCGCTTTTCCATCCGGCCGTTGTCTACTGCCCACTGTTCGAGGCTGTCGCCGCTACGGAGCACCTGGGCACCCTTGAGAGGGTTCTCTGCGCGCTCACGAGTCTGAGCACCACCGGTCTTACGAACGGGGGACGTGTGCTCGACAGCACCGGCTTCGACAAGCGCCCGTAGACGCTCCTGCGAATCGAGGGCCGCGTTGATCCGTTCGACCTCGGCTTCGATTTCGTCAAAGCGCTCCTGGTCGTCGTCTGCGACCGAACCGGCTTCTTGCGACCGTTCCAGAATCTCTGCGGCTTCGGCCCGAAGATCATCGAGAGCCGACGTGTCTACGAACGAGTCGCGAGACTTCGGAGCTGCCTTCTTCTTTCGTGGATATGCCATTTCAGTTCCAATTCATAAGTACGAGCCGCATTTTCAGCAACTCAGGTGGGTTGTTTGTTTTGCCGGATCGGACGCCTACCGAAGTACCGGCGTAAGCCGGGAAGACGACAGGACCGAGTTCGGCTAGATCGACTTCCTTGATATTCCGCTTCAGGGGACCACGAGAGTCGTTACCGCCGAACAGAAGTTGTTCGAGTTCATCAGGTCGGACGCGCTTGCCTTTTGCATCTCGCCATTCATCACGGGTGACGCGAAACTTGAAGCTTGCGCCGTGAATAGCCTGTGCCGCAATAGCTTGCCTGATCGGATCGACTACCGGATTGTCGAACATACGCGCTTCGAGCCATAGGCCCTTTGCATCTTCTCGTAGCTCGATGATCTCGGCAATCGGAATCGACCCGACTCGCGAGTCCCGACCGTGATCATATTGAACGACAGGCTTTTTGGTGCGCAACGTCTTCGTGAATGCTCCGCGTGAAATCCTTTCGAGAAACTTCCCCTCGAAGTTGGAATTGATCTCCGTATCTTGATCGAAGACGGCCATGTAGCCGCTCAGGTCGAAACCTGTACCAGTCGATTCGGATTCGCGTTGCTCGAAGTCGGCGGAGCGCACAATCATACGTTTGTGCATTGTCTGCCTTCGGTTTTGGATAGAGGTGTGTCTACACTCTGAGAACGCATGTGCTGGCGTTACATTCGGGCGTCGTGACCATGAACCCCACCGGTTGTGGTCGTGCCTAGAACATGTTGCGGCTGTGCGTAACTCAGAAGTGTAGCGCAACTCATGCGGTCAGCGCTGGGTCGAAGTCATCACGTTCGGATTCGATCAGCGCGAAAAACTCCTGTTCGGTCTTGGCGTGCTTTCGCAAATTACAGGTGGGGCACGCGTTGACAAGATTCGTCCAGTCGTCGGTTCCACCGCGCGCCAGCGGGATTGCGTGATCGACGTGCATAACGGGCTCGAGCTTGCCGCAATACCAGCAACTTTCGCCTTTCATGTCGATCCGAGCCCACGTTGACAAAGTCGTATCGAAACGCGTCCTTCTCCTGCCTAGTCTCTCGCGACGTAACGCGGCATGAGCTTTTCCTCGATCCGGGTTGGCCTGCTTGTAATTCCGATTCTGACAAGCTAGGCACAGGCCGTGCGCGTAGTGAACGCCGCTGCATCCGTCTGTAACGCAAACACGTTCGGGATCGTACGTTCTGATCGGCACGCTCATGTTCCAGCCGTTCGCATGTCGGTTGTAGTGCACCCCGCACCAACCTTTGCAGTAATGCGGCCTAGTACAACCTGTCTCGGCGCAACCGCGATCTGGGTCTCTAATCTGCCTCGGATCATTCAGTGGCTTTCCTATACGGGAGCGCGTGTAATGGAAGAGGCACAAACCCATCGCACTGTAGGGCTCGTCGCAGTCTTGATATGAACAACTCCGCGACGAATCGTGTTCGACATACGGATCATCGAGCGGCTTACCCTTTTTTGCACGGGCATAGTGGAACTCACAGTAACCGCCACATGAATACGGCCTTTCGCAACCATCATGCGAGCACACGTCGCAAGACTCGCAGAATTTCTTAGTCGAACCGTTTGGGGTGAACAAGAGACCGCAGGCTTCACAACGCTTTTCGGCGTACCTACGTCCGACTACGCGTGGAGGTAACGCTCCCGCTCTTTTGCGAATCCCGTAGTGACGTTGACACAGTCCTCTCGCGCCTCTCGGGCCTAGCGGCTCTCCGCAGTCAGTGCATTCTCGCGTCACTGCCACTCCTCTGGCACCGTTTCCGGCATTGTCGTGTCGAAAGTCATTGCGTCGACCTCGGTTTGAGTGTCATCGACTAACCATGCGTGTTCGATCCACGCGAAATCCTCGCCGTTGCAACTTGCGATGACGTAGCGGCCCTCACGGCGCACGGACACACCAGGATTCGCCGCGAACCGAGCCTGAATCGTCGGGTCCAGTCGGTCGTATGCGTCGGCTAGAACTTGGCCTAGTTTGATCGTCAGAATGTCCACGTGCTTCTCCTGTGCTTCGTGAATCTTGCGGTCCCTGCGCTGTTTACGGCTTTCACTCACCAATTGAACCCACACTTGAACCCACGGCAGGAAATGTGATCCTTCGTGTCGATGTTCGGAACTACATCGGGGAACGGCTCCGATTCGGTTGGTGGTAGCGGCATCTCGGTCGTCCTAGTCGTCGGTAGGGGTGTCGTTGTCGCTGTCGTAGTCGTCGGTGGTGGCAGGTAGGGCGTTCCATTCACGTTGCGAGTTGGCGCGAAACTGTTGCCCACCATCGAAAGTGCGCACGCCGTGAAGATCAACAATCCGACAAGTATCGAACTAGCGATGAGAAAAGCTTTCATGGTGTCTCCTGTTGTGGCCTAATGACTTTGACGTGAACGACGTGCGTTGGTATGAGCGCCAGATCGGCTATGAGCGCGGCTAGCGCCCTGACGACATTGGTGGTCGGCATCTCGGGGTGTTCGCGCCGAATCTCGAATAGCAGGTCGGTCAGGTCGATTTCACCCTGGTTGATGATCCTCAGGATGGTCTCCTGTAGGCGCGGGTGCTCGATCATCGCGGCGTGTAGACAGCGCCCGACCGCCCTACGAGTCGACACCGCAACAGGATTCCGAGATGGGACTCGATCGTGTCGGGTGGTTTTCCAGTGCGCTGGTGGATCTGTTCGGCCGTCATCGGCCCGTGTTCTCGGAGCGCGTCGAGAGTGGTTCGGATCTGCGCGAGTTCGTGATCTGTCATCATGCCTTGTCCTGAGTTCTGGGTGTAGTCTGGCGAGAGTTGTTACCCCGCTCTGCTATTGGAGGATTGCTATGAGCGCTCCTGTATTGGTTCGTAACTCGGTCGACTGGTCTGCCGTCAGGACAACCCTCGGTGATTCGGTCGTGTGGCACGACGACTCAGACGAGGTTTCGATCATCGAAGGTCGGCCCTGCCGAACACTTTTCGAGTTCTAGACGCTTGACGACCTAGCGGCTCTGAGATCAATTCTCCGGGCCGCTAGGTCGTGCCCTGCTACTGAGTGACACCGCGACGGTGTTCGGCTTGCAGCGTGCGAATCAGGGGCACGGAATCGAGCAACAGCGATGTACTCCTGCGCTCCTCGACAGCAATTTGCCTGACCTCGGCCATGAACTCGGCATTTGGGACGAAGCTTTCGGTTTCGTTGTCCCACTCCCACGGAACGGTTAACCGGACATAGATTTCGTCGTAGTTTTCGATGCCATCAGGATTGCCGGGGGCTGGTCTTTGGAGGCAGTGCCCGATGTGGGCCGCTCCTTCGATGCGCTCGGCAATGTCCTTCGCAACTCCCATCAGAATCCAGAAGATCGAATTGTGATCGGTGGTCTTCTGCGCGCCGAACGCGTCGAACGGCAGATCCGTTGTCAGGCGTAGGTACACCACGAGATCGTCTTCGTCGTTTGTGTGGTCATCGAAGATCGGCTCTTCGAACGGTTGCTCGGCTTTGAACTTGAGCGCGGCTTCGAGGTTGGGCCACATCAGAACTCCTCTTCCCAATCCCGTTTCGGCTTAGTCTTCTTCGGTGCGCTGTTCTCCTCGGGAGCGGGCGAGGCAGCGCCCCCCGGCGCTGTTCCGAGCGGAGCGACCTCTCTCTTTCCCTTACCCTTGTCCCTTTTGGGAAGGGACGGGACGGGAAGGGAAGGGGTAGCGTCACCTGACTGGTCAGCTGACGAATCACGTGACGCGTCACTGGTATTGAGGTGCTGGTCATCGGTGTTGACGGTGTTATGTGACGCGTCACTGTCGGTCTTTAACCGATCTGTCTGTTTAGCAACCAGATTCGCGCGGTATCGTCGCTGTCTTTCGGCAGCATTCAGCTTGCGCTGTGACACCGTTTCGGCGAGTTCCTGATCATCCCAGGGGACTTCGTATGTACCATCTTCGTTGGCTGTCCAGTCGAATTTTTCGACCAGCTCCTCCAAGAGATCGGGCACGTTCTCGAATACAGCCGCCAGCTTTGCAAGTGAGCGCTTGCTCAGGTGTCCGTTGCTTCCAGCTTTGTTGCACACCACAAGAGCGCGCACGTGGAATCGTTCAGCGTCAGGAGATAGTTCGAGGTTGTCTACGCGGTCTGCCCAGTCGTCGGGTATCCGTGTCCATGTCATCGTGGCGCGTCCTTCACTTCTTCAATTCGGCTTTGACAGCTTCGATTTCGAGCCGATCGACCATGTGGCACTTCGGTCCGATCTTGTAAATGGTGAGGATGCCCCTTTCGACGCGGGCTTTCACAGCTACCGAACTGAGTCCGAGTAGGTGGCCCGCTTCGGTCAGGGTCATTAGCCTCGGGTCGATGGGTTGTTCGATCTTTGGAATTCCCTTCACGGCAATACCTTTCATGTGGTTGTGTGCTTTGCTAATGCTCACTGTAACCACGGTGTCCCCCCACTGCGGAGGAGCAGACGTGTCCCCCTCCGACCAGCTAGTATTAGAGATGTCGTCGTGGCCGTCGACAACGAAAAAGCCACCGCAACAGGCGAATACGCGCTCGGCATGGCGCGCTCCTGATCTGTTGCGGTGGCTTTCTCTATTTCACGAGAGGAATTGCTTATGCCTAAGGGGCATCCGAAAAGTGGCCGTCTCGCTCCGAAAAAAGATCAGGCGTACGGGGGCGCAAAATGTTCGTACCAGTCGATAGAGGGATTGCGGTGCACCAGATCTGGTCCGTTCGCGCTCGACTGGGAGATGGGCAGCTTCTGCCGGGATCATGCGCTAGAGCTGATGCTAGAGCGCTCGAAGGAACCGTCGCGCCAGGTCCGCAAACGGGAATCAGACAGGTACTCAGCCGAATTCGGTATGGGCCGCGCTCCCGAGTACGTGTAGGACTTCTACTGTCTCAAATGAGACGCACGAAAGAGCCGCCCCTCGGTGTCCGTACCGGTGAGCGGTTCCTGTCGTCTGTAAGTGTTCCGCACGGTGAGGAGTGGTTGACCACCGTCAGGACTACTTAGCGTTTCATCAATGCCGTCAGCCTCGCGTGTGCCTCGCGCATTTCGGCGTGCTGTTCGGCAGTCATCGGTGGTCGTCCGTCTGTCGGCTTCGAGGGGTCGAATAGCTTGTCGGCGGCATCTGCCCATCCTTCGCCCCGTGGAACAGTGATCGAATCCATGAGTCGTTTCGACTCGGCCAGCTGAACATTCATCACATGACCGACCGGCATTCCTTCGTGATAGAACTCTGTGTCCCTCGCTGCGACGTAGCCCGGTTTCATGGGCCACGGTTCACCCTCGCGAACAATGACTGTCGGTATCTCGCTCTCCCACTTGTAGCCGAATTTCTGACGGAGCGGACCGTACTTGCCTACGCCTTTGTGTGCCCTGGTGTCTGTCGTCCGCGAGAACCCAGCAGGCGGCGACTCGACCGTGATGACCACCAGTCCGCGCCTCTCCAGCGACCGAAGCGCCGTGCGTACTTGCCGGTCGTTCATTCCCAACGCCTGCGCGAGTTCGGGCGCTGTACCTCTGCCGAACCGGTCTTTATCCAGCTCGGCCAGTATTCGACGTTGCGCCGTTCCTAGTCCTCGTGACATCTAAGTACTCCTCACGGATGGGTAAAACGTTGTGTCCGTGCGGATCACTTACAGGTAGTCCTCAGCGTCGAGGAAGATCAGGTAGGGCTCGCCCCATTGCTCCCGAAGTGCGTCCGTAGTGGTGTCGACGCTCTCGTGACGTACACGAAAGAGGTCCGGCCGGACTCGATGACTGGGGGATTCGACAACGGTTGCAAGGATGGTCGTCGTCACGATTTCGCCCGTCGACGGGCGTCGAATCCTGAACGGCGCTTCGGGCTTCGGGCTGAATCCGTGGATCATGGCGCTTCCTGTCGTCGGGTGAGTTCTATCTCACTTAACGCCGACCTATTGACTTTTGTTCCCATGCGTGGGTTGGGCGATCAGCGGCGTCTCTCGACAGTCACCCCGTTCGGATCGAACACATGAGTACCGCCCTTGCCGACCGGTTGAATCGTCACCACCACGGCCGCACGGATCATGGCGCGGCGCTCGGTTACGTCGGCGGCTTTCCACGCTCCTGCGGCTCCTGCGGCCAGCTTCGCCAGTAGCGGGTTCGACGTACGTTCGGCGGCTGATCGGCGCTCCTGATCGATCTGGGGGAGTAGAGCGGCCTCGATACGTCCCAACGTCGCAGCGGTGAGTCGACCAGCGATGAACTCGGCTGTCGCGTCGTCTAGTTGTTGCTGTAGCTCGGCGGCTTTCGTCAGGTGGTGCTCGCTCGGGGAGTCCATGCCATCGGCCGCGCCGGTCTCGTCCATCAGGAACTCATCGGCCAGCCTGTCGTCCATGATCCGCAGTAGCTCGGACACGACGTGCTTATCGACCTCGGCCTGATTTCTGCCGACGTGACGATCGGGGCAGGCGTAGCGCGATTCGCGTTGGAGTTTCGGGTTCGGGGACATGCGAACGACGGGCTTACCGCACTTGCCGCACACGGCCACATTGCTCAGCAGGTGCTTAACCTCGCTGCCGCGCTGCGTCTTACGGCTCGGGTCGGTAAACGTCGCTACCAGGGCGCGGTGCTGTTGTTCCGTGATGATCGGAGGCCATACCGCTTTGACGGCCGTCGTCTGGCCCTGGTGCTGCCGTAGTCCGGCGATAGCGGGGCGCAACAACAATTGCCGAAGCGTGATCGATCGCCAGTCGTTGCCTTTGAACGTCTTTATGCCGCGCTGGTTCCAGTCCTTCACAATCGAGTTCAACGATGCGCCCGCGAGGATGGCTGTAGCGGCTTCTTTCACGAGTGGCGCTGTGATCGGGTCGAGTGTCCACACTTTCTCGTGCGTTACCGGATCGATGGTCGGCATGAACCCGAATCCGAGTGCTCCATTCGGTCGACCTCTTTCGGCATCGGCGCGCTTCGCCCTGAGGACACGTTCTCTCGTCTCGTCGGACGACTTCGCGGCTATGGCCGATTCGAGGGTGCCTATGAACCGATCCTCAGATTTGCGGAAGTCGTAGTTTCTGCTACCGGCTCGAAACAGGACGCTCCGCTCCTCGCAGAGTTCTTGCAGTGCAAGGTGTTCTTGAGTTCGTCGGCCAGCTCGGGAGAATTCCCAGACGACCAACACCATTCCAGGCTTGAGAATGCGCGTCAGGGATTCGTAGCCGGGTCGGTTTCGGAGTTCGTAACGTGAGGCGCTTATCGAGTTGTCGGTGACGATCTCGGCTATCTGCCAGCCTTCGTTTTCGCACGTCGTTCTGCATTCGGCTATTTGTTGTTCGACGCTTTTACCTCGGCCCGTCGTATCCCTCGACACGCGAGCGTAGATAACGGCGGTCAGCGCCTCGTCGGTGGCGTTCATTTCCGGTCCTCCTGGCCCTGGTGGTGCTCCTGGAGACAACGGTAACGGAAAGTCTGTTAGAAATGTCGGCCGAGTCGGGGATCGCCACGTTCCGGGACGCCCAGAGCGGGTTGTGGAAGGACTTCGACCCCAAGGATCTCGCCAGCCCGGAGGGGTGGCTGGCCGACAGCGATCTGGTGTGGGGCTGGTATCGATGGCGAGCCGAACTGGTCCGACGCTCCCAGCCCAACGCCGGTCACGTGGCACTTGCGCAGTGGCAGCAGCGGGCGCACGTGGACATCGCCACCCAGAATGTCGACGACCTGCACGAGAGGGCCGGGGCCACGGTTCTCGCGCACGTGCACGGCAGTCTGTTCGAGCCGTACTGCAGCGACTGTGGAACACGAGCATCGTTCGACGACGGTGCGGCCGACGCCCTGGCCGAGGCCGATCAGCGGGTTCCGCCGCCGGAATGCCCGCTGTGCGGCGGGCTGATCAGGCCCGGAGCAGTGTGGTTCGGGGAATCTCTGCCCGAGGCCGCGTGGGAGGCGGCCGAGCACGCGGTTCGTGAGGCCGACCTCGTTCTCGTCGTAGGCACGTCCGGAGTCGTGTACCCGTTTGCCGGGCTGCCCGCGATCGCCCGCAGCGCCGGAGCGACGGTGGTCGAGATCAACCCGGTCGAAACCGAGGTCTCGGACATGGCCGATCACCGGTGGCGCACCACGGCCGCGACGGGATTGCCTGCCTTGGTTGCGCAACTCTGACCCTGGTGGCGTGGAAAACGGTGATTCCCACTCCCAGATCACTCGGTGGTCAATGCCTCGATCAAAGCGTTCATTGCCGATGCGGCACTGTCGGTTTCGGTAGGCCCCAGAGCGGCGAGGCTGGCGATGAGTGCTGCTATCTCGGGAGCGGTCAACCCCACAGGCCGGGGCGAGGCGACACTCGCCAGCCGAGATCCGCCGTGCACACCCGGCACCGCATCGACAGGGACCCCGGACTCACGCAACCGGGCGAGGTCGCGTTCGACGGTGCGCACGGAGACCCCGAGCCGCTGCGCGAGTTCGGGCGAGGTCAACGGCCCAGCCGCGGACCCCAGCCATTCGACGATCCGCTGCTGACGCGCGACGCGGCGCAGGGTGAGCACGCTGTCGAGCGACTGGGGCGCATTCTGCTTCGGCACCGTCCGAATTTTTCCCGATTCCCGACACAGCCCTGACGGGAATGGGTCCTACCGTTGTCGATATGACACCTGACAACGAATCGGTCGACAGCTTCTTCGCTCGTTATACGGGGTACCTGACCTCGGGTGATCTCGACGGTCTAGCCGAGATCTACCACTATCCGGCTCTGGCGGTCACAGCGCGGGGATGTGCGGCGATCGCCGAGCCGCAGCAGACCCGAGAGTTCTTTCGGCAGGGGCAGACCTACTATCGGTCGCGCGGAATCGAGGGTGTGCGGGCCCGCGACATCGTCACCGAGGCAGAGGTGCCGGGTATCTGGGTCGGGCATCTTCTACTCGAGAACCTCGACTCCGACGGTTCGCCGGTGGGAACCGAGCGCAATGCCTATCAGGTGGTGACGCTGGACGACGGCACGCGCCGGATCGCGGTGACGACGCCGCTCGATGCTTAGAGCTGGGGCGAGCCGCACTCGGTACTGTGGGTGAGAACGGTTTTTCTTTCTCAGGTAGGGATAACAGATGGCTTTGGGCTCCGACCGATTCTGGCGTGTACTCGGCCGATCCGCGCAGAAGGCGCAGAGCACCTCGCGTCGAAGCGTCGACCGAGCCCAGGAGCACGCGGAGTGGGCAGCTGCCCTGAGCGAGAGTGAATTGGCGACCGAGGCGGCCGCGCTGCGTGTCGACACCGCCGAGCGTCTCGACGTTCCGCGGTATCTGGCGTTGACGCGCGAGGCGAGCGAGCGTGCGCTGAAGCTACGGCCGTTCGACGTGCAG
Source organism: Rhodococcus sp. IEGM 1370 (assembly GCF_033142325.1). Classification (NCBI taxonomy): domain Bacteria; kingdom Bacillati; phylum Actinomycetota; class Actinomycetes; order Mycobacteriales; family Nocardiaceae; genus Rhodococcus; species Rhodococcus sp. IEGM 1370. The sequence goes on along the minus strand of NZ_JAWLRY010000003.1, from coordinate 101,705 downwards.
CTGCACGGTGCCGTGCGGTTGCTCGCCGGTGACGTGGTGGAAATGGCTACCGGCGAGGGCAAGACGCTGGCCGGTGCCATCGCTGCCGTCGGATACGTGTTGTCCGGACGCGCGGTGCACGTCATCTCGGTCAACGACTTTCTCGCGCAACGTGACGCGCAGTGGATGCAACCGCTGTTCGAGTCCCTCGGTATCACGGTCGGTTCCATCGGCGAGTCCTCGACTGCCCAGGAGCGGCGCACCGCCTACGCCTGCGACATCACCTATGCCTCGGTCAACGAGATCGGTTTCGATGTTCTGCGTGATCATCTGGTGAACGACCGCGACGATCTGGTCGCGCCCGTTCCGGACGTTGCCCTGATCGACGAGGCCGATTCCGTGCTGGTCGACGAGGCGCTCGTTCCGCTGGTGTTGGCCGGTTCGGTCTCCGGTGACGTCTCGACTTCGACGGTCATGGATGCAGTCCGGTTGTTGGACAAGGGCGTTCATTTCGACACCGATGCCGAAGGACGCAACGTGTTCCTCACCGACGAGGGCGCGTTGCGGATGGAGAAGGAACTGGGCGGAATCGACCTCTACTCCGAGCAGCACGTCGGGACGACGTTGGTCGCGGTCAACGTGGCCCTGCATGCCCAGGTGCTGGTCCAGCGCGACGTCGATTACATCGTTCGTGACGGTCGTGTGCAGCTGATCAACGCCTCACGTGGCCGAGTTGCCGAACTGCAGCGCTGGCCGGACGGGTTGCAGGCCGCGGTCGAGATCAAGGAAGGGCTCGCCCCCACCGAGACCGGTGAAATTCTCGACACCATCACTGTGCAGGCGTTGATCAATCGGTACGCAACGGTGTGCGGTATGACCGGTACGGCCATGGCGGCGGGGGAGCAGCTTCGCACGTTCTACAGTCTCGGTGTCTCGGTCATCGATCCCAATGTGCCGACGGTGCGCGTCGACGAGGACGACCGTGTGTACGACACGATCGAGCACAAGAACGCTGCAATTGCACTGCAGGTGAAAGAGATTCACGAGACCGGTCAGCCGATTCTCATCGGTACCCACGATGTCGCCGAGTCCGAGGCGCTGGCCGAGACGCTCACCGCCTCGGGCGTCGACGTGGTGGTACTCAACGCCAAGAACGACGCCGAGGAAGCGGCGGTCATCGCCGCGGCGGGTGTGCACGGCGCAGTGACGGTGTCGACGCAGATCGCCGGGCGCGGAACCGACATCAAGCTCGGTGGTCCCGACGGCACCGATCGCGAACGTATTGCCGAGCTCGGCGGACTGTTCGTTCTCGGTACCGGTCGGCACACCACCGAGCGTCTCGACAATCAGCTCCGCGGACGCGCGGGCAGGCAGGGAGATCCAGGGCGGTCGCTGTTCTTCGGCAGTTGGGAGGACGACGTCGTCAAGAACAACATAGGCGACAAGGATGCACCGAAGGATACCGACGAGAGCGGAATGTTCACTTCCCCGGCCGCGGCCGCCCGCGTCGATCATGCACAGCGCATCGCCGAAGGTCAGATGCTCGAAATACATTCGCGTACCTGGCGCTACAACCAGCTGACGGCTCAGCACCGTGAGATCCTGGATCGCCGCCGGGCCACGTTGCTCGACACCGACGAGGCGTTGACGCTACTCGAGCAGCACGCGCCTGCGCGCTCGAAGGAGTTGCGCGAGAACGTGTCCGAGGAGACTCTGGTCGAGGTCGCCCGCCAGATCGTTCTGTACCACCTCGATCGGTCGTGGTCGGATTATCTCGCACACCTCGCCGACGTGCGCGAGAGTATTCACCTGCGCGCACTCGGTCGAGAGAATCCGTTGGACGAGTACCACCGGATCGCTGTCGAGGCGTTCAAGACGGTGTCCTCCAAGGCGATGGATCTCTCGCACGCTACGTTCGAGTCGGCCGAGATCACCTCGGACGGAATCGATCTGGACGAAGCGGGCTTGCGACGCCCGACGTCGACCTGGACGTACATGGTGCACGACAACCCGTTCGCGTCCCGCGGAAATGCCGGTGCGGCCGGTCTGGGGCCGATCTTCGGTGGCTGACGCGCGGCGCGCGCTGGTCGCTCTCGCGTTGGGTGCGAGTGCGGTGGCCTCCGGGTGCACCGACTCGTACGGTGAATTCCCGGCCGGCAAGACGTACTCGTCGGTCGAGGCACCCGACTCCTACACGCCGGTCGCCGGAACGACGGTCAGGCTCGAGTTCGTCGACGACCGAATCTCGGCCGAGGCCGGGTGCAACAGGTTGTTCGGCACCGTGGACACCTCGCAGGGCAGGATCACCATCGACTCTCTCGGGTCGACGCGGATGGCCTGCCCGGAGGCGTTGATGGAGCAGGACCGATGGCTGTCGGCGTTCCTGACCTCCACCCCGCGGTGGTCTCGGGACGACGGAACCATGGCCTTGGACAACGGGAACGGGCGGATCGTCTTCGCCGAATTCTGATCGACTAGTGGCGGATGCGGTCCGCCGCGGTATGCCGTACTCCGTCGAGGAAGAGCTGCAGTCCGAAATCGAATCTGCTCGTCGGGTCGGGTTCCTCGAACAGCGGTGACGCGTCGGGCGCGAGGGCTCCGACGGAGTCCATCTGTAGGCGCGCTTGCTCGTCCACGGTCTGCCCCAGGATGTAGTACAGCAACGTGTCGGCGGTGAGTTCCGCGTCGCGTCGCGGCAGTCCCGCTCGAATGCACACGGCGGCAATGCGTTCGCGAATGTGGTTGGTGGTCAGCCTCGACGCGTACGTCGCGGCCACCAATTCGGCACCGTCGCGTCGGGAAAGTAGGGCGTCGCGCAGTCGGTGGGCGATCTGCCCGATCTGTGCGTCCCACGAATCTTCGGTGGACGGCGCATCGGCACCGGAGAGTATGTGATCGGCGATGGCACCGAGCAGCGTCTGTTTGTTGGGGAAGTGCCAGTACAGCGCGCCGGGTTGTACGTGCAGCGACGTAGCGAGTCGCCGCATCGTCAGGTCTGCCAGGCCGTACTCGTCGAGAATGGCGATCGCGCCGTCCAGGACGTCCTGCCTGTTCAGTTGCACTGCTGCCCCCAAGTCGTTCGACGCATCTTCGCTTTGACAGTAGCCGAGCCCGGCGCCTAACGTGAACACCGTTCAACTTGAACGGTGTTCAATAGTGATGCCGTTCGACTACGAGGGGACCAGGAATGGACATTTTGCGCACGGCGCGTACTCAGGTGCTCGGCGACGGCATCGCGCTCGATCGATCTCAGGTTCTCGAGGTTCTCGAGCTCGGCGACGACCGTCTCGAGGAGACGATGCTGTTGGCCCACGAGGTGCGGATGAAGTGGTGCGGGCCCGAGGTCGAGGTGGAAGGAATCATCAGCCTCAAGACCGGTGGGTGTCCCGAGGACTGTCACTTCTGTTCGCAATCCGGTCTTTTCGCTTCCCCGGTTCGTGCTGCGTGGCTCGACATTCCGTCGCTGGTGGAAGCTGCGAAGCAGACCGCGAAGACCGGAGCAACGGAATTCTGCATCGTCGCGGCGGTACGCGGCCCCGACGCTCGGCTGCTCGCGCAGGTCGCCGCCGGTATCGAAGCCATCCGGAACGAGGTCGAGATCGATATCGCGTGCTCGCTCGGCATGCTCGACCAGGATCAGGTCGATCAGCTCGCGGCGATGGGCGTGCATCGGTACAACCACAATCTCGAGACCTCTCGCTCGTATTTCCCGAACGTGGTGACCACCCACACCTGGGAGGAGCGGTGGAATACCCTGCGCATGGTGCGGGAGGCGGGCATGGAGGTGTGCTGCGGCGGAATTCTCGGCATGGGGGAGACGCTCGCGCAGCGGGCCGAGTTCGCCGCTGATCTCACTGCTCTCGAACCCGACGAGGTGCCCCTGAACTTCCTCAACCCGAGGCCCGGAACGCCGTTCGGAGATCTCGATGTGCTGCCGGCATCCGATGCTCTGCGCGCCGTCGCCGCGTTTCGTCTCGCTCTGCCACGCACGATTCTGCGATTTGCAGGCGGACGCGAGATCACCCTCGGCGACCTCGGTGCCAAGCAGGGGATTCTCGGCGGGATCAATGCCGTCATCGTCGGCAACTACCTGACGACACTCGGCCGCCCAGCGGAGCAGGATCTCGATCTTCTCGGCGAGCTGCAGATGCCGATCAAAGCGCTGAACTCGACGATCTGATGGGCGTATTAGGGTGGGTCGAATGACGAGCGAGACCCACTACGACCCGTACACCGGTCGGCCTGTCGACGCCGGATCCGAGGTGGGTGCGGGTTCGTTGTCGGTCGCCGTCCGGCTCGGTTTGGAGCCGCCGCGGTTCTGCGCAGAATGCGGTCGCCGCATGGTGGTGCAGATCGTCCCCGACGGGTGGACGTCGCTGTGCTCGCGTCACGGCCTCGTCGATTCGGCCGCGACGGGTAGGCGCTAGGTGGTCACGTCGGACGTTCTCGAAGTGCCGCCGCGGAGCAGCACCGTTCGGGTGTTGTCGGTGGTTGTCGGAATCTCGGTGGCAGTGTCGGCTCTGGGCGGGATGCTGTGGGGATTCCTGGCACCGGCGCAGCAGTTGCTCGTGGTGGCGCAGGATCGCGGGGCGGCCCTGACCGGGGAGAGTCTGCACAGCTTCGACGGCCTCGCGATGTTCTCGTTCCTTTCCTTGGCCCTCGGTCTCGTTCTCCCGATCGGGTGGTGGCTGTGGAGGTCCGAGCGGGGTCCACGGCTGTTCGGTGCCGTTTTCGTCGGCGCACTCGCCGGCTCGGTCGCTGCGATCCTGGTGGGCAACGGGATTGCTGCTCTTCGGTTTCCGAAGGTCACCGACCCGGCGGTCGGGTCGATCGTCACCGTTGCGCCCAGTATCGAGACTCCGCAGGTGCTGATCGTTCAGGCACTGATGGCTTCGCTGGTGATCATGCTTCTGGCGGCGATGAATCCCAACGACAATCTGCAACACACCGATCCCGATCCGGACGACCTCGATGTCGAGTTCTTCCCGCCGCCACCGTCGTTCGACTCGAATCGAGCCGACTGACAGCAGCCGTTCACGCCTGGGGCGGTCGCAATGCGGCGAACTCGTCCGTGACTCGAATACTGTTGTCGGCAAAGCGGAACAGTGCGGGCGGTCTGCCACCGGCCTTGCCCGACGGCGCGCGCCGTCCGGTGGGTTCGATGACACCGCGCCGGCTCAGCACCCGCTGCAGGTTGGTGGCATCGACCTGATATCCGAGTGCGGCACCGTAGATCTCGCGCAGCGACGAGATCGCGAAATCGACCGGAGCCAGTGCGAATCCGATGTTGGTGTACGAGAGTTTCGCGACCAGTCGATGTCTCGCGTGCGCGACGACGGTTCCGTGATCGAACGACATGTCGGGCAGTGCCGAAACCGGGTGCCATGCGGTGTCCGAGGGGAGTGTCGGCTCGGCCGAGATCGGTACCAGGCCCAGGAAGGTCGACGCGATCCGCCGGTCTCCCGGTACGCGTTCGGGTTCGCTGAAGACCGACAGCTGCTCGAGGTGCGCCACCGAGCGCACGTCTACCTTCTCGGCGAGCTGACGGCGCGCGGACGCGGCGAGGTTCTCGTCGTCGCGCAGCGTGCCACCGGGCAGCGACCAGGTGTCGGCCTCGGGGTCGAGGGCGCGCTGCCACAGCAGCACCGCCAGTTCCGGGGCGTCGGGGTCGGAAAAGGCTCGAACTTGGAACACCGCAATGAGTACTTCGTGGACGGTGCTACGATAGGTCACGTTTTCGATCATAGGTCGAAAACTCCCTCGGAGGAAATTCGGTCACCGACGACCGGATGATCGGTGAAGGAGAACCGTCATGACCAGCAGCGCTACCCGGGTGAACATCCTGGACTCGGCATTCGCCGGAGTTCGCGACATCGTCGACGGAGCAGGTGGTTACGGGGGAGTGGAGGCAACTCCCGAGTGGGCGGCAGAGGTTCGACGGCTCGCCGATCTGCGCGGCGCGACGCTGCTCGCGCACAACTACCAGCTGCCCGCGATTCAGGACGTTGCCGACCATGTCGGCGACTCGCTCGCGCTCTCGCGGATGGCCGCCGAGGTGCCCGAGGACACGATCGTGTTCTGCGGAGTTCATTTCATGGCCGAAACCGCCAAGATCCTGAGCCCGCAGAAAACGATCCTCATCCCGGACCAGCGCGCCGGCTGCTCACTGGCCGATTCCATTACCGCAGACCAGCTCCGCGAATGGAAGGCCGATTTTCCCGACGCCGTCGTCGTCTCGTACGTCAACACCACCGCCGAGATCAAAGCACTGACCGACATCTGCTGCACCTCCTCGAACGCCGTCGAGGTCGTCGAGTCGATCGATCCGGGCCGCGACATCCTGTTCCTGCCCGATCAGTTCCTCGGCGCGCACGTCAAGCGCGTGACCGGGCGCGAGAACCTGCACATCTGGGCCGGAGAATGCCATGTGCACGCCGGTATCAACGGCGACGAGTTGGCCGAGAAGTCTCGCACCCACCCCGATGCCGAGCTGTACGTGCACCCCGAATGCGGCTGCGCCACATCGGCTCTGTACCTCGCAGGCGAGGGATTCGTACCCGCCGACAAGGTCAAGATCCTCTCCACCGGCGGCATGCTCGACGCTGCCCGCACCACCGCGTCCAAGCAGGTTCTGGTCGCCACCGAGATCGGCATGCTGCATCAGCTGCGGATGGCGGCACCCGACGTCGACTTTCTCGCCGTCAACGACCGCGCATCGTGCGGCTACATGAAGATGATCACCCCTGCTGCTCTGCTGCGCTGCCTCGTCGAGGGGCGCGACGAGGTGCACGTCGACCTCGAGACCGCGAACATCGCGAGCAAGTCGGTGCAGCGGATGATCGAGATCGGCACCCCTGGCGGCGGCGAGTGAATCCATCGGTCGCGTGGGAAACCGCGGCCGATCTCGTCGTGGTCGGCGGTGGGATTGCCGGACTCACCGCGGCTCGCACGGCGGCAGCTCGCGGCCTGCGGGTGCTGACCGTCAGCAAGGGGAGTTCCACCGCCACCGCAACGCAGTACGCCCAGGGTGGGATCGCGGTCGTCGGCCCCGAACTCGAGGATTCGATCGAATCGCATGTGGCCGACATCTGTGTCGCCGGCGCCGGCCTGTGCGACGAGGACGCGGTGCGTTCGATCGTCTCCGGCGGACGGGCGGCGATCACCTCGCTCGAAGCTGCGGGCGCACAGTTCGACCTGGCGGCCGACGGCACCGTTGCGCGGACCCGCGAGGGTGGCCACAGCGTCCGTCGCATCGTTCATGCCGGGGGAGACGCCACCGGGGCAGAGGTGCAGTGCACGTTGGACGCGTCCGTGCCCACGGTGCAGTTCGACACCACCGCGCTGCGGGTACTGACCACCCACGGCGAGGTGGTCGGTCTGCTCGTGCGCGGGCCTCGCGGTGTCGGCGTCGTTCATTGCCCGACGGTGCTGCTCGCCACCGGCGGACTGGGACAACTCTTCTCGTGCAGCACCAACCCGTCCGGCGCGACGGCCGACGGCATCGCACTCGCCCTCGACGCCGGTGCTCGGATCGCGGATCTGGAATTCGTGCAGTTCCATCCGACGGTGCTGTTCGCCGCGGGGTCGACGGGCCGTCGCCCGTTGATCAGCGAGGCAGTGCGGGGCGAGGGAGCCCGCCTGGTCGATGTCACCGGCCGTGCCTTCATGGCGGGAGTGCATCCACTCGGCGACCTCGCGCCACGCGACGTGGTGTCCCGCACCATCGCCGAGCTGCTGCACGAACGCGGTGACGACCACGTGTTACTGGATGCCCGCACGGTGGAACGCGTCCACGAACGGTTCCCGACCGTGACCGCCTCATGCCTACAGGCCGGCATCGATCCGGCGAAAGACCTGATTCCGGTGGCACCTGCAGCGCATTACTCCTGCGGGGGCGTGGCGACGGATACATCCGGGCGCACCTCGGTTCCCGGCTTGCTTGCCGCAGGTGAAGTGGCGCGCACCGGCTTGCACGGTGCCAACAGGTTGGCGTCGAACAGTCTGCTCGAGGGTCTCGTCGTCGGTGAGCGTGCGGCCTACGTGGCTGCCGAACGGGTCGGCCGACGCGGCAGCATTTCCGATGTCGCAATGCCCACGTATTCCCGTATCGGCCGCGCGGTACTGCAGCGAACCATGACCGCCGAGGTCGGCGTGGTACGAGATGCAGCGGGTGTTGTTGCAGCGCAACGCGTTCTGGCGCACGGCGTGGTATCGGAACCGCCGGTGGATGCGCGCGCCGTCGAGGACGCAGCGTTGACCGCTGCGGCGGAGGTGATCGTGATGGCCGCGGCCGAGCGCCGTGAGAGCCGAGGGTGCCATACCCGACGCGATCATCCGGAGAGCGCGCCTGCGCAACGCCGAAGCCTGTTCGTCGAACGAGATCTCGACGGACGGTTGGCGATCGTGAACGACGACGTGATGACGGGAGCACGCTGACATGACCGACACCGCGAACGAGGTGAACCCGGGCGTCGATCGCGCCGAGGTACTCGCACTGATTCGGACCGCGCTCGACGAGGACCTGCGGTACGGGCCCGACATCACCACGCTGGCAACGGTGTCCGAGGATGCCGTCGCCACGGCGTCGGTGGTCTCGCGCCAGTTCGGCACGATCGCCGGGATCGATGTCGGCCTCCTGGTTCTCGACGAGGTGATCAGAGCTGACGGATACTCCGTCGTGCATCGCATCGAGGACGGATCCGAGGTCGAACCGGGACAGGCCGTTCTGACGGTCGAGGCGCCGACGCGGGGTCTGCTCACTGCCGAACGCACGATGCTCAACATCGTCTGCCATCTCTCTGGAATCGCCACCGCGACGGCCGGCTGGGTCGCCGAGGTCGCAGACACCGAGTGCAAGATCCGGGACAGTCGAAAGACGTTGCCGGGGTTGCGTTCGCTGCAGAAGTACGCAGTACGCGCAGGTGGTGGCGTCAATCACCGGATGGGTCTGGGCGATGCCGCGCTGATCAAGGACAATCACGTGGCAGCGGCCGGTTCGGTCGTCGCCGCTCTGAACGCGGTGCGGGCTGCGGCTCCCGACATCGCGTGCGAGGTCGAGGTCGACAGCCTCGAGCAACTCGACCAGGTGCTGGCGGAGAACGTGGAACTCGTTCTGCTGGACAACTTCGCGCTGTGGCAGACGCAAATGGCCGTGCAGCGCCGAGACAAGTTCGCGCCGCAGACGAAGCTGGAATCCTCGGGTGGCCTGACCGTCGACGTGGCACGCGACTATGCGCGCACGGGGGTCGACTTTCTTGCTGTCGGCGGTCTGACACACTCGGTGACAGTGCTCGATCTCGGCCTGGACATGTAGTCGAGCCTCGCGATGTGAGGAATTCGTTCGAAGATGGAAGTTCAGAGTGTCCGCCTCGACAGTTGGATCTGGGCGGTCCGGTTGTTCAAGACGCGGTCTGCCGCTGCTGCTGCCTGCCGCGGCGGGCACGTTCGCGTCAACGGAACACCCGCCAAGCCAGGGCATCGCATCGGCCCCGACGACGAGATCAGGCTTCGAGCCGACGGGCTCGAGAAGATCGTCGTCGTGGTGCGGGCCATCAGCAAACGCGTCGGCGCAGCGGTCGTTCCCGAGTGCTTGATCGATCGCAGTCCGCCGCCACCACCGAAGGAAGTTCTGGCTTCCGTACCAAGGCGTGATCGAGGGGCAGGCAGGCCCACCAAGCGCGATCGTCGTGAGATCGACCGACTGCGGGGCCTTGGCCTCTAGTGCACTCGGCTCTCTTCAGTTACCTTCGGTAACGACAAGTAGTTCGTACGCGCAAGGAGGTGTGGAATGGACTCCGTCCTGTGGACTCCACGTTTCGCCGCCGTGTATTTCCTGGCAGCAGCGTTGCTGCTCATTCTGTTCGTGGCGATCGACGCTTCCCTCGTCATCGCCGCACCGCTTCTGTTGATGTCGGTGGGACTCGGAGTAGCTGTTCTGATTCACAATCGGAAGCGCCACCCGGTTCGCTGAGGCACGTCAGCGCGGGTGCAGGCAGGGCTGTGCCCTGAGACTGGTGTGGGTCGTCAGGCGGGTTGTCGTGGTTCCTCGTCGCCGGTGTCGTCATGCTGGTCCGGCGGGTACAGCACCTCTTCGGGGTGGTGTGCGTGATTGATCAGCCCACGCCTGCGTGGGTCCATCCCGGCTGGTGGGTGCCACAGGGTCCGGCCTGGGTAGCGATGTGCTGCTGTGGTTTTGGTGGTCGACCACTTTCCTGGTCCGGTGCCGACGAGTGCGTGGTGCATGTCGCAGCCGAAGGTCAATCCGTCGATGTCGGTGTTGCCACCGTCGATCCAGTCGGTGAGGTGGTGGGCTTGGCACCAGGTTGCGGGGCGGGTGCAGGAGGGGAAGCTGCAGCCGCGGTCTCGGGCGATGAGCACGATGCGTTGGTCTGCGGAGGCGATGCGTTTCGATCGACCCAGATAGAGGGCTCTGCCGTCGTCGTCGAAGATCGTCAGGTAGTGGTGGGCGTGGGAGGCCATGCGGATCGCGTCGCGGATCGACACTCGTGATCCGGTAGCGGTCTTCGCGTAGCCGCAGCCGGCTTCCAGATCTTTCAGGCTCATGGTGACGATCGCGGTGACGGGCAGGCCTCGGTGGGTGCCGAGGGTTCCGGATGCCAGTACCTGCCGGAGCGCCAGTTTCAGGGCGTCGTGACGACGTTCGTTCTGGGTGCGGAGATCGCGTGCGGCGGCCGCGTCCCGCGTTGCTGTCTTGTCCGCGGCAGGATCGTCGACACCAGTGTCGCTGTCGTCGTCGCCGGTGTCAGGCGTGTCACCTGACTCAGTGCCGCAACCACAGTCGGCACCCTCGCCGCATTCGCCCTCACCGTCACAGCCGGTGTTGTCCCACAACCGTGCATCATTGGACGTCGACTCGGGCTGCGGCGCAGTGGCACTGCCGTCCCCTTCGGTCTCGTCGTGGACGATCGATGTCGGGTCTGCGGGGTTGTTCACTCCCGGTTTCGCGGCTTTGGAGAACAGGGCCTCGAGGTAGGCCCTCAGTTCGGGGTCGACGCAGAATTTTCCTTCCGACATCCCGTCGACCCCTTGCTCGCCGAGGTAGAAGAACGCATCCCTCCGCTTCCGTGGCTTCGGCGGGTTTCCGTCGTCATCGTCATCATCATCGTCGTGGTCGCCGTCCGGGTTCAGCATCGCGTCCAGGCACGCCACCACCGGCGCGAAATCGTCCGGCCGCAATTTCACTGCCTGTTCCACCAACTGTTGTTCGGCGAGATCGCGGGTCTGCGGATCGACACTCGAGGGCAGATGGCGGAAGAATTCGCGGATCATCTGCACGTGCTTGGCGTCGAGCAACCCGGCCCGTAATGCTTCGGCAGTTCGCGGTAGCAACGGGGCCAGTACTCCTCCGGACAACGACGTTCGATCACCCAATTGTGCAGCCAGACGGACTCGTGCTCCTGCTGCTCGAGGCGTGATCCGCAGCATCCACGCCACCGAGGACGGGACCGAGCCCGGATACACGTCGAGGCCGTGCTGCGCGATCAGCTCGTTGAGCCAGGTGTACGAGTAGGCCGACAAGGATCGGGTCACCGTCTCCATGCGTTGGATCACCGCACGCCGGTCGGCGTTCGTCCACGACACCGACGCCTGCCGCGCCAACTCCGCGACCGCGGACTCGACCCGCTCCACGAATGCCGACAAGTCGGGATCGGACACGTCAGGGGCAGGCGGCACCACATCGATGCCGTCCACCCCTGATCCGCCGTCCCCCGAAAGCATGAACGAAATCTACCGCGACCCACCGACAAACTTTCGAACACACGTTTGTCACGATTCGGGAGCGGCGCAACAGTGCAGACTCAGCGACGCTTCCCGCTGCGTCGGGCGTTCGTTTTCGTCTTGGCAACGGGGCGAGCAGGTTTGGAGGGGTGCGCTTTCTTCTTCTTGACCGGTGCCTCGTCGGATGCGCCTCGTGAGCTGCGGGTCGAGCGGCCTCGGACGATGCCGATGAATTCCTCGATGCGGTCGTCCTCGCGTTCGGCGACCCAGGCCAGTGCGATCTGCGACTGCTCGACGTCGGTCACCGGGCGGTAGACGAGGTCCTTACGGGCGTTGAAACGCGCCACCGAGTGCGGCACGATCGCCACCCCCAACCCGGCGGCCACGTACTCGAACGTCTCCGCGGCGGAATTCATCGGCGGAAGTTCCGGGCGATTGCCGGTCACGAGTTCGGTTGCCACAGCTGCCCATTCGGGCACCGTCGCGGGGTCGGCGAGCAGATGTTCGTCGGCGAGGTCGGTGGCGGTGACCGAATCGAATGCGGCGACTGCGTGGTCCTTCGGTACCACCACGACCTGCACCTCTTGATAGAGACCGATCGCGTTGAGGCCTTCGCGATCGATCGGCGGACGAACGAAGCTCACATCGACCGTGCCGTCGTGCAAGGCCGCCACCTGTGTCTCCGGGGTTGTCGCCACCACGGAGAGAGTGACATCGGGGAACCGATCGGCCCAGATGCGTGTCCACTTGGTGAGCGTGACCCCCTCGGCGTACCCGATGGTGAAGGTCGTCGGCTCGGCTGCAGCAACCTGCGCGAGTTCCGACAGCCGGTCGTCCTCGGCGATCGCCGCCAGCGCCCGCTCCAGTAGATCGCGGCCGTCCGCGGTGAGCTCGGTGGGCGAGGCACCCGGTACGAACAGGTCGACGCCGAGCTGCTCCTCCAGTTCCACGACCGTCTTGCTCAATCGGATTCGCGAAATTCCCAGCGACTGAGCAGCGCGCGCGAAATGCAGTTGCTGCGCCACGGCCGCATACCAGCGCAGTGTCTGCACATCGATGTTCACGGTGTCGACCCTATGGGACGACGCGGGCCGCGAGCGACCGTGGCGTCGAGAGCGCTCATGGCCGGATAAGCTGTTCCGGTGAGCCCGGAGAACAAGCAGCAGACCATGAAGCCATTGACCGCGGCGAACAAGCTCGGCATCTATCTTCCCGCAGCACCCGAAGAATTCCAGAGTTCGATGGTCAGCAGGTCCGAACTGGACGCGTTGCGCAGCGATCCGCCTCAGTGGTTGACCGACTTGCAGACCAACGGACCCTTCCCGCGCGACGTCATCGCGAAGAAGCTCGGCGTGTCCATCGCAGGACTGGCCCGCGGCGGTGTCACCGAAGCGTTGACCAGTGATGCCATCGATGAGCTCGTTGCCAGCCCGCCGCAGTGGCTCGTCCGGGAGCGTCGCACCCAGATTCAGGTGCGCAAGGATGCCGAACGCATCAAGGAGAAGCAAGAAGCACGTCGTACCGCCGGTAATCGGCCGACAAAGCTCCGCAACCTCTAGCGGGAGACCACCCCGTCGAGGTAACGCCAGCGGCCGTCCACTCGAACGAAGCGGCTCACCTCGGTCATCGAGCCCGCCCCATCGGGATGCTTGTACCGAGCTCGGAATTCGACGGTTCCTGCGTCGTCGAACAATCCACCGGCGTCGGTTGCCAGAATGTCGAGTCGATACCACCGCTGATCGGGGTCCAATTCCAGCTCGGACGGTGCGGTGTCGGAATGCCACGATCTGCGGAGGTAGTCCACGTCTGCGACGGCGAACGCGGTGAATCGCGAACGCATCAGTGTCTCCGCCGTCGGTGCGTTCGCTACTCCGAGCAGATACGGCTCGCAGCATGCGTCGAACGTGTCACCGCTCGAACACGGACACCGCCGACTCACTCCGCTGCTTCCACTTCCACTGTGTAAGTGCCCAGTTCGTGCTCGTCTCGCTTGCCGACGTCCTGGATCCACGTGTTGGCCTCGAGGAGTGTGTCGAACAGTCCCAGTGGGATCGGGTCGCCGCCGAGTGCGTTCTTCATGATCACGCGGTATTTCCTCACGGAGTCACGCGCCGGACGGTCGCGAGAAACGTCGCAGCGGCGAAGAACATCCCGGCGAACGTGCGATTCATCGTTTTCTGCTGGCGCTGCGATTTCATCAGCCGCAGCACCCGAGATGCCAGGGATGTGTATCCGGTCATCACCAGCATGTCGACTGCCACCATCGTGGCCGCGATCGCCAGGTACTGGGCCAGTAGGGGCCGAGCCGGGTCGAGGAACTGGGGGAGCACTGCGACCATGAAGACGACCGCCTTCGGGTTGCTCGCGTTGACGAGGAATCCTCGGGCGAGCATCGTCGTTCCGCGGTCGGCCACCGCTGGAGCGTCGGCGACGTCGGTGGGGGCCGCACGCCATTGCCGAATGCCCAGATAGACCAGGTAGGCGACGCCGAACCATTTGATGGCGGTGAAGGCCAGCGCGGAGTTCGCCAGAACAGCTCCGAGCCCGACGGCGACGATGCCGATCTGCAGGAGCAACCCGATCTGCAACCCGAAGATGTTCCAGTATCCGCGGCGTAGGCCGTAGCGAAGCCCGGTGGACATCGACGCGATGGCACCGGCACCGGGGGAGAGACTGATGACGATGCTCGCGCCGAGGAATGCGAGCCACACTGACCAGGACATGCGTTCATTGAACTACGCCCGTCAACTCCGATTCCGCCCGGCCGCGGGTGTCGAACGCAGCGCGACGGGGTAGACCTCCCGAATGGCAGACATCAGATCCATCGACACAGGACCGCAGCAAGTTTCCAAGCAGACCGAGGTTCGAGCGCCTGCGGCCGAATTGTTCGCGATCGTGGCCGATCCGCGCCGCCATGGCGAACTCGACGGGTCCGGCACCGTCAAGGACACCGTCAAAGGCCCCGATCGTCTCAGTAGCGGTGCCAAATTCTCGGTCGGCATGAAGCAGTACGGCGTGCCGTACAAGATCACCAGCACCGTCACCGAGTTCGTCGACGCAGACAAGCACAAGGTCGTCGAGTGGCAGCATCCGCTGGGGCACAGCTGGCGCTGGGAGTTCGAGGAGAAGCAGCCGGGACTGACGACGGTCACCGAGAGCTTCAAGTACGGAACAGCGAAGTCCCCGAAGATGCTGGAACTGTTCAAGATGCCGCAGAAGAACGCGCAGGGCATCAAGAGCACGCTGCGCAACCTGGCCGCCCGCTACGCCTGACCTGCATCTATTCTGACCGGCATGCCGGTCGATCCCGACACCAAGAACTGGACCTGGGTACTCGAACGAGCCTGCCCGGACTGCGGGTTCGACTCCAGTGCCGTCGTATACGACGACATCCCGGACCTTATTCGCGCCGACGTCGAGCGTTGGGAAGCGGTTCTGCGGCGCAAAGACGTTGCTCTGCGCCCCGACGACTCGACGTGGTCCGCCCTCGAGTACGCCGCGCACGTACGTGACGCGCACCGGATCTTCCGTACCCGGCTGGCGCTGGTGCTGACCGAGGACGATCCCGAGTTCGCGAACTGGGACCAGGACGCCACTGCGCTGGCGGACGACTACAACTCCCAGGATCCCGCGACAGTGGCGTCGGAACTCGGTGACGCCGCGCGCGCCCTCGCCGACGATTTCGCCGCTGTTCCGCCCGAGAATCGGCATCGGACCGGTCGGCGCAGCGACGGATCGAACTTCTCGGTCGAATCACTGGCCGCCTACTACATTCACGACCCCATCCATCATCTGTGGGACGTGCGGGGCTGAGCGGAATTCGGTGGAACTATCCTGGGTGTTCGAACCACACTGTTACGACCGAACCCCGGCTTCGACCGAACCCCGGCACCGAACCGACTTCACGAAGGGGCCCACTATGCCTGCCCGCATCGAGCTCGCCCGCGTCGATCTACGCGGACGAACTCCATCCACCGCCGAACTACGCGGCGCACTTCCTCGAGGCGGAGTGGATGTCGATTCGGTGCTGCATCAGGTTCGCCCCGTCGTCGATGCCGTCCGCGAACGCGGCACCGAGGCTGCGCTCGAGTTCAGTGAGAAGTTCGACGGCGTCCGGCCGGATCGCATTCGCGTCCCGCAGGAAGAACTGGTCAAGGCCCTCGCCGAGCTCGATTCCGATGTTCGCGCTGCCCTCGAGGTCGCGATCGAACGAACCCGACTGGTGCACTCGGATCAGCGTCGAACCGACCACACCACCCAGGTGGTACCCGGCGGCACCGTGACCGAACGCTGGATCCCCGTCGATCGCGTCGGCCTGTACGTGCCCGGCGGCAACGCCGTGTATCCGTCGTCGGTCGTGATGAACGTGGTGCCCGCGCAGATCGCAGGCGTCGGCTCATTGGTGGTGGCATCGCCGCCGCAGAAGAACTTCGGCGGCCTGCCGCACCCGACGATCCTGGCTGCGGCGCAGCTGCTCGGCGTCGACGAGGTCTGGGCCGTCGGCGGTGGACAGGGTGTCGCGCTGCTCACCTACGGCGGCGTCGACACCGACGGCGGCGAGTTGGCACCGGTCGATCTGATCACCGGTCCGGGCAACATCTACGTCACGGCCGCCAAGCGACTGTGTCGCTCGCTCGTCGGAATCGACTCCGAGGCAGGGCCGACCGAGATCGCGATTCTCGCCGACGCCACCGCGGACCCGATTCACGTGGCAGCGGACCTCATCAGCCAGGCCGAACACGACGTCATGGCGGCCAGCGTGTTGGTCACCGACAGTATCGAACTGGCCGATGCCGTGGACGAGGCCGTCAACGCACAGATGGCGTCCACCCGGCATGCAGAACGCGTGGCCACCGCACTGAACGGAAGCCAGTCCGGCATCGTGCTGGTCGACGACGTCACGCAGGGATTGGCCGTGGTCAACGCCTACGCCGCCGAGCACCTCGAGATCCAGACGAAGGACGCGTCCGACGTCGCAGCCCGGGTGCGCAGCGCCGGTGCCGTGTTCGTCGGTGCGTGGTCTCCGGTGAGCCTCGGCGACTACTGCGCCGGCTCCAATCACGTCCTGCCGACGGCGGGATGCGCGCGCCACTCGTCCGGCCTCAGTGTGCAGACGTTCCTGCGCGGAATCCACGTGGTGGACTACAGCGAATCCGCGCTGAAAGATGTTGCAGCACACGTCATTGCGCTGGCGAACGCCGAGGATCTGCCGGCTCACGGAGAAGCGGTGCGGCTGCGGTTCGAAGGGTTGCGTACCGGTGATCCGTCATGACCGATGCTCTGGGACAAGCGGTCTCGCTGGACGACCTCCCACTGCGTGAGGCACTGATCGGCAAGTCGCCGTACGGTGCGCCGCAGCTGACCGTGCCGGTTCAGTTGAACACCAACGAAAATCCGCACCCGCCGACGCAGGCCTTGATCGACGATGTGGCGGACTCCGTTCGGCTCGCCGCCGGGCAGTTGCACCGCTACCCGGATCGCGATGCCGACGAATTACGGGCAGACCTCGCCCGCTATCTCACCGAGCAGACCGGCTTCGCGGTCGACGCGGCAAATGTGTGGGCGGCCAACGGCTCCAACGAGATTCTGCAGCAGTTGCTGCAGGCATTCGGGGGACCGGATCGCACCGCGCTGGGCTTCGTACCGTCGTACTCGATGCACCCGATCATCTCCTCCGGGACGCAGACCGAATGGATTCCGGCGAAGCGTCGGGCAGATTTCTCTCTCGACGTCGACTACGCAGTGCAGGCGATCGAAGAACGTCGACCCGATGTCGTGTTCGTCACCAGCCCCAACAATCCGACGGGCCACAGCATCGACGAGGCTGATCTGCGCCGAATCCTCGACGCGGCACCGGGAATCGTGGTGGTCGACGAGGCCTACGCGGAATTCTCCTCTGCGCCGAGCGCGATCGGCTTGATCGAGAGCTACCCCAGCAAGATCGTGGTCAGCCGAACGATGAGCAAGGCGTTCGCGTTCGCCGGCGGTCGGCTGGGATATCTGGTGGCTGCCCCGGCCGTGGTCGACGCAATGTTGTTGGTGCGCTTGCCGTATCACCTGTCGGTCGTCACGCAGGCAGCTGCGCGAGCGGCGCTGCGGCATGCCTCGGACACCCTCGGGAGCGTGGCCGAACTCTCCGCCGAACGAGATCGGGTGGCAGCGGCTCTCGGCCGCCAGGGGTACGACGTGGTGCCGTCCGACGCCAACTTCCTGCTCTTCGGTCGGTTCTCCGATGCGGCCGCGACCTGGCAGCGGTACCTGGACGAAGGCGTGCTCATCCGGGACGTCGGAATTCCCGGATATCTTCGCGTCACCATCGGACTGGCGCACGAGAACGACCGATTCCTCACCGTCAGCGCAGCACTCGCATCGACCGAAACAGCAGAGGCACCGAAGTGACCACACCCGCTCCCCGCATCGCCAAGATCGAGCGCACCACGAAGGAATCCGACATCTCGGTCGAGCTGAACCTCGACGGCACCGGCATCGTCGACATCTCCACCGGCGTTCCGTTCTACGACCACATGCTCACCGCGCTCGGCACCCATGCTCGTTTCGACCTGACGGTGCGCGCGAAGGGCGACATCGAGATCGAGGCGCACCACACCGTCGAGGACACTGCGATCGTGCTCGGCCAGGCCCTCGGTCAGGCCCTCGGCGACAAGGCGGGCATCACTCGGTTCGGTGACTCGTTCATTCCGATGGACGAAACGCTCGTGCACGCGGCCGTCGACGTGTCCGGTCGTCCGTACTGCGTACACACCGGCGAGCCGGACTACATGGTGCACTCGGTGATCGGCGGCTACCCCGGTGTTCCGTACTCCACGGTGATCAACAAGCACGTGTTCGAGACGCTGGCCTCGAACGCCCGCATCGCACTGCACGTTCGGGTGATCTACGGTCGCGATCAGCATCACATCACCGAAGCCGAGTTCAAGGCCGTGGCTCGGGCACTGCGTCAGGCCACCGAGTACGACCCTCGCGTGACCGGTGTGCTGTCTACCAAGGGAAGTCTGTGACCGGTCGATCGGCGCTCGTGCGTTGAGCGGCCTGAGCTCCATCCGTGGTCTTCCGGCCGCGATGGCCATGGGTGCGGCCTCGTTCGGCGGCTGGGGATTGCTGCTCCCGGTGGTTCCCCTCGCGGTGTCCCAGTCGGGGGCATCGGACGCGGTGGCTGCGGCCAGCACCGCGATCTTCATGGCCACCACGGTGATCACGCAGCTGTTCGTGCCGAGCATGCTGATGCGAGTCGGCCACCGCGCGGTTCTGGCCGCCGGGTGTCTGCTCCTCGGGTTGCCCGCGCTGCTGTTCATCGTCTCCGTCGAGGCCGCACCGGCGCTGGCGGTGTCCGCGCTGCGGGGTACCGGGTTCGGGATGTTGACGGTCGCCGGTGCCGCCATCGTCGCCGAGCTCGCGCCGACAGCGCTGCTCGGCCGGGCCACGGGCGCGCAGGGGATCGCTGTCGCCTTGGCTCAGATGGTGACGCTGCCACTGGGTCTGGTGATTTTCGCGGCGAGTCCGACGGCCGTGTTCGTGCTCGGCGCTCTGGTGCCTGCAGCAGGCCTGATCGGCGTGGCGCTGTTGCCTCCCACCCGGCCCGCCCCGCAGCCGCCCAGGATCGAGCGAGTTCGTCTCGACGTTCGGCAGTTCCTGGTGCCGTGTCTCGTCGTGGCTTCGGTGTCCGCGGCCTACGGGGGAATCACCAGTCTGTTGCCGATCGCCGAATCGAATCGGGCCGCGATGATCGGACTGGCACTGGCCGTTGTCAGTGCCTCTATGCTCGTCGGGCGCTACGCCGCGGGGTCGGTGGCGGACCGAATCGGAATCGGGCGTTCGGTGTTTCCGGCGCTGGTGTCGGCGGCGGTCGGAATCGCTCTGTTCGCGATCGCCGCGCTCGGCGGTATGCCGGCGGCGCTGTTCTTCGTCGCAGCCGTTCTGTTCGGAATCGGGTACGGCGCATGCCAGAACGACAGTCTCGTGATGGCGTTCGACGCAGCCGGTCCCGCCCGCTACAGCAGCGCGAGCGCCGTCTGGAACATCAGCTTCGACGCGGGTACCGGGGCGGGCGCACTCGCCCTCGGTGTCCTGGCGACGAGTGTGGGTTACACCGCGGGATTCACCGCAGCCGCTGCCACGGTGGTCGTCGTCGCGGCGGTGGCGCTCGTCGCCAGACCACGCCCCGATAGACTTCCCGCATGACTTCTGTGGTGTTGCTCGATTACGGCTCGGGCAATCTGCACTCGGCGAAGCGGGCTCTCGCCCGGGTCGGTGCCGATGTGACCGTGACCTCGGACTTCGACGAGGCCCTGAATGCAGAAGCTCTGGTCGTTCCCGGTGTCGGTGCGTTCGCTGCCTGCATGGAAGGTCTGCTGGCGGTGAAGGGCGAGCGCATCATCGGTCGACGCCTGGCCGGTGGACGCCCCGTCCTGGGCATCTGTGTCGGAATGCAGATCCTCTTCGACCGCGGGGTCGAGTTCGGTGTCGAAGCGGACGGGTGCGGGGAGTGGCCGGGCACGGTCGAGCGTTTGCAGGCCGAGGTGCTGCCCCACATGGGGTGGAACACCGTCGAAGCACCGGAGAAGAGCGTGCTCTTCGACGGCATCGATCCCGAGACCCGGTTCTACTTCGTCCACTCCTACGCCGCGCAGCAGTGGGAGCTCGAACCCAGCGACACCATCGCGGCCCCGTTGCTCACCTGGGCCGATCACGGCGGCCGGTTCCTCGCCGCTGTCGAGAACGGCGCGCTCTCGGCCACCCAGTTCCACCCCGAGAAGTCCGGTGACGCCGGGGCCGCGCTGCTGGAGAACTGGGTCCGATCGGTGTGACCGACCGCGAGTTCTCACTCGGACGCTTGGCCTTTCGAGCCCTCGGTGCGGCTGTCGCCGTGCTGGCCCTCGCGACGGCACTGATCGCCGTGCTGCAGCCGAGTGCCGGGGTGGGCTTGGTCATCGCGCTGGCCGGTGTGGTCGGCGCGATCGCGGCGATGGGTGTGGTGTCCACCCGCATGACGCGCAAGGAACTCCGGTAGGACCACAGGCGACCCGTTTTGAGTTCACGCCCGCTCGGCCCGTAGCATAACCGCACGTGAGCCTGGTCTTATTGCCTGCTGTCGATGTCGCAGGCGGCGAAGCTGTCCGTCTCGTTCAAGGAGAAGCAGGAAGCGAAACGAAGTACGGGTCGCCTCGCGATGCCGCACTCGCGTGGCAGAACGACGGTGCCGAGTGGGTCCATCTCGTGGATCTCGACGCTGCGTTCGGACGCGGCTCCAACCGCGAGCTGCTGGCGTCCGTCGTCGGCGAGCTCGACGTCAAGGTGGAGCTGTCGGGCGGAATTCGGGACGACGAGTCGCTGCGCGCGGCGCTGGCGACCGGTTGCGCACGAGTCAATCTCGGCACCGCAGCTCTCGAGGACCCGCAGTGGTGCTCCCGCGCGATCGGCGAGTTCGGCGATCGCGTCGCCGTCGGTCTGGACGTGCTGATCGTCGACGGAGCACCGCGGTTGCGCGGTCGCGGCTGGGTGAGCGACGGCGGCGACCTGTGGGAGGTTCTCGAGCGGCTCGAGCGCGACGGGTGCTCGCGCTACGTCGTCACCGACGTCACCAAGGACGGCACGTTGACCGGGCCCAACCTGGAACTGCTCGCCGACGTGTGCGCCAAGACCGACAAGCCGGTCATCGCATCGGGCGGCGTGTCCACGATTGCAGACCTGGAAGCTATCGCCGGACTGGTCGACCGCGGTGTGGAGGGTTCCATCGTCGGAAAGGCCCTGTACGCCGGACGTTTCACACTCCCGGACGCCCTCGCTGCGGTGTCTCGGTAACCCAGGAATGACCCTTCCCGAGGAACCGACCCGCCTGCTCGAGATCGCCGGTGGTCTGCTCGACGGCATCCACGATCGGTTCGTCGCCGGTGTCGGCGCACCGAGCGCCGTGCAGAAGGGCCCCGACGACTTCGCCACGGCGGTGGACCTGGAACTCGAGCGGCGGCTCACCGCGGAACTGAACGAGGCCACCGGAATCGCCGTTCACGGTGAGGAGTTCGGCGGACCGGACCTGAACTCGGGACTCGTCTGGGTGTTGGACCCGATCGACGGCACCTTCAACTACTCGTCGGGATTGCCCTCGGCCGGAACGTTGTTGGCGTTGCTCGACGATGGCGAACCGGTCCTCGGGCTGACCTGGCTGCCGCTGGTGGATCAGCGTTTCGCCGCTGTGGCAGGCGGCCCACTGTTGCTCAACGGTGTCGCCCTTCCGGCGTTGGAGCCGAAATCGTTGCGCGAGTCCATGATCGGGTTCGGCGCGTTCAACGTCGCAAGCCGCGGATCGCTGCCTGGTCGGTTCCGATTCCGCATTCTCGAGGAGTTGTCGATGCATTCCTCGCGGCTGCGGATGCACGGTGCCACCGGGGTGGATCTGGCCTACACGGCCAGCGGAGTACTCGGCGGAGCAGTCGTCTTCGGTCACCGTGCCTGGGACAACGCGGCCGGTGCGCTGCTGGTACGCGCAGCAGGCGGAATCGTCACCGACCTCGCGGGTGAACCCTGGACCGTCGACTCTGCATCGGTCCTGGCAGCCGGACCGGGCGTGCACGAAGAATTGCTGAAGGTGATCACCGAACTCGGTGATCCCGTCGACTATCTGGAAGGACCGGTGCGATGAGCGTCGCGGTCAGAGTGATTCCGTGCCTCGACGTCGACGCCGGACGCGTCGTCAAGGGAGTCAACTTCGAAAACCTCCGCGACGCAGGCGATCCCGTGGAGCTCGCGGCCGCCTACGATGCGCAGGGAGCCGACGAACTGACCTTCCTCGACGTCACCGCGTCGACCTCGGACAGGGGCACGATGCTCGACGTCGTCAGCCGCACCGCCGAGCAGGTCTTCATCCCGCTCACCGTCGGCGGGGGAGTGCGCACCGTCGCCGATGTGGATCGGCTGTTGCGAGCCGGTGCGGACAAGGTCAGCGTCAACACCGCTGCGATCGCCCGACCGGAGTTGCTGCGCGAGCTCAGCGAACGGTTCGGCTCACAGTGCATCGTGCTCTCGGTCGACGCCCGAACCGACCCTCAGGGGCAGCAGGACACCCCGTCGGGCTGGGAGGTCACCACACACGGCGGTAAACGCGGCACCGGCATCGACGCCGTCGAATGGGCAGTGCGCGGTGCAGAACTGGGCGTCGGGGAGATCCTGCTCAATTCGATGGACGCCGACGGAACGAAGGCCGGATTCGATCTACCGATGATCGCCGCCGTTCGGTCTGCGGTGCATGTGCCGGTGATCGCCAGCGGTGGAGCCGGTAGTGTCGAGCACTTCTCGCCGGCTGTGCACGCCGGAGCGGACGCCGTTCTTGCCGCGAGTGTCTTCCACTTCGGCGATCTCACCATCGGCCAGGTCAAGGATGCGATGCGCGCCGAGCACATCGTCGTTCGATAGCGAAGAGGATTCCGATGACACTCGACCCGACGCTGTCCGCGCGGCTCAAGCGCAACGAGGCCGGGCTGTTCAGCGCCGTGGTGCAGGAAAGATCCACCGGTCAGGTACTCATGGTTGCGTGGATGGACGACGAGGCACTCGCTCGAACCCTCGACACCCGTAAGGGCACTTACTACTCACGGTCCAGGCAGCAGTACTGGGTCAAGGGCGAGACGTCGGGTCACACGCAGTACGTGCACGAGGTTCGACTCGACTGCGACGGTGACACCGTGCTTCTGGTCGTCGATCAGGTCGGCGCGGCGTGCCACACCGGCACACATACCTGCTTCGACGCCGACGTCCTGTTGGGCCCCGACACTCAGGCGTGACCGGTCCCCGCTGCTATTCCCTTGTCCAACTGCGCCAGCAGAGTCGAACTCAGGGTCCCGAGCTGCTCGACCTCCGCGTCGGACAGACCCTCGAACACCAGCGACTGCACCGTGCCGACGTGCCCGGGTGCCGATTCCACGACTTTGGCCATACCTGCGTCGGTCAGCACCGCATAGGATCCCCGGCTGCCCGGGATGCTCTCGCGCTCGACCCACCCGGCCTTCTCGAGCTTCGTCACCACGTGTGAGAGGCGCGAGAGCGACGCATTCGCGTATTCGGCCAAGTCGCGGAGTTGGATCCGCCGCTGGGGATTCTCGCTGACCGTCGCGAGGACGAAGTAGTCGAAGTGGGTCAGCTGCGAATCGCGCTGCAGCTGAGCGTCCAACGCTGCCGGCAACCGAGTGACCAGCGCGACGAGTGATCGCCAGGCCTCCTGTTGACTCTCGGTGAGCCAACGGGGATCCACCGTGTGTTGCGGTGTCGCCGACGTATTCATCGCGGGGAACCTCTCGATCGAGTTGGTTGTCGCCTGCACATGATGCCTCGAGGTTCCCCCCACCCGAGGCATCGCGTCGGACAGTGCTCTAGCTGCGATGTGCCCGGAGGTACTCCAGAGCCTTGTCCGCATGGGCTTCGAACCGTACTTCGCTCGAGAAGGTCTCGAGTACCTTCCGGTCGGTGCCGATCACGAACGTCGCGCGTTTGACCGGGGAGAGCTTTGCCAGCAGACCGCGCTTGACGCCGAATGCGGTGGCGACACTGCCGTCCTCGTCGGAGAGCAGCGGGTAGTCGAAGGACTTGGCGGCGGCGAACTCTGCCTGCTTGGCGACGGCATCGGCGCTGATGCCGACGCGGGTTGCTCCGACCTCGGCGAACTCCGATGCCAAGTCCCGGAAGTGGCACGCCTCGGCGGTGCAACCGGGAGTGAAGGCCGCGGGGTAGAAGAACAGCACGATCGGACCGTTCGCCAGCAATTCGGTCAGTGTTCGGGTCTCTCCGGTCTGGTCCGGCAGGGAAAAATCGGGAACGAGCTCGCCTGGTTTCATGCTCGGCAGGTTACCGCGAGCGACGCCCCTGCTGCCGGAGCGGAGCCTGCGGAGTGACCCGTTGGGTCCGGAGCGGAGCCTGCGGAGTGACCCGTTGTGCCGCACCTGGGAGGATGGAGTGATGCACGGCGAGACGACCACCGACCCCAGCCCCACTCCCGATACCGAGAACTCGGACTCGACCACCTCACGTGAGGTGTTCCGGCATCTCGCCGCAGAGCACCGCGTGGTGCCCGTGACGCGAAAGGTGCTCGCCGACTCCGAGACTCCACTGTCTGCATACCGCAAGCTCGGTGCCGACCGGCCCGGAACCTTCTTGCTCGAATCCGCGCAGAACGGCAGCTCGTGGTCCAGGTGGTCGTTCATCGGTGCAGGCGCTCCGGCGTCGCTCACGGTCATCGACGGGGAGGCCGCGTGGCGCGGCAACGTCCCCGCGGGCGTGCCGAGCGGCGGTGATCCTCTCGAAGTGCTGGCGCGGACATTGGAGCTGTTGCACTCGGAGCGGCTGCCCGGTCTACCTCCGTTGACCGGCGGCATGGTGGGTTACCTCGGATACGACTCGGTGCGGCGCATCGAAAAACTGCCCGAGCACGCGCAGGACGACCTCGGTGTCCCGGAGATGGTCATGCTGCTCGCCACCGATCTCGCGGCCGTCGACCACCACGAGGGAGCGATCACCCTGATCGCGAACGCGGTGAACTGGAACGGCACCGACGAGCACGTCGACGAGGCGTACGACGACGCCGTGCGTCGCCTCGATCGCATGTGTGCGGACCTGTCGAAGCCCGCGGCCTCCACCGTCTCCACCATCTCCAGGCCCGCGCCGCAGTTCCGGCGTCAGCGCACGTCCGAGGGCTTCGGTGCCGACGTCGCTCGCCTGGTCGAGGAGATCGAAGCAGGAGAGGCGTTCCAGGTTGTGCTCTCGCAGCGTTTCGAGATGGACACCGACGCGTCACCCCTCGACGTCTACCGAATGTTGCGGGCCTCCAATCCCAGCCCGTACATGTATCTGATGCACGTACCGGGCGAGAACGACGAGACGGCGTTCTCCATCGTCGGATCGAGCCCCGAGGCATTGGTGACGGTGGTCGACGGTCTGGCCACCACACATCCGATCGCGGGTACGCGGTGGCGCGGCACGTCCGAGGAAGAGGACGTGCTGCTCGAGAAGGATCTGCTCGCCGACGAGAAGGAGAACGCCGAGCACCTGATGCTCGTCGATCTGGGCCGTAACGATCTCGGACGCGTCTGCGCTCCCGGCACCGTTCGCGTGAGCGACTACCGCCACATCGAGCGATACAGCCACGTCATGCATCTGGTGTCGACGGTCACCGGACGGTTGTCCGAGGGCAAGCGCGCCCTCGACGCGGTCAAGGCCTGCTTCCCGGCAGGCACCCTCTCCGGGGCCCCGAAAGTGCGCGCGATGGAACTGATCGACGAGCTGGAGCCGACGCGACGCGGTATCTACGGCGGCATCGTGGGTTACCTCGATTTCGCGGGGGACGCCGACACGGCCATTTCGATTCGGACCGCTCTGATCAAGGACGGCACCGCCTACGTTCAGGCCGGGGCAGGCGTCGTGGCCGACTCGGTTGCGGAGTACGAGGACGACGAGGCACGGAACAAGGCGATGGCGGTGCTGGGAGCCGTCGCGGCAGCGGAATCGCTCCGTGAGGTCGGCGGCCGATGACCGAGCGATCCGGTCGCCGCGGGTCGGCCGCTCTTCCCGTCGCGCTTCTGGTCGTTGCAGCGGCGTGCCTGTGGGGCGCGTCGAGAATGACCTGGGTTCGGGTGACGTCGTTCGACGGCCTCGGTGAGAGCCGGACCGACGAGCTGCTCGGCAGCACCTGGGCTGCTGCCACGACGCCGCTCGCGCTCGTGCTGGTGGCAGCGATCGCAGCGTCGTTCGCCGTGCGAGGGTGGGCCTCTCGGGTGCTGGCCCTGTTGATCGCCGTCGTAGCCGTGGCGGCCGCGATTCCGGCAGTTCGACTGCTCACTGCCGGGGCTTCGGATTCCGAATCCGCGGCGCTGGCTGAGCTTCCTGCACGCGCCCAGGTCTCGATGACGGACGTCTCGATTCTGCCGGCGATCGTCACCCTCGTAGGTGCAGTCTGCGCCTTCGCTGCTGCTGTGGTGTCGATTCGGAAAACGTTTGCCCCGCAGGTACTCTCGTCCAAGTACGACGCCCCGGCGGTGCGTCGCGACGAGGTCGCTCGGCGCGCGCGCACCACGGCATCCGGTGCCGGCGCGGAGGACGAGGGAGAGGACCTCACCGAACGCATGATGTGGGACGCGCTCGACGCAGGCGAAGACCCTACCGACGAGTCCGGTACCCGGCGTTCGTCGGATTGAAACGGACCTCTACGCTAGGTCCGACCCCGATGAGATTCCTCACATCGGACGTCGACGCTCAGAAAGGACTGGGGGCACCATGACTGTTCTCGACTCGATTCTCGACGGTGTGCGAGCCGACGTGGCCGCGCGTGAATCGGTGGTCGATTTCGCCGCCGTGAAAGCAGCAGCGAAAGCAGCCCCGGCCCCCCTCGACGCGGCAGCTGCCCTCCGTGAGGACGGCATCGGCGTCATCGCCGAAGTGAAGCGGGCGAGCCCGTCCAAGGGCGCGTTGGCAGACATCGGTGATCCGGCTGTTCTCGCTCGCGCATACGAGCAGGGCGGCGCTCGCATCATCAGCGTTCTCACCGAGGAGCGTCGGTTCCACGGTTCACTCGCGGACCTCGACGCGGTCCGTGCCGCCGTCTCGATTCCCGTGCTGCGCAAGGATTTCATCGTCGGTCCGTACCAGATCCACGAGGCTCGTGCCCACGGTGCCGATGTCATCCTGCTGATCGTCGCGGCACTGGAACAGGATGCGTTGACCTCGTTGCTCGACCGCACCGAGTCGCTGGGTATGACTGCGCTCGTCGAGGTGCACACCGAGGCCGAAGCGGATCGCGCCCTCGAAGCCGGTGCCAGCGTCATCGGTATCAACGCCCGCAATCTGAAGACGCTCGAGATCGACCGTGACAGCTTCGGCCGTATCGCGCCCGGGTTGCCCAGCGAGATCATCCGTATCGCGGAGTCCGGGGTGCGGGGCACTGCAGATCTGCTCGCCTACGCCGGTGCCGGTGCCGACGCGGTACTCGTCGGCGAAGGCTTGGTCACGGCAGGGGATCCACGCACGGCCGTCTCGGACCTGGTGACGGCGGGAACACATCCGTCGTGCCCCAAGCCCGCACGCTGACCCGAACGCGACCGACCCGGCACCCGACCCGAGCGCGGCTGCGGTCCGCCGTTGGGGCACACTGGACCGGTGAGCACCAGCAATTCTTCTTCCACCACGGACGCCCCGCAGGCAGTCCGTTTCAAGGGCGCTGATCTGCCGCAGAGCAGCATCGGCCTCACCGATCGCAGCGCGCACGAGCCCGATGTGGGTGGCCACTTCGGCGTCTACGGCGGCAGATTCGTGCCCGAGGCTCTGATGGGTGTGATCGAGGAAGTCACCGCCGAGTACGAGAAGGTGCGCAGCGACAACGAGTTCCTCGCTGAACTCGACCGACTGCAGCGCGACTACACCGGTCGCCCGTCACCGGTCTTCGAGGCGACACGGCTGTCCGAGCACGCAGGCGGCGCTCGTATTCTGCTCAAGCGAGAAGACCTCAACCACACCGGTTCTCACAAGATCAACAACGTTCTCGGCCAGGTTTTGCTCGCCAAGCGGATGGGCAAGACTCGTGTCATCGCGGAGACAGGTGCCGGTCAACACGGCGTCGCGACCGCCACGGCCTGTGCGCTGATGGGTCTCGACTGCGTCGTCTACATGGGCGAGGTCGACACCGAGCGCCAGGCCCTCAACGTCGCACGAATGCGTTTGCTCGGGTCGGAAGTCGTCGCAGTGAAGTCCGGTTCACGCACTCTCAAGGACGCGATCAACGAGGCGCTGCGCGACTGGGTCACCCACGCGGACAACACGTATTACTGCTTCGGCACTGTCGCCGGGCCGCACCCGTTCCCGGTCATGGTGCGCGACTTCCAACGCATCATCGGCCTCGAAGCGCGGCAGCAGGTGCTCGCGTCCACGGGCAGGCTGCCCGACGCCATCGCTGCCTGCGTCGGAGGTGGCTCCAACGCGATCGGCATCTTCCATGCCTTCATCGACGACGCCGACGTTCGACTGATCGGTTTCGAGGCGGCAGGTGACGGCGTCGAGACGGGTCGCCACGCCGCGACCATCAGCGGTGGAACCCCGGGAGCGCTGCACGGTGCGTACTCGTATCTGCTGCAGGACGAGGACGGTCAGACGGTCGATTCCCACTCCATCTCGGCGGGGTTGGACTACCCGGGCGTGGGTCCGGAGCATTCGTACCTGCACGACATCGGGCGCGCCGAGTACCGCGGCATCACCGATACCGAAGCCATGAACGCCTTCAAGCTGCTGTGCCGCACCGAGGGCATCATTCCGGCGATCGAGTCCTCGCATGCCATCGCCGGCGCTTTGACCCTCGGCAAGGAGCTGGGCGAAGGTGCGATCATCCTCGTCAACCTGTCCGGGCGTGGCGACAAGGACGTCGACACCGCGGCCGAATGGTTCGGGCTGATCGACGGAGACGGCGAAGCGAACGTGGACGACGAAGTGGGTATCAAGCCATGAGCAACAACGACTCTCGCCTCTCCGGGACCTTCGCGCAGTGCCGCGCCGAAGGGCGCGCAGCACTCGTCGGATACCTACCCGCGGGTTTTCCGACCGTGCCGCGCTCGGTCGAGGTGTTCAAGACGATGGTCGACTCTGGATGCGACCTCGTCGAGGTCGGTATTCCGTATTCCGATCCCGTGATGGACGGCCCCACGATTCAGGCCGCAGCCGACGTTGCGCTGCGAGCCGGTGCTCGGGTCAAGGACGTGTTCGCAGTGACCGAGCAGGTCTCTGCCGCGGGCGGAAAAGCGGTCGTCATGACCTACTGGAACCTGGTGCTCAAGTACGGCATCGAGAACTTCGCGCGGGATCTCGCAGGCGCGGGTGGGCTCGGAATCATCACTCCGGATCTCATTCCCGACGAGGCGCAGGAATGGATCGAGGTCTCGAACCGCTACGAACTCGACCGAATCTTCCTCGTCGCGCCGTCGTCGACCGAGGAGCGGCTCGTCAGCACCGTCGAAGCCAGTAGCGGCTTCGTCTACGCGGCCTCGACGATGGGCGTCACCGGAGCCCGCGACGCGGTGTCCTCGATGGCCCCCGCGCTCTCGGCGCGCATTCGTGAGCACTCCGACATCCCGATCGGTGTCGGCCTCGGTGTCCGTTCCGGTGCGCAGGCTGCCGAGATCGCCCGTTATGCCGACGCCGTGATCGTCGGTTCGGCATTGGTCAGTGCCGTGGACAAGGGACTCGACGCCGTGCGTGACCTGACGACGGAACTCGCCGAGGGTGTCCGTTCCGCTAACGTAGCGTCGTGACTTCGACCGCGATCCTGGCCTACATTCCCAGTCCGCCGCAGGGGGTGTGGCACGTCGGACCGTTGGCTCTGCGGGCCTACGCCCTGTTCATCATCATCGGCATCGTCGTTTCCGTGGTGTGGGGTGATCGGCGCTGGGTGGCCCGAGGCGGAACCAAGGGCACAGTCCTCGACGTCGCAGTCTGGGCCGTCCCGTTCGGGTTGCTGGGCGGGCGTCTGTACCACGTCGCAACCGACTGGAAGACCTACTTCGGTCCCGGCGGAAACCCGATCGAAGCGTTGTACGTCTGGAACGGCGGATTGGGAATCTGGGGAGCGGTGTTCCTCGGCGGCGTCGGTGCCTGGATCGCCTGCCGTCGACGCGGAATTCCGTTGCCGGCATTCGGTGACGCTGTCGGCCCACCGATTCTTCTCGCCCAGGCGATCGGTCGCATCGGTAACTACTTCAACCAGGAACTGTACGGCCGTGCCACCACTCAGCCGTGGGGTCTGGAGATCTACGAGCGGGTCGACGCCAACGGACGGCTCGATCCACTCAACGGAGTCTCGACCGGTTTCGTGGAAAAAGTGGTGCATCCGACGTTCCTGTACGAGCTGTTGTGGAGCGTCGCGGTCGTAGTCCTTCTGGTTCTCGTGGACCGCAAGTACGCGATCGGCCACGGTCGACTGTTCGCGCTGTACGTTGCCGGATACTGCGCGGGGCGGTTCTGGGTGGAGCTCATGCGCGATGACTTCGCCACGACGATCGCCGGTATCCGCATCAACACCTTCACCTCCGCCATCATCTTCGTTCTGGCGGTCGCGTACTTCGTGATCGCCACCAAGGGCCGAGAAGAACCGGCGACGCTGAGGTCGAACGACGACGAGGATCGCGAGGTCTCCGAGGTCACCTCGTCGGATGCGACAGGCTCGCGCCCGACGCCGGTCGACGACAACACGGACGCGGGCACCGCCGACGTGCAGCCCGCTCGGACGTCCGACAAGAAAGCCGAGGAAGAAGGCAGTACGCGTGGTTGATTTCGACAAGACCCCTGGACCCGAGCCCGAGCCGGGTTCCGGCACTGCCGATTCCAGCGACAACGCGACCGAGCCGACCGCATCGTTCGGCACGCCGTTCGACTACGACGCCACTGCCGAAGCGTCGCTCTCGGAGCCTCCTGGAACCTCGGAGTCCGCGCCCTCGCACGGTCCGACCGGCCCCACGGGTCCGGGGTGGGACACGTACTCGGGTATCGGAAACGGGCCGGGTTGGTCCAGCACGCCGAGCTACCCGGCACCGAGTCCGGACGGCAGTACCGATAATCCGCTGGGTGGATTTCCGCCACCCCCCGGTTACCCGCAGCAGGGTTACGGCCAGCAGAGTTATCCGCAACAGGGGTATCCGCAACAGGGGTACGGCCAGCCACAGAATTTCGGTCAGCAGGGTTACCCACAGCCGGGTTATCAACAGCAGGGCTACCCACAGCAGGGGTACGGCCAGCAGGGTTTCCCGCAACAGAGCTACGGTCAGCAGGGCTATGGCGTACCCCCTGGCTACCAGGGCGGACCCGGGTTCGGTGTAGGCCCCGATGCGCCGTACGGGCGTGATCCGATGACCGGCGAGCCGCTGTCGGACAAGTCCAAGATCGTCGGCGGCCTGTTGCAGATATTTCTCGGCTGGTTGGGTGTCGGTCGCTTCTATCTCGGCAGTATCGGGATCGGTGTCGCCCAGCTGCTCCTGTTCTTCTTTGGGGTGCTGCTCACCGCAGTGTTCGGCCTCGGACTGATCGTGTTGTTCGGGCTGTTCGTCTGGCACCTCGTCGACGGCGTGCTGATACTGGTGGGCAATGTGACGGACCCTCAGGGGCGAAAACTGAGAGACTGAACCCTTGTTCGCACCGCATCCGCACAAGGGAGCCCGAAGTGAGTGACTCAGGTAAATGGCCGTCCAACGGTTCGCCGGAAGACGGATCCGGTTCGACGGAGCCGACGATCTCGTTCGAGAAGAACGCCCCTACAGGATCGGGTCCCGTCTACGGCGCACCCGACCCCAAGTACACGACCCCGAACCACGGCACCCCGAACACCCCTGGTGCCGGTGCCGGTGATCAGGGTCAGCAGTTCGGACCTCCGCCCGGCACCGGTTACCCACCGCCGTCCGAGGGTTCCGGCCAGTACGGTGCGCCGCCGCACTATGCGGACGGTCAGTACGGCGCTCCCCAGTACGGCGGTCCTCAGTACGGCGCTCCCCAATACGGCGCTCCCCAATACGGTGGTCCCCAGTACGCGGGCGGGCCCGGATACATGGACCCGATGGCTCCGTACGGTCGGCACCCGGTCACCGGTGAGCCGTTCTCGGACAAGCAGAAGCTGACGGCAGGTCTGCTCGGCATCCTGTTGGGCGCGTTCGGAGCAGGTCGCTTCTATCTCAACCAGCCGGGCATCGCGGTGGCGCAGATAGCCGTCACGTGGCTCACCTGCGGTATCGGCGGAATCTGGCCGTTGATCGACGGCATCTTGATGCTCACCGGCAGCGTGCGTGATCAGCACGGTCGACCGTTGCGCGACTGACGATCGCATTCGTCACAGCCGACATTCGTGATTGCATCGATGCGAATGCCAGCTGCTACGATTTCGCCATCCGGGAGAGATCCCGGATTCTTTCGCGGGCCAGAGCTGTCCCGGTGAATTCCCGATAGGCAGTTCAATTCGGCTCATCCGACCGTTTCGGTCGATCCGAGCCGACCAGCCGACGGGGTTGCCGAGACTTCCGATGCAGGGTCGTAGACACTGCACCGCTTGCACGCACCCCACCGGCCTACGTGGAGGTGATCGTGGTGCTGTTTTCTCGGATGCCTGCGGAGCAAGGTCTGTACGACCCGAGCTCGGAGAAGGATTCCTGTGGCGTGGCGATGATCGCCGACATCGCGGGTCGCCGCTCTCACGCGATCGTCGCCGACGGGGTTCTGGCACTGGAGAACCTGGAACATCGCGGAGCTGCCGGTGCCGAGCCCAACAGCGGTGACGGCGCGGGCATTCTGATTCAGCTCCCTGTCGAACTCCTCGACTCCCTCGCGCCGTTCGACCTGCCCGCGCCCGGAGCCGACGGTGACAACACGTTCGCGGCCGGAGTGTGTTTTCTGCCGCAGGGCATCCGCGAGCGGGCCATCGCCGTCGAGCGCGTCGAATCCGTTGCGGCCGAAGAAGGTCTGGACATCCTGGGCTGGGTTCCGGTCGAGGTCGATCCCGATCGAGCCGATGTGGGCCTCACCGCCCTCGGTTGCATGCCGTACATGAGCTACCTCTACGTCACCGCTCCCGAGGTCGACGGCACGCGTCCGGCCGGTCTGGCTCTCGACCGTCTCGTCTACGGATTGCGTAAGCGTTCCGAGCGAGTCACCCCCGAGATCGAGGCCGAGGGGTCGGGACTGTTCTTTCCGTCGTTGTCCTCGCGCACCATCGTCTACAAGGGCATGCTCACCACGATGCAGCTTCCGCTGTACTTTCCGGAACTGCGTAACCCGTTGTGCAAGAGCGCCATTGCCATCGTGCACAGTCGCTTCTCGACCAACACGTTCCCGTCGTGGCCGCTGGCGCACCCGCATCGCTACGTCGCGCACAACGGCGAGATCAACACCGTCAAGGGCAACCGAAACCGGATGCGGGCTCGCGAAGCGTTGCTGTCGAGCGACCTGATCCCCGGCGACCTGGAGCGCTTGTTCCCGATCTGCAACCCCGATGCCTCGGACTCTGTGTCGCTGGACGAGGTGCTCGAACTCCTGCACCTCGGCGGACGCAGCGTGCCGCACGTGGTGATGATGATGGTGCCCGAGCCGTGGGAGAACCACCGCACGATGGATCCGCGGGTAAGGGCGTTCTACCAGTTCCACTCGTCGATGATGGAGGCCTGGGACGGTCCGGCCTGCGTGACGTTCACCGACGGCAGTTATGTCGGAGCTGTGCTGGACCGCAACGGCCTTCGCCCCGGCCGCTGGTGGCAGACGGCGGACGGCCGTGTGATCCTCGCCAGTGAGGCAGGCGTGCTGGACGTGCCCCAATCCGAGGTCGTCGCCAAAGGTCGCCTCGAGCCAGGAGAGATGTTCCTGATCGACACCGTCGCCGGACGTCTCGTGCCGGACGAGGAGATCAAACTCCAACTGGCAACCGAACATCCGTACCAGGAGTGGCTGCACGCGGGCCTGCTCGAGATCAAGAGCCTGCCCGAGCGGGCTCACATCCAGTACAACCACGACTCGGTGGTGCGTCGGCAGGTCGCTTTCGGCTACACCGAGGAAGACCTACGCGTGGTGCTGACGCCGATGGCCGCATCCGGGGGCGAGCCGCTCGGGTCGATGGGTACCGATACCCCGGCCGCAGTGATGTCGCAGCGGTCGCGTCAGCTCTACGACTACTTCATCGAACTGTTCGCGCAGGTCACCAACCCGCCGCTGGATTCGATCCGCGAGGAGATCGTGACCTCGCTCGCGCGGGTGATGGGTCCGGAGCAGAACCTGCTCGAGCCGACTGCGGCGTCGTGCAGGCAGATCGTGTTGCCGTGGCCGGTGCTCGACAACGACGAGCTCAACAAGATCATTCACATCAACGACGATGGTGACCATCCGGGACTGTCGGCCACGGTGTTGCGTGGGCTGTACGAGGTCGAGCGCGGCGGCGAAGGTCTCGCCGAGGCCATCGAGGAGTTGCGTGCTCGGGCATCGGAGGCGATCGCTGCGGGGTACACCACGCTGATCATCTCCGATCGCGATTCGGACCACACTCGGGCCCCGATCCCGTCGCTGCTGGCCACCTCGGCGGTACACCATCACCTGGTTCGCACCAAGGAGCGCACCAAGATCGCGCTCGTCGTCGAATCCGGTGACGCGCGCGAGGTTCACCATCTGGCGCTGCTCATCGGCTTCGGTGCCGCAGCGGTCAACCCGTATCTGGCGATGGAGTCGATCGAGGATCTGGTCGGCGAGGGCGAACTCACCGGAGTCGAAACGACGATCGCGGTACGGAACTATCTGTACGGCCTCGGCAAGGGCGTACTGAAGGTGATGTCGAAGATGGGCATCTCCACCGTCGGGTCCTACACCGGCGCACAGGTTTTCGAGGCCGTCGGTCTCGACCGCGAGGTGGTGCGCGAGTACTTCAAGGGCACGGTCAGCAAGCTCGGCGGCGTCGGTCTCGATGTGCTTGCCGAGGAGGTCAAGCTGCGCCATCGTCGGGCGTATCCCGAGAATCCGACCGACCGCGTCCATCGTCGGTTGGAGATCGGCGGTGAGTATCAGTTCCGACGCGAGGGCGAGCTGCACCTCTTCACCCCCGAGACGGTGTTCCTGCTGCAGCATGCAACGCGTACCGGCCGATACGACGTGTTCCAGAAGTACACCGACGAGGTGGACCGGCTCGCTCGCGAGGGCGGTGCCCTGCGCGGTCTGTTCGAGTTCAAAGACGGTGTCCGGCCGCCGGTTCCGCTCGACGAGGTGGAATCGGTCGAGTCGATCGTCACGCGGTTCAACACCGGCGCGATGAGCTACGGATCCATCTCCGCCGAGGCGCACGAGACGATGGCCGTCGCGATGAACAATCTCGGCGGACGGTCCAACTCGGGGGAGGGCGGCGAGGACGTCGACCGGCTCTACGATCCGACGCGCCGCAGTGCCGTCAAGCAGGTCGCCAGTGGTCGGTTCGGTGTCACCAGCGACTACCTGGTCAATGCCACGGACATTCAGATCAAGATGGCGCAGGGTGCCAAGCCGGGTGAGGGCGGTCAGCTGCCCGGCTACAAGGTGTATCCGTGGGTGGCCAAGACCCGACATTCGACGCCCGGTGTCGGTCTCATCTCGCCGCCCCCGCACCACGACATCTACTCGATCGAGGATCTCGCGCAGCTGATCCACGATCTCAAGAACGCCAACGAGAAGGCGCGTGTACACGTCAAACTCGTCAGTTCCGTCGGCGTCGGCACGGTGGCGACGGGCGTGAGCAAGGCACACGCCGATGTCGTCCTGATCTCCGGATACGACGGCGGAACCGGTGCTGCGCCGTTGACCTCGCTCAAGCATGCAGGCGCTCCGTGGGAGATCGGCCTCGCCGACGCCCAGCAGACGCTGGTGCTCAACGGCTTGCGTGATCGCATCACCGTGCAGTGCGACGGCGGCATGCGCACCGGACGCGACGTCATCGTTGCGGCGCTGCTCGGCGCGGAGGAGTTCGGGTTCTCGACGGCCCCGCTGATCGTGGCGGGGTGCATCATGATGCGCGTCTGCCACCTCGACACCTGCCCGGTCGGTGTCGCGACGCAGAACCCGGAGCTGCGCAAGCGGTTCACCGGTAAGCCCGAGTTTCTCGAGGACTTCTTCAAGTTCATCGCCGAAGACGTGCGAAAGTACCTCGCGCAGCTCGGTTTCCGGAGTATCGACGAGGCGGTCGGTCACGCCGATGTGCTCGAGACGGCAGCCGGAGTGGCGCACTGGAAGAGCAAGGGACTCGATCTCGCGCCGATCTTCGCGATGCCCGTCGACCGCCACGGTGCCCCGATGACGCAGCGGCGACGCCTCCGCGCGCAGGACCACGGTCTCGATCTCGCGCTGGATCGGACGCTGATCCAGTTGGCCGAGGGAGCGCTCGAGGACGCCCATCCGGTGAAGCTGGAGTTGCCGGTACGCAACGTCAATCGCACCGTCGGAACGCTGCTGGGGTCCGAGGTCACCCGGCGCTACGGCGCGGTCGGGTTGCCGGACGACACCATTCGCATCGAGTTCACCGGATCGGCCGGCCAGTCTCTCGGGGCTTTCCTGCCGCCGGGTATCACCATCGATCTGGTCGGTGACGCGAACGACTATGTCGGTAAGGGATTGTCGGGCGGCCGAATAGTCGTGCGCCCTGCCGACGATGCCCCGTTCGTCGCAGAGGACAACGTGATCGCAGGAAACACGATTCTCTACGGTGCCACCTCGGGCGAGGTGTACCTGCGCGGCAAGGCAGGGGAGCGGTTCGCGGTCCGTAACTCGGGAGCCGTCGCGGTGAACGAGGGCGTGGGCGACCACGCGTTCGAGTACATGACCGGCGGTCGCGTCGTGGTGCTCGGGCCGACCGGTCGCAACATGGCTGCGGGTATGTCCGGTGGCATCGCGTTCGTTCTCGGTCTCGATCCGGCGGACGTGAACATGGCGATGGTCGAACTGCAGGTGCCCAACCCGGACGATCTGGTGTGGCTGCGCGAGACCGTCGAGAATCACCGCCGGTGGACCGGTTCCACCGTCGCGACCTCGCTGCTGGCCGACTGGCCTCGCCGGTCTGCGCTGTTCACCAAAGTCATGCCCGTCGACTACCAGCGAGTGCTGGAGGCGACACGAATGGCGCGTGCCGAAGGGCGCGACGTCGATGCTGCGATCATGGAGGCTGCACGTGGCTGATCCACAGGGATTTCTGAAAGTCGTCAAGCGTGAGGCTGCCAAGCGTCCGATCGGCGAGCGCGTCAAGGACTGGAACGAGGTGTACTCGCACCAGCCGACGAGCGAGCGTGCCGCCGAGGTCTCCGATCAGGCGCGTCGCTGCATGGACTGCGGTATTCCGTTCTGCCACTCGGGGACTGCGGGTTGCCCGCTGGGAAATCTGATCCCCGAATGGAACGACCTGGTGCGCCGCGGCCGCTGGGATGCGGCCAGCGACCGGCTGCACGCGACCAACAATTTTCCGGAGTTCACCGGGCGGGTCTGCCCGGCCCCGTGTGAATCGGCATGTGTGCTGTCGATCTCCGAGGCGGCCACCGGCGGAAGCGTGACGATCAAGCGGGTCGAGCAGACCATCGCGGACCTGGCCTGGGAAGACGGCAGCATCGTTCCGCAGCCGCCGACGATCACCACCGGCAAGCGGGTCGCCGTCGTCGGATCCGGCCCTGCGGGATTGGCTGCGGCGCAACAGCTCACGCGCGCCGGGCACGACGTCACCGTGTACGAGCGGGACGATCGTCTGGGTGGTCTGCTGCGCTACGGCATCCCCGAGTTCAAGCTCGAGAAGTCCGTGCTGGATCAGCGCCTCATGCAGATGCGGGCCGAGGGAACGCACTTCGTCACCGACTGCGAGGTCGGGATCGACTTCACCGTCGAGCAACTGCGTGAATCCTTCGACGCAGTCGTTCTCGCAGTCGGAGCTCTACGCGCTCGCGACAACGCCGAGGTCATCGGTCGCGAACTCGACGGCATCCACCTGGCCATGGAGCATCTGGTGCCGTCGAACAAGGAATGCGAGGGCGACGGTCCCACGTCGATCTCCGCTGCGGACAAGCACGTGGTCATCATCGGCGGCGGCGACACCGGAGCCGACTGCCTGGGAACGGCCCACCGCCAAGGTGCTGCGTCGGTGACGCAACTCGATTACAACCCCGCTCTGCCCGGGGCTCGCGACGACAGTCTCTCGCCGTGGCCGTCGTGGCCGCTGGTGCTGCGCACCTCACCCGCGCACGCCGAGGGTGGCGTCGTGCGTCATCAGGTCGCGGTGCAGCGATTCCTCGGTGACGAGCGCGGGCACGTTCGTGCGATGGTGCTCGCCGAGGTGGAGGTGCAGCGCGACGCGGACGGTCGACGCATCGTCACGCCCATCGGGGAGGAGATCGAATTGCCCTGTGATCTGGCGTTGTTCGCGATCGGTTTCGAAGGTGTCGAGCACGGTCCGCTGCTGGACGAGTACGGCCTGGCGCTGACCAAGCGGGGTGCGCTCTCGTGTGGTCCCGACTGGCAGACCACGGCACCGGGCGTGTTCGTGTGCGGGGATGCGCATCGCGGTGCGTCGTTGGTCGTGTGGGCGATCGCGGAGGGTCGATCCGCGGCTCACGGAGTCGATGCTTTCCTCACCGGACACTCGGAATTGCCGTCGCCCGTACACCCGACCGCGCTGCCTCTTGCGGTCGTGTGACCCCCGTCTCTGAACCGGTACAGACCGTCCCAGCAGCGGGGTAGCGCGGCTACCCGTCGGTAGTATTTGAGTGGATGCGTCTGCGATAGAGAACGCGGCGTCCAGCGGCTAGGCTCGCCTTCGTGAGCCGACGTACGAAGATTGTCTGCACCCTTGGACCCGCAACCGCAACCACAGAGCGCATCCGCGAACTCGTCGAGAGTGGAATGGATGTCGCACGACTGAACTTCAGCCATGGTGATCACCCCGATCATCAGGCCAACTACGAGAGGGTCCGCGCAGCATCGGACGCCACCGGCAAAGCCGTGGGTATCTTGGCCGACCTGCAGGGACCGAAGATTCGTCTCGGCCGATTCGCCGAGGGCTCGACCACCTGGGCGGCCGGTGAGCTGATCCGCATCACCGTCGAGGAGTGCGAGGGCACTCACGACCGGGTGTCGACCACGTACAAGGAGCTGGCCCAGGACGCCAAGGAAGGCGACCGCCTCCTCGTGGACGACGGCAAGGTGGGCCTCGTGGTCACCGGAGTCGAAGGCAACGACGTACTGTGCCGTGTCACCGAAGGTGGACCGGTCAGCAACAACAAGGGCGTGTCCCTGCCGGGCATGGATGTGTCCGTCCCCGCCATGAGCGAGAAGGACATCGCCGACCTCGAGTTCGCCCTTGCCCTCGGTGTCGACTTCATCGCGCTCTCGTTCGTCCGTTCTCCCGCGGACGTCGAACTCGTCCACGCCGTGATGGACCGCGTGGGCCGTCGAGTTCCCGTCATCGCCAAGCTCGAGAAGCCCGAGGCAGTCGACAATCTCGAAGCCATCGTGCTCGCATTCGACGCGATCATGGTCGCCCGCGGTGACCTCGGCGTCGAGTTGCCCCTCGAGCAGGTACCGCTGGTGCAGAAGCGTGCCATCCAGATCGCCCGCGCCAACGCCAAGCCCGTCATCGTCGCGACCCAGATGCTCGAATCGATGATCGAGAACTCCCGCCCGACGCGCGCCGAGGCGTCCGACGTCGCCAACGCAGTGCTCGACGGTACCGACGCGGTCATGCTCTCCGGTGAGACCTCGGTCGGTAAGTACGTGATGGAAACCGTGCGGACCATGGCTCGCATCGTCGAGACGGTCGAGACCGAGGGCGACAGTGTTCCCCCGCTGACGCACGTCCCGCGCACCAAGCGTGGCGTCATCTCCTACGCCGCCCGCGACATCGGCGAGCGCCTGGACGCGAAGGCACTCGTCGCGTTCACCCAGTCGGGTGACACCGTTCGACGGTTGGCTCGTCTGCACACCAAGCTTCCGTTGCTCGCCTTCACCTCCATCTCCGAGGTCCGCAGCCAGCTGTCGCTGAGCTGGGGAACCGAGACGTTCCTGGTCCCCGATGTGGGCTCGACGGACGCGATGGTCAAAGAGGTCGACAAGGCGCTGCTGGAACTCGGTCGGTACAACAAGGGCGATCAGGTCGTGATCGTGGCCGGTGCCCCTCCCGGCACAGTAGGCTCGACCAACTTGATCCATGTGCACCGAATCGGAGAAGAGGACCGGTAAGTGGTCGAAGCGGGGGGAACCGGCGTCAGCGAAAGCGCGCCGAGCAGTACAGCTGTACGCAGGACAGATCTAGAGACGCTCCTCGATCTCCTCGCACTCGAGGAGATCGAGGAGGACGTGTTCGTCGGGGTTCACCCCGAGCAGGTGGGCAGTCGAACGTTCGGGGGGCAGCTCGTTGCTCAGGGCCTGATCGCGGCGGGCCGGACCGTATCCGGTACGTCGCGGGACGTGCACGCGATCAATGCGCACTTCATTCGCGGGGGTGACGTCAAGAAGCCCATCGAGTACCGGGTCTCGCGTCAGCGCGACGGCCGAGCCTTCGCCAACCGGCAGGTCACCGCCGTACAGGACGGCAACGAGCTGTTCGTCATGCTCGCGGCCTTCCAGGATTTCGGTAAGGGCCTAGAGCACAGCGTCGAGGTTCCCGAGGTTCCGTATCCCGACGCACTGCCTCCGCTCGGCGATCATTTCGTGGGGTACGAGGACCGTCTGCAGATGTTCGTCGACGCCCTCAAGCCGATCGACATGCGCTACGCGAACGATCCCGCGTGGATCATGCACGGCACCGGGGAGAAGCTCAATCACAATCGCGTGTGGATGAAGGCCGACGGGGATCTGCCCGACGCCTCGATCTTCCACGCCGCGACCATGGGCTACGCGTCGGACACCACCGTGCTCGATTCGATCATCACCACCCACGGCCTGTCGTGGGGACTCGACCGCATCGTCGCGGCGACGGTGAATCACTCCATCTGGTTTCACCGGCCGTTCCGGTTCGACGAATGGGCTCTCTACGCCACCGAGTCGCCGGTCGCGGCCGGCTCGCGCGGACTGGCCACCGGCCGCTTCTTCTCGATGGACGGGCAGCTGCTCGCCACCGTCGTTCAGGAAGGTCTCATCCGGCACTTCCCGAAACGGGTCCGCGACTGAGTGCGTCGGCCCATATTCGCGTCTTCGCCTGCAGATCGAGTGCTGCGTGCGCCGGACTGGTCGACGGTAGTCGCGTGAATTCCACCTGGGGCGTTGCCGATTTCACGTACCGCCGGTAAGTCTCGGCGGCCTTGGCTCCGTTGAAGAACACCCTGTCGATGCCGGGATTCTCGGCGAACAATTGCTCGAAATCGTTTGTCTCGATGGACGATTCGACGATCGCCGAGTCCAGGCTTCCTTCGCGCGTGCACAGCTTCAGCACGTCCCATATCGCGACGCCCTGGCTGCGCAGACGCTCGGTGCGCGCATCGTAGGGAAGTTCGGGGCCTGCACCGAACAGCGTTCCCATGATCGGCCAGAACGCAT
Source organism: Rhodococcus sp. IEGM 1370 (assembly GCF_033142325.1). NCBI lineage: Bacteria > Bacillati > Actinomycetota > Actinomycetes > Mycobacteriales > Nocardiaceae > Rhodococcus > Rhodococcus sp. IEGM 1370. The sequence continues at coordinate 59,963 of NZ_JAWLRY010000003.1, read as the reverse complement.
TTCGTGGGTGCGCGTAGTACTGCTGCGCGGCCAGCGACGCGACGCCGGGCATCGATCCCAGAATCAAGGTGTTCGCGCCGCGGCCGAGAATCGGTGCGAAGCTGTGCACGACGTTCATTGCGTGATTACAGCAAATCCCCGCGGGGGCACCGGACGGGGGACCACAATGGAGGTCATGCTGGATCCACGTGTACTCGACAACAACGAACTCGAAGCCGAACTTGCTGCATTGCGTCGGGGTCGTGACGCCTCGATGGACGAGGGCGCGCGCGATGTGTCCACGGCAGACACCGACCACCTCATCGCGCGGTTCGAGGAAGAAATCCGTAAGCGACACCAGGACTCGGTGTCCGATCAGCCCAGCGCCGATCTACCCTGACCGAGGATCAGAACGGCGCAGGCCGCAGTCGCGGCCACTGTTCTGACGGTGTTCCATCGCGTCCACTTCTCGGTGAAGTTCTGCCACACCTGGGTGCCGGCAGCACTGCCGGGATCCACCCCGGCCAACGCGTCGTTGAGGGGGACGTTCGCAACGGCCGTGATCGCGAGGCATCCGAGAACGTAGAGAACGGCTCCGCTCACGACCAGCACCGGTGAACCCCGACCGGTCGATACGGCGAGAATCGCTGCGAGAGTGCACGATACGGCGGTCCCGACGAACAGTGTCAGGAACAGTGGGTTCAGAATTGCAGCATTGAACCTCTGCATGGCGGCAATCGCGTCGGGTGCCGGCAGTGCTGCCAGGCCGGGGAGCACGCTGATGGAGAAGGCGAGCAGCACTCCGGCAACGAGCCCACATCCGACGGCGGCAACGGCGGTCGCGACTGCGAGCATTCGATCCAACACGGTGGTTCCCTCCAGTAGGTGAGCGTTCAGTTGTCCACCCTCGTCCCGAGGGGCGGGATGAGCAATGCGCACACAGCCGCATTCGATGTCCGATCGTCCATTTCGTGGGACGATCGGTGCATGCGCGGCGCAGATCCCTGGAAGTCGTCCGACCCTCTGGGCGAAGCGCTGCACTTTCTACGGATGACCGGATCGTTCTACGTGCGCTCCGAGATGAGCGGATCCTGGGGTCTCGCACTGCCCGCCATGGAGGATGCGCTGTGGTTTCACACGGTCGTCGACGGCAGTTGCGCATTGTCGGTTCCCGGCGAGCCGACGCGTGAGTTGGTCCCCGGCGATTTCGCGTTGGTACCGCACGGGCGAGGGCACGTGCTCACTGCAGCCGGCGACGCTTCGGTTCGGGCGACGAGCGTTCACGATCTCCCGCACGAGTACATCAGCGATCGCTACGCGGTGCTCACTCACGACGCGGGCGGTGCCGGCCGTGCTGCGACTCTCGTGTGCGGGGCGGTGCGGCTGGATCATCCTGCCGCGCAGAAGCTCGTTCGCCTGTTGCCCGCGCTGGTGGTGGTCGACGCTGATCCGGGCCCGAGGCAATCGAGGATGCAGAACGTGCTGGCCATGGTCGCGGACGAGGCGCGTGTGCTCGAGCCCGGGGGAGAAGCGGTGATCACCCGGCTGTCCGACATTCTGGTGATCCATGCGCTGCGGTCGTGGATCGCGAATACGCCAGGTGCGCAGTCGGGTTGGCTCGGTGCATTGCAGGACGATCGGATCGGAACGGCGTTGGCGCTGATCCATCGACACCCGCACGAGCGGTGGACCGTTGCGGGTCTGGCATCGAGGGTGAACATGTCTCGCTCGGCGTTCTCGGCACGTTTCACCGAGCTGGTCGGTGATTCCGTGATGAGCTATCTCGCGACGTGGCGGATGCAGGTCGCGTACGGCACGTTGCGATCCGAGGACGTGGTGATGGCCGAAGTGGCCCGGCGCAGTGGGTATCTGTCGGAGGCTGCGTTCGGGAAGGCGTTCAAGCGCGCCACGGGCGTCTCGCCGGGAAGTGTGCGTCGCCGTCGTGAGGTGTCGATGGCCGACGGTCAGTCGAGCAGGTGACGGAGATAGCTGTTCGGGTCGTCGAGGTAGCGGCGCCAGTGCTGTACCAATTCGAGTTCGTCCCAAGTGCTTCGGCGTAGACCGTGTTCGCCTACTTCGACGATGTCCGCACCGGGCGTCGACGCCAGAATCGGTGAGTGGGTGGCGCAGACGATCTGCGCGCCGTCATTGCCCAGCTCGGACATCAGTGCAACGAGCTGCAGGCTCGCGGTGAACGACAGGGCCGATTCGGGCTCGTCCAGAACGTAGAAACCGGGTTCGGCCAACATTGCACCGAACATGGTCAGGAAGCCTTCACCGTGGCTCATCTCGGCGGTGTTCTCGTCCCAGAAACCCGGCACGCCGCCGAGGTTCTCGGCCATGTCGAACGCGGTCTCGGCGCGCAGGAAGAAGCCGCGCTTGTTCAGTCGTGGGCCACGAAGCATTCGAGAACCTCGTGGAGTGGTCTCGAGTTCGAGTACCTCTCCGAGCGCGCTGGTCACCTCGTCGAGTCGACGCGACTGCTGCGCCGCCCGACCGCCGCGGGCATCGATTCCGAATCCCTCGGCAATTGCTTCGACGAGAGTCGATTTACCGGAACCGTTGTCTCCGACCAGAATTGTGACCGGTGCCAGGAACTCGAGTCCGTCGCGAGCGAGGTCGGCGACAGCAGGCACGGTGAAGGGCCAGTCCGATCCGACATCGTCGGCATGGACGTACGCGCGTTCTACGAACATGTTTCAGGCAGTGACCAGGCGGTCCACGTAACCGGTCTCGTGGGTGGAATCGGCGCTGCAGGTGTAGAAGACCCACTGGGCGGACTGGTCCGCCGAATCCCCGAAACGATGGTCGACCTTCGCTGCGCACAAATTGCCCGCACTGGTGTCGTGGCAACGAAGACTGCTGGGTATGTACATCACTCCACTGTAGGCGCGATCACGAGCGGCCTTTACCGATACCGATTCGTGGCTGCTGTGGTGCCCTCGGTGAGACTCGAACTCACACTGGACGGGTTTTGAATCCGTTTCCTCTGCCAATTGGGATACGAGGGCTGGCGTCTTTCAAGCAACGATTGACGAGTTTAGAAGATGCGCTTTCGGCCTCGCGCACCGGTACCCTTCAGATGCTCGACGGCCCTGATGGGCGATGACTGTCAAAGGAGACCGATACAGATGAATGCTCCTGGTGCGCACGGTACTGGCAAGCCCCCGCTTCGTGTGGTGGTGGCAGAGGACGAATCCCTGATCCGATTGGACCTCGTGGAGATGCTCCGCGAGGAGGGGTACGACGTGGTCGGTGAAGCGGCCGACGGTCAGCAGGCGGTGGAGTTGGCCGTCGAACTGCGTCCCGATCTGGTCATCATGGATGTGAAGATGCCGCGTCGGGACGGAATCGATGCGGCGTCGGAGATAGCCGAGAAGCGCATTGCGCCCGTCGTCATTCTCACCGCGTTCAGTCAACGCGAGCTCGTGGAGAAGGCGCGCGATGCCGGGGCCATGGCGTATCTGGTCAAGCCGTTCACCAAAGCCGATCTGATGCCTGCGGTGGAGTTGGCCGCCAGCCGTTTCGGTGAGATCTCCGCCCTCGAATCCGAGATCGTGGATCTGCAGGATCGGCTCGAGACGCGCAAGCTCATCGAGAAGGCCAAGGGCATCCTGATGGAATCGCAATCGCTCACAGAACCGCAGGCGTTCAAGTGGATTCAGCGCGCTGCGATGGATCGCAGGACGACGATGAAGGCCGTCGCGGAGGTCGTGATCGACACGCTCGGTACCCCTGCGAACAAGCCCGCGGGAGAAAGCTGATCGGCCGGCGAAAGCTACGGCCACGTAAAACTTCGACTCTCTAGGTCACAGTCAGGTCACGAGCGTCGTTCTAGGCCTTGCGAATCGGCTCCGAGCATTAGCGTCTGACCCACACGTGAGCCACATGTAACTCAGGTGCGCTTCATCGACGAGCAATTTCAAGGAGAACCTAGATGGCAATTCGGACCTATGTCCGCACGGCTGCGGTGCTGAGCGTTACCTCGCTCGCACTGTTCGGCTGTTCGTCGAGCGACGACTCGGGCTCGACCGACTCCACCAGTGCCAGCGGCGGCACTGCAGCCGCGGAAACGACCGTCTCCACCGACTGCACGCCCGAGCAGGCCACTGCCGGGGCAACCCCCGACACGGCCCCGCTGGTGGTGGGAACCCTCCTCCCCGAGACCGGAACCCTGGCCTTCCTCGGCCCGCCCGAAGTTGCCGGTGTGCAGCTGGCCGTCAACGACGTCAACGAAGCCGGTGGCGTCCTCGAGCAGCCCGTCACGCTCATCCCCGGTGACTCGGGCGACACGACGACCGATACCGCCAACACCACGGTGGACCGCTTGCTCGCCGGCGGTTCCGACGTCATCGTCGGTGCAGCGTCGTCCTCGGTCTCGCTCAAGGTCATCGACAAGATCGCCAGCGCAGGCGTCGTGCAGTTCTCGCCGGCCAACACGTCCGATCAGTTCGTCTGCTACCCGGACAAGGGTCAGTACTTCCGTACCGCACCCACCGACGTGCTGCAGGCGCAGGCCCTGTCCCAGCTGATCGCCCAGGACGGTGCGCAGCGCGTCGCCATCCTCGCGCTCAACGACCCGTACGGCACGGGCCTGGCTGCGAACACCGCGGACAACCTCGAAGAGGCAGGCATCGCGGCGGACCAGATCCAGACCACGATCTACGACCCGAACGCACAGTCGTTCAACGCCGAGGTCGACGGTGTGAAGAACTTCAACCCGGACGCCGTGGCCATCATCGGCTTCGAGGAGTCCGCGAAGATCATCACCCGTATGCACGAGATCGGCATCGGACCGTCCGACGGCACGCTGGTCTACGGCGTCGACGGCAACATGGGCAACGCTCTCGGTGAGTCGGTCGCAGCGGGTCTGCTGGACACGATGCGCGGCACCACTCCGTTGACCGATGTCGGCACCGGATTCCAGGATCGTCTCAAGGTCGTCGATCCGGCTCTGGTCGACTTCAACTACGCGGGTGAGTCCTACGACGCAGTGATCATCTCGGCGCTCGCTGCCGAGCAGGCCAAGTCGACGGCAGGTACCGACATCGCTGCCAACATCAACAGCGTCACCAAGGACGGCACCAAGTGCACCAGCTACGCCGAGTGCCTTCCGCTCGTCAAGGCCGGAACCGACATCGACTACGACGGAATCACCGGCGCGCTGAACTTCAGTGACGCAGGAGAGCCCGCCACCGGTTCCTACGGCAACCTGGTCTTCGGACCGGACAACACCCTGACGACGGAAGATTACATCGTCGTCGGTGAGTGATCTGTAACTGTCACACAGCCTCTGGGCCCGAGTCCTCGATCAGGACTCGGGCCCAGAGGTTTTCGTAGGTGTCGCACGTTCGACGGCAACGACGAAGGCCCCGGTTCGACATCGAACCGGGGCCTTCATCGTTTGCCGAGCAGCTACTTCTTCTCTTTGCTTCCCGCCAGTGTGCCGAGGTACAGCTCGATCACCTTCGGGTCGTTCATCAATGCCGGACCGGTGTCGGTGTAGGCGTTGCGGCCCTGATCGAGTACATAGCCACGGTCGCAGATCTGGAGGCAGCGACGGGCGTTCTGCTCGACCATGATGATCGAGACGCCCGCTGCATTGATCTTCTTGCAGCGGATGAACACCTCGTCCTGGAACATCGGTGACAATCCGGCCGACGGTTCGTCGAGCAGCAGTACCGACGGCTCCATCATCAGAGCGCGTCCCATGGCGACCATCTGTCGCTCACCGCCGGACAGCGCACCTGCCTTGACCTTCTTGCGTTCGCCGAGCAGCGGGAACAGCTCGCTGACGAACTCGAAACGCTCACCGAACTTCTTGGGACGCAAATAGATTCCCATTTCGAGGTTCTCTTCGATGGTGAGCGACGGGAACACGTTCTGCGTCTGCGGAACGTAGCCGACTCCCTTGGTGACCAACACATGCGCTTCCGCGGAGGTGATGTTGTCGCCGCGCAGTTTGACGCTGCCCTCACGGACGGCGACCAGCCCGAACAGGGTCTTGAGGAGGGTCGACTTTCCGGCACCGTTGGGTCCGATGATGCCGACGATCTCGCCGTCGTTGAGGAAGAAGTTGCACTCGCTGAGGATGTTGACACCGGGGATGTATCCGGCCACCAGTCCGTCGGCGCGCAGCAGTGCACCTTCGGCGAGTCGAGCATGTTCCTCGGGTGTCGCGGCGAATTCCGCCGGCGTCAATGTCTGTTCGCTCATCAGTTGTCCTCCTTGGCCCGGTGTGAGCCGCCCTCGGCCACGTCGGGCGTCACTGGGCTGACGAACTCCGGTTCCGAAAGATCGCCTCCCGCTTCGAGTTCTTCCTTCTCGGCCTGCTTCAGTGCCTCCGCCAGTTCGGCGGTTGCCCCGACCGGATTGCCGTCGGCATCGAATTCGAGAGCCTGATCGTGATGGCTACCGAGATACGCGTCGACGACGGCTCCGTTGTTGGAGAGCTCCTCGGGGGTGGACTCGGCAATGATGCTGCCTTGAGCCATCACCACCACCCAGTCACTGATGTCGCGGATGACGTCCATGTCGTGCTCGACGAACACCACCGTCATACCGTCGTCGCGAAGCGACTTGATGTGCCCCAGAAGTGACTGCGTCAGAGCTGGATTGACCCCGGCCATGGGCTCGTCGAGCATGACCACCGACGGATCGGTCATCAACGCACGCGCCATCTCCAGCAGCTTGCGCTGGCCGCCGGACAACGAGCCGGCGAGGTCGTCGGCCTTGGCGTCGAGCTTGAAGCGGCCCAGTAGCTCGTAGGCGCGTTCGGTGATCTGACGTTCTTGGGCTTTCCATGTCCACGGCATGAAGGTGTTGATCATGCGCTCACCGCGCTGACCGGTTGCACCCAGCCGAACGTTGTCCAGCACAGTCAGTTTCGACAGTGCCTTGGTCAACTGGAACGTGCGCACCACACCTTTGCGGGCCACCTGATGCGGATGCATCCGGCCCAGTTCCTGGCCGTCCATCGACCAGGTCCCGGTGTCGGGTCGATCGAATCCCGTGAGCAGGTTGAACAGGGTGGTCTTGCCTGCGCCGTTGGGCCCGATCAGGCCGGTGATGCAGCCACGCTGAATCTCCAGGTGCGCCACGTCGACGGCCTTGAGGCCACCGAAGGTGCGCGAGACGCCGTCGACCACCATGGTGGCGTCCGGTTTCGGTGCGCCGGGTTCGTTGGGCACACCGGCGAACAGGGCCGCGCGTTGATCGCTCGACAACGCCTGCGCAGCGCGTGATTCGAGTGTGCTTGCTTTCTTGCTCGGTGCGGCCGTTGCAGCAGCATCCTTGCTCGGGTCAGGCATTGAGTTGAACCTCTCGCTTGTTGCCGAGAATGCCCTGAGGTCTGAACACCATCAAGACGGCGATCAGGATTCCCAGGAGCACGAATCGCGTGGCACCGACCTGGGCACCGGTGAGGTTGAGCACCGGGTCGTCGCCGGAGATCAATTGCCGCAGAATCGCATCGGGAATGGACAGCAGGAACCAGAAGAGCATCGCGCCCAGTACCGGGCCGAACACTGTTGCCGCCCCACCGAGAATCAGTGCGCCGAAGGCGAAGAACGTCTGGGCTGTCGAGTAGAAGTCCGGGTTGATGGATTGGGTCTGCAGTGCGTTGAACACACCGCCCATACCGCCGATGACGCCACCGAGAACCAGTGCCTGCATCTTGTAGACGAAGACGTTCTTACCCAGCGAACGGGCTGCGTCCTCGTCCTCACGGACAGCCTTGAGGACGCGTCCCCACGGGCTGTGCGTCAGCAGGTAGACCACGCCGCACAGCAGCAGGACCAGCGTCCAGCCGACGAGCATGGCCCACAGATCGTTGCCGAGGAACCGCACGCCGATGAATTCGTAGGACTTACCACCCTCGAACGGGCTCATGCTGGTGAACGGGCCGGCGAAGCCGGTGATGCCGTTGGTGGATTTGGTCACCGAATCCGTTGCGGTGGAACGAAACACCAATCGGAGAATCTCCGAGGCGGCGATGGTGACGATCGCGAGATAGTCGGCTCGCAGTCGCAGGGTCGGAATGCCGAGAACCAGGGCCAGTAATCCGGCTGCAGCGAGGCCGACCAGAATGCCCAGCCACAGCGGCTGTTCGTAGGTGATCGTAGTGATGCCGACGCCGTAGCCGCCGAGCAGTGCGAAGCCGATCTGACCGAAGTTGAGCAGTCCGGCGTAACCGAAGTGCAGGTTCAGGCCGATGGCGAGTAGAGCGTAGAAGATGGCCGACGGGCCGACCAGCTGAGCGAGTGAGATCTGAAGTGCGCCGATGATATCCATGTGAAGGTCACCCGATCCTTTGTCGCGAGCCGAGGATGCCCTGTGGACGGACGACGAGGATGAGAATCAAGACGAGCAACCCTCCGATGTATTTGAGATCGGGATTGATGACCAGCGTCGACCACTGCACGAGCAGACCGACGATGACGCAACCGAGGAAGGCGCCGTAGGCCGTTCCCAGTCCACCGAGTGTGATGCCGGCGAACATGAGCAACAGGAGTTTGAAGCCCATCTCCCACTGGACGCGACCGCCGAGTTCGGAGAGCCCGAACAACACGCCGCCGAGGGCAGCCAGGCCGCCGCCGAGGCACCAGACGAACGTGACCACGCGCTCGACGTTGATGCCGGAGGACGCAGCGAGGTCCCGGTTGTCGGCAACCGCACGCATGGCCTTGCCGATCTTGGTGCGCTGCAACATCAGTGCGACGCCGACCAGGACGACGATGCTGATGACGATGCAGGCGAGGTTGACGTTGGTGATCGAGAGCGGACCCCAGTTGTTCTCGGTCTGAGCCTGGTAGTCGTCGAAGGGTTCGGAGCGGTCCGAGAAGAAGATCAGGATGAGATAGCGCAGTGCGATTGCGAGGCCGATCGTCACCACGAGCTGCGCGATGAGGCCGGTCCGTCGCTTGCGCAACGGCCGCCATATCAGGGCGTTGTTGAGCCAGCCGATCGCGACTCCTACGACGATTGCCAGCAGCGTGGCCGGGATGAGTTGTATCCCGACACTGACGTTGAAGAACCACGCCGCGACGGCACCGAGCGTGACCATTTCTCCGTGCGCGAAGTTCGTCAGACCGGTGGTGCCGAAGATCAGACTCAGTCCGACCGCGGCGAGCGCGATGACGAGGCCGAAACGAAAGCCGTCGACCGTGGTGCGGACGAACTTCTCGTAGAACGGAATGCTGGTGGCGGTTCTGGCCTCACCGAACGAGAAGATGACGGTGTTGGAACGCCCGGCCTGCACATCGCGCTGGACCTCGCCCTGGACGCTGACGCCGTCGGGGAGCGTTTCCTGAACCACCTGGAATGTGTATGTGCCGGGCGACAATTCGAGGGTCCACCGACCGCCGGTTTCACTGGTGGTGCGGGCGACTTCGGCGCCGGACGCGTCCAGCGCCGCGACGTCGACTCCGATGAGTCGTTCGCCACCGTTGTTGAGAGATCCGGCGACGCTGACGGCGTCCGCCGGCGGTGCCTGTTCGGCGCTGGTCCCCGGTGCTGCCGGGGGAGTGGGGGTAGGTTCCTGGGCCAATGCCGGCGCACTGAACAGCAGCGCGGCAATGGAACTCAGAACGGCGAGTAGGAGTGTTCGCTGGAAGAGCCGAACGGCAGATCTTGCGCGCAACCTCGGCGGTTGCACCTTTCTGGTCCATCGAACATTTGGAGCCACGCACGTCCTCCGGACGGGTTGTCGTTGAGCCACGGGTATGTGGGGTTTCCTGCAATTGTCGGACTCTATCCGCTGAAACGACGCAAAATCGGCGACTGAGATTTCCGGAAAGTATCGGTTGTGTTTCGCGGTGCACGACGCGCGCCGTGAGAGCGATCGCGTCGCGGCACCTGCATCCGGCTTCGAGTTGTCGGACCCGCTCCCTAGACTGGTCAACCGTGAGCCCAGTAACGGAGAAAAGTGCAGCGCCCGCAGCCGAGACCGACGCGAAGGCGGGCGGGGAGCGGCCCACGTTGCTGCTCATCGACGGCCACTCGATGGCGTTCCGTGCTTTCTTCGCGTTGCCTGCGGACAACTTCAAGACCACCAGCGGTCAGTCCACCAACGCGGTGTACGGGTTCACCTCGATGTTGATCAATCTGCTGCGGGACGAGAAACCGACGCACATCGCGGCGGCGTTCGACGTCTCGCGGCAGACCTTCCGCGCCGAGCGGTTCCCCGAGTACAAGGCCAACCGCAGCAAGACTCCGGACGAGTTCGCCGGCCAGGTCGACATCACCAAGGACGTACTCGGGGCCATGGGTATCCCGGTGATGGCAGAGGCCGGCTTCGAGGCGGACGACATCATCGCCACTCTGGTGACCCAGGCGGAGGCGCTCGGCTACCGCGTCCTGGTGGTCACCGGCGACCGCGATGCGCTGCAGCTGGTGACCGACAACGTCACGGTGTTGTATCCGCGCAAGGGCGTCTCGGATCTGACTCGGTTCACTCCCGACGAGGTCGCCACCAAGTACGGGTTGACGCCGTCGCAGTACCCGGACTTCGCGGCCCTGCGCGGAGACCCGAGCGACAACCTTCCTGGCATTCCTGGGGTCGGCGAGAAGACGGCCACCAAATGGATCATCGAATACGGTTCCCTCACCGCCCTCGTCGACAACGTGGACAAGGTCAAGGGCAAAGTGGGAGACGCACTGCGCGCCAACCTGTCCAGTGTGGTGCTCAACCGCGAGCTCACCGAGATGGTCCGAGATGTGCCGTTGCCCTACACCCCCGATCAGCTCGAACTCGCTCCGTGGGACCGCGAGAAGATCCACGCCTTGTTCGACGACCTCGAGTTCCGCATTCTGCGGGACCGGTTGTTCGAGACACTCGCGTCGGTCGAACCCGAGGCGGAGGAAGGGTTCGACGTCCGCGGCGGCATCGTCGCACCGGGTGAACTGGCCGCCTGGTTGGCGGAACACGCAGCCGACGGCAGGCGCAGTGGGCTGTCGATTCTCGGCGCGCGTCGGCCGTTCGACAGCGATGCGACGTCGGTGGCGATCGCCGCGGCCGACGGCGAGGGCGCGTTCGTCACGACGACCGCTCTGGACGAATCCGACGAGCAGGCACTCGCGGCCTGGCTCGCAGATGCAGCGCAACCCAAGGCCTTGCACGAGGCCAAGTGGGCTCTGCATGCGGTTCGTGGGCGCGGCTGGACCCTCGGCGGCTTGACCACCGACACCGCACTGGCGGCGTACCTGGTGCGGCCCGGTCAGCGATCGTTCAATCTCGACGACCTGTCGTTGCGCTACCTCAAGCGCGAACTCCGGGTGGAGGATGCGGGTGAAGGTCAGATGTCGTTGCTCGACGCGGAGGACACCGCCGATGCGGCGTTCGCGGAGGGCGAGATTCTCAAGGCGCGGGCCGTCATCGACCTGGCCGATGCGCTGGACGCCGAGCTCGCCGCCATCGAGTCGACCACCCTGCTCTCCGAGATGGAGCTGCCTTTGCTGACGGTGTTGGCAGATGTCGAGGCAACGGGTATCGCCGTGAACGGTGATCACCTGCGCGCGCTGCAATCCGGATTCGCCGCGCAGGTGGACGAGGCCGCGAACTCCGCCTACGGCGTGATCGACAAGCAGATCAACCTCGGGTCTCCGAAGCAGTTGCAGGTGGTGTTGTTCGAGGAACTCGACATGCCCAAGACGAAGAAGACCAAGACCGGGTACACCACCGATGCCGATGCGCTGCAGGGGCTGTTCGAGAAGACCGAGCATCCGTTCCTGAAGTTCCTGCTCGATCACCGGGACGCGACGCGGATGAAGGTGACGGTCGACGGCCTGCTGAAATCCGTCGCCGACGACGGCCGCATTCACACCACGTTCAACCAGACGGTCGCGGCCACCGGACGACTGTCGTCCACCGAGCCGAACCTGCAGAACATTCCGGTGCGCAACGAGGCGGGACGCCACATCCGTGACGGCTTCGTCGTCGGGGCCGGATACGACACACTGCTCACTGCCGACTACAGCCAGATCGAAATGCGCATCATGGCGCACGTATCCGGCGACGAAGGTCTGATCGAGGCGTTCAACACCGGCGAGGATCTGCACAGTTTCGTCGGTGCCCGGGCGTTCGGCGTGCCGATCGAGGAGGTCACCCCCGAACTGCGTCGCCGGGTCAAGGCGATGTCGTACGGATTGGCATACGGACTCAGCGCATTCGGTCTCGCCGCGCAGCTCAAGATCTCCACCGACGAGGCGAAGCAGCAGATGGAGGCGTACTTCGCGCGGTTCGGCGGCGTCCGTGACTACCTGCGCAACGCCGTCGAGGAAGCGCGCAAGGTGGGATACACCTCCACGCTGTACGGCAGGCGCCGCTACCTGCCCGATCTCAACAGCGACAACCGTCAGCGCCGCGAGGTCGCCGAGCGGGCAGCTCTCAACGCCCCGATCCAGGGCACCGCCGCAGACATCATCAAGGTCGCGATGATCGACGTGCACCGATCACTGGCGGAGTCGACGCTGAAGTCACGAATGCTGTTGCAGGTCCACGACGAACTGGTGCTCGAGGTCGTCGAATCCGAGCGTGAGGAAGTCGAAGCGCTCGTACGCGACAAGATGTCCTCGGCCATCGAACTGTCGGTGCCCTTGGAAGTCTCGGTCGGCACCGGCCGCAGCTGGGATGCCGCTGCGCACTGATTCGAGGCCGCGCAGGACGAACGACGAAGGGCCGCTCACCGAATTCGGTGAGCGGCCCTTCGCGTCGTGTGCAGCGGCGAGAAACTACTCCGCCGCGGGAGCCTGCTCGGCGATCTGCTGGCGCACGACGTCCATGTCGAGTGCCTTGATCTGACCGACGAGGTCCTCGAGCGCCGGCGCAGGCAGTGCACCGGGCTGTGCGTACACCAGAATTCCTTCGCGGAACGCCATGATCGTCGGGATCGACTGGATCTGCGCCGCGGCAGCAAGTCCCTGCTCGGCCTCGGTGTCCACCTTGGCGTGCACCACGTCGGGGTGCGCGTCGGACGACTTCTCGAACGTCGGCGCGAACTGGCGGCACGGTCCGCACCAGGACGCCCAGAAATCGACCAACACCACGTCGTTGTTCGTCACGATCTCGTCGAAATTCTGCTGGGTCAAAGTCTGAGTGGCCACGCGGTCCCTTTCGATTGATTGCGCTTCTGGAGTGTTCCAACGCAGGTACTCACCGGAATCATCCCGGCCGGGTCGGAGCGCCTGCGTCAGGCGGGCTGGGGTGCGGCACGGAACGTGCGGCGATACGCATTCGGCGTGGTGCATCGCAACCTCACGAAATGCTGCCGCAAGGCTGCCGCATTTCCGAAACCGACCACCTCGGCGATCGAATCCATCGGCAGATCCGAGTTCTCCAACAGCTGCTGCGCCGCCAGTACTCGTTGGTCGTTGAGCCAGCGCGCGGGCGTGGTTCCGGTTTCGGCCGCGAACTTGCGGGCGAAGGTTCGCGCCGACATGTTCACCCTCGCCGCCAGTCGACCGATGGTCAGCTCGGAGTCGAGGTTCTCGGTCATCCAGTCCAGCAGCGGAGCCAGTGTCTCGGTACGAGTGGCGGGCAGGGGACTGGTGACGAATTGAGCCTGGCCGCCGTCACGATGCGGAGGAACGACCATCCGGCGAGCGATCCCGTTGGCCACGACGCTGCCCTGGTACTTGCGCACGATGTGCAGGCACAGGTCGATTCCGGCCGCTGTGCCCGCGCTTGTCAGCACGTTTCCGTCGTCGACGTAGAGGACGTTCGGATCGACCTGCGCGAGTGGATATTTCGCGGCCAGCAAAGCGGAGTGCCGCCAATGCGTCGTACAGGGGCGGCCGTCGAGCAGTCCGGCCTTGCCCAGTACGAACGCGCCGTTGCACAGGCTGGCGACCATGGCACCCCTGTCGACGGCCGCGCGAAGTTTGGCCAGTAGTGGCTCGATGGACGAGTTGTATCCAGCTCCGCAGACGTATGTACCGTCCTCGGCGGCTTCGGTGCCGCCGGCCGGAATGATGATCAGATCGGCGCTGTCGAGACTGTCGAGATCGTGAGGGACGTCGATGGTGTAACCGACGCGGGTGCGGATCGGTTGGGGGACACCTGCGATCAGAGAGAAGTCGTAGGTGGGTAGGCCCTCGTCCGAGCGATCGAATCCGAACACCTCGCAGGCGACGCCCAGCTCGAACTGTTCGGTCAACGGCATCAGCGCGACAACCACTCGTTTCAGCATGAAAAGAAGTATGGCAGAAAGTCGTCGATATATGGCTTTACTGCCACTCGTGCGCATTCTTCGCAGGTTGGAAGCTTGCGGCATGACAATTGTATTGGTAGTTGTGCTGCTGTTCCTGGCCCTCGACGCCGTCGTGCTCGCAGGCTTCGCTCCCGATACCCACGCGGAGGTGACCCAGTTCGGCGACTTCCGGTTCTAGAGTGCCCCGGGTCAGCCGATCCGCCATTCGCGCTTGGCCTCGCCGTCCCATCGGCGCAGCGCCACCGCAGATCCCACCAGATCATCGATGTCCGCCGAGAGCAGGCGCACCGCCGCTCCTGCCTCCTCGGGCGTCAACCGTCGAGCCAACGTCGCGTGCGGCGTCCATCGGCCGGGTTCGAGGTGGTCGAGCGAACGTTCGCCCACTGCCTCGTGCATCCGGGCGTGCAGATCGAGCAACTCGCTCGACGGAACGACCAGTCGCGCCAGGGTGATCGTTCGACCGCCGAACACGACGAGCCCGCCCAGGCGCACATCGAACGGATCGAAGCGGACCGCATCGCCGTCGTCCCCCGCGGCCGGCATCGACGACGCCACTGCGACGGTGACGTGCGGGCGATTCGACTCACCGCGGTGGCGGTTCTGACTCGGGAGCCCGGCCTCGGACAGCGCCGCCCACTCGCGGCGCACCGCTGCGTCGAGGCCGGAGTCGAGTAGTAGTTCAGCGGACTGCACCATGGAGCCCATGATGTCGCAGACGGACGCACGGAATACGACGACGCTCAGGATCGGGGCCATGACCGGCGACGGGATAGGCCACGAGATCGTGCCCGCGACGATCCGGGTGGTCGACGCGGCCCTGGCGTCCGTCGGCGGACCGGCCGTGGACTGGGTGCGCCTCCCTCTGGGCATGGACGCCATCGACCACCACGGAACGCCGATACCCGGGAACACGCTGGACGAATTGGGTGAGCTCGAAAGCTGGATTCTGGGACCGCACGACAGCGCGTCGTATCCGGAGCCGTTCCGATCCGAACTGACTCCAGGCGGACGGATTCGCAAGAAATTCGACCTGTTCGCCAACATTCGGCCGGCGAAGGCACTGCCCGGCGTACGGGCGGTGTCTCCGCGGATGGATCTTGTGGTCGTGCGAGAGAACACCGAGGGTTTCTACGCCGATCGCAACATGTTCGTCGGCAGCGGGGAGTTCATGCCCACTCCCGATGTGGCGTTGGCCGTCGGAGTGTTCACGCGTGCGGCCTGCGAACGCATTGCACGTGAGGCATTCTCGCTGGCTGAGCGACGCAGCAGGAAACTGACCATCGTGCACAAGACCAACGTGCTGTCCATGACGACGGGGCTGTTCCGCGATGCGTGCCGCGCCGTGAGCGAGCAATTTCCGCACGTCCAGGTAACCGAGGAGCACGTCGACGCGCTCGCGGCGCACCTGGTTCGGCGGGGCGAGGACTACGACGTCATCGTGGCCGAGAACATGTTCGGTGACATTCTGTCGGATCTGACGGGTGAGCTGTCCGGGTCGTTGGGCACCGCGCCGTCGATCAATTCCTCGGAAACCCAGGCGATGGCGCAGGCCTCGCACGGATCGGCCCCGGACATCGCAGGGAAGAACCGGGCCAATCCGACGGCACTCTTCCTGTCCGCTGCAATGCTGCTCGAGTGGCTCGCCCCGCGGCACAGGGACGATCGGCTGGCCGCGGCCGCCGGCCGGATCCGTGACGCCGTCGACGCCACGGTCGAATCCGGGGTCGCGACAGCCGACCTCGGTGGGCAGGCGTCGACCAGCGCATTCACCGAGGCCGTGGAAGCCCGGGTGCACCGGCGCTGATCGCGGCGGACTCCGTCAGTGCGGTTTGCGGCTGCTGAAGATCGCGGTGCCCGGAAAGAGCTGGCCGCGCAGTGGGCTCCACTGTCCCCACTCGCGGTCGAGCCATTCCGGCCAGTCCGGTTCGACGATGTCGCGCACCTCGAGACCTGCGGCGACCAGTTCGCGCACGCGGTCACCGATCGTGCGGTGATGCTCCACGTAGTTGGGAGTCCCGTCGGCGTCGTATTCGACGTACGGGGTTCGATCGAAGTACGGAATCGTCGCGGTCAGACCGCCGACCCCGGGATCGTCCGGAAACACCCAGCGCATCGGATGGTTGACGGCGAACACCCAGATCCCGCCCGGCCGGAGTACCCGCGCGACTTCCTTCATCACATTGGCCGAGTCCGCGACGAACGGCACCGCACCGAAGGCCGAGCAGACGATGTCGAACCGTTCGTCGGCGAACGGCAAGGACTCGGCACTGGCCTGCACCAGCGGAACCGTCGACCCGCCCGCGGTCATTGCATCGACGCCGCGCTGCAACATGCCCATCGAGATGTCGAGACCGATCGCGCGCGCACCCTGGGTTCCGAGCCAGCGGGCGCACGGTGCACTGCCGCAGCCCACTTCGAGGACGTCCTTGCCCGCGACGTCGCCCAGCAGATGCACGTCGCCCTCGTGCAGCCCCTCCGGGCACCAGACGAACTCCCCGGATTCGGTCGACACTCCGAGAAACGCGCCGTGCGTACGGTGGTAGCTCTCGGCGTCGGAATCCCACCAGAGACGACTCGCGCGGTCGCTCGCGACCGAATCGATTCGGCCGCGGCCGGGAGTGGACGACGGTGTGGAAAGATCGGTCACACGCCGACTCTAACCGGGTTTGTGCTGGTACTGCGGCATCGCGTACCCTGTTCAACGCGAGTGTGTTCATGCTGCGCCCAGGTCGGGTTCCCTCGACCTCGGCGCACACGGATCCGGCAACGGATTCGCCGAAGATGCTCGTGTTGCACACGTTTCACCAAGTCCGACCGAACATCCATCAACCGATACCCAACCCGTCCGGAGCAACTCAACACATGCCCTCAACCACAACCTCACCGCAGGTAGCCGTCAACGATATCGGCTCCGCAGAGGATTTTCTCGCCGCCATCGACGCCACGATCAAGTACTTCAACGATGGTGACATCGTCGAGGGCACCATCGTCAAGGTCGATCGTGACGAGGTTCTACTCGACATCGGTTACAAGACCGAAGGCGTCATTCCTTCCCGCGAGCTCTCCATCAAGCACGACGTCGACCCCAACGAGGTCGTCTCCGTGGGAGATGAGATCGAAGCACTCGTCCTCACCAAGGAGGACAAGGAAGGCCGTCTGATCCTGTCCAAGAAGCGAGCTCAGTACGAGCGCGCTTGGGGCACGATCGAGGAGCTCAAGGAGAAGGACGAGGCCGTCAAGGGCACCGTCATCGAGGTCGTCAAGGGTGGACTCATCCTGGACATCGGTCTTCGTGGCTTCCTTCCCGCCTCGCTCGTCGAGATGCGTCGCGTCCGCGACCTCCAGCCGTACGTCGGCAAGGAGATCGAGGCCAAGATCATCGAGCTCGACAAGAACCGCAACAACGTGGTCCTGTCGCGCCGCGCATGGCTCGAGCAGACCCAGTCCGAGGTCCGCAGCGAGTTCCTGCACCAGCTCCAGAAGGGCCAGGTCCGCAAGGGCGTCGTGTCCTCCATCGTCAACTTCGGTGCCTTCGTGGACCTGGGTGGCGTCGACGGACTCGTGCACGTCTCCGAGCTGTCCTGGAAGCACATCGATCACCCGTCCGAGGTTGTCGAGGTCGGCACCGAGGTCACCGTCGAGGTTCTCGACGTCGACCTGGACCGCGAGCGTGTTTCGCTGTCGCTCAAGGCAACTCAGGAAGATCCGTGGCGCCAGTTCGCTCGCACCCACGCGATCGGCCAGATCGTGCCCGGCAAGGTCACCAAGCTCGTTCCCTTCGGTGCATTCGTGCGCGTCGAAGAGGGCATCGAGGGCCTCGTGCACATCTCCGAGCTGGCCGAGCGCCACGTGGAGGTTCCGGACCAGGTCGTGGGTGTCGGCGACGACGCACTCGTCAAGGTCATCGACATCGATCTCGAGCGTCGCCGGATTTCGTTGAGCCTCAAGCAGGCCAACGAGGACTACGCAGAAGAGTTCGATCCGTCCAAGTACGGCATGGCCGACTCGTACGACGAGGGTGGCAACTACATCTTCCCCGAGGGCTTCGACTCCGAGACCAACGAATGGCTCGAAGGTTACGAGAAGCAGCGTGAAGAGTGGGAAGGTCGCTACGCCGAGGCGGAGCGTCGCCACAAGATGCACACCGCTCAGATGGAGAAGACGGCCAAGGACGAAGCTGCCGAAGCCGCCAACACCAACTACTCCTCCGAGTCGGGTCAGGCCCCCGCCGATGCAGAAGGCGACGCTCCCGCAGCGTCGGCTCCGGCCTCGACCGGTGGTTCGCTGGCCAGCGATGCGCAGCTCGCTGCACTTCGCGAGAAGCTGTCGGGCAACGCCTGATAGAAGTGGTCCACCCGTGAGGGTGTGACACCGAGCCCCGGTTCTCCACGTGAGAACCGGGGCTTTCTCGTTTCGAATCAGGGGAGCAGAGAAGCTGCGGACACGACAATGGACCCGGTTCCGATGAACCGGGCCCATGTGTGAGGGGGAGTGCGAACTACGCGGCGGTGGCTGGACTCCACTGGCCGACGCTCTCCGTGCGCTTGCGCATGCTGGCGAAGCTGTGGCGGGCGGGGGTCAGGAGGTTGGTGAACCAGTTACGCCGATGGTCGGCCAACGCCGAGGCTACTTCCGGGATGAGAATGCAATGAACGCCTGCATCCATGCCAAGGCGGTGCCGACCCGGTTGGATCTGATTGCTTCGCATGGGTGTCCTTTTCAATAGCTGTGGGTCGGCACATCGAGGTCGCGCTCGTCGAAGATAACCGACCCACCTCCGAAAACGGTGCATTTGAGGCTGGTGTGATTCGGCGTGTTCGAGTGTCAGACTGGGTGCATGCTGAGACTGGGACTGACCGGTGGAATAGGTGCCGGAAAATCGACCGTTGCCAAGGTGCTGACCGAGCTCGGGGGAGTGCTCGTCGACTCCGACGTGCTTGCCCGTGAAGTCGTGGAGCCGGGAACACCTGGGCTGCAACGACTGACGGACACCTTCGGAGCCGACATTCTCGCACCCGACGGCTCGCTCGACCGTCCGGCATTGGCGGCCAAGGCATTCGGCGACGAGGAATCCCGCAAGAAGCTCAACGCCATCGTTCATCCGTTGGTCGGCGAGCGCACCGCCGCGATCATCGACGGTGCAGCGCCGGATGCCGTAGTGGTGCAGGACATTCCGCTCCTCGTCGAGGGATCGATGGGCCCGTTCTTTCACCTGGTGGTCATCGTGTGGGTCGACGCCGAGGAACGGGTGCGTCGTCTGACGGGACAGCGAGGCATGCCCGAGGCCGACGCTCGCGCGCGGATCGCAGCACAGGCAACCGATGATGCGCGCCGCGCCGCAGCAGACGTGTGGATCGACAACACCGGTGCGCTGGGCAGCGTCGACGACGTCGTCCGAGCCCTGTGGAGCGAACGTCTGATTCCCTTCGAGCGCAACATCAGGGAGGGGATCATCGCGCGCGTTCATCCGGAACAGGTGACAGCC
Organism: Rhodococcus sp. IEGM 1370; assembly: GCF_033142325.1. Classification (NCBI taxonomy): domain Bacteria; kingdom Bacillati; phylum Actinomycetota; class Actinomycetes; order Mycobacteriales; family Nocardiaceae; genus Rhodococcus; species Rhodococcus sp. IEGM 1370. The sequence goes on along the minus strand of NZ_JAWLRY010000003.1, from coordinate 40,292 downwards.
GACCCCACGTGGGAATCGCAGGCCCGACGCATCATCTCGCGCCTGGCCCTTGCCTGCGCGGACAAAGCGGTCCGAATCGACCACATCGGCTCCACCGCGGTGCCCGGTCTCGACGCGAAGGATGTCATCGACATCCAGATCACCGTGCGCGGGCTCGACGACGCCGATGCTGTCGCCGAGCAGCTGCGCGTGGCAGGGTTCCCTCGGCGAGAGGCCAGCAACTTCGACTATCCAAAGCCCGCATACGGAATCGGCGGAGAAGCCGATCCTGCCGTGTGGGCCAAGCGTTTTCACGGCAGCGCGGACCCCGGCCGGCCGGCGAACGTACATATCCGGGTCGACGGCTGGCCGAATCAGACGTTCGCCCTGCTGTTCCGGGACTGGCTGCGGGCGGACGACAACATCACCACCGAGTACGCCGGAATCAAGCGACGCGCCTCCGAGGCGGCTGCCGGAATCACCGACTTCGAATCGGCCATCGAGGCCTACGAGAACGCGAAAGCCCCATGGTTCGACGTGGCATACCGTCGGGCATGGCAGTGGGCGGAGCAGACCGACTGGACCGCGTGAATCGGGGCCGACCGAGTCAGGACGGCTTGCCGTTCCACTCGGTCGGCATTCCGAGGGATGCGAGCCACGCGTTCAGGTCGTAGTCGTGCCGCGTCAGTCCTTCGATGGCCGTGATCGATCTGGCCAGCGCGAGCTCGGCCGTGGGGGTGTCGAGATGGTGCGCCACCCGAGCGTCGAACAACTCGTCGACGTCGAGCAGGTCGTAATCGCGGCCGGTACGCACGCTGAGGTCGAGATAGTGGTCGACGGATGTCCATCGGGTGGTGCCTGCGGTGTACTCGCCGATGTCGACGTAGTAGTCCTGATCGCGGGCGTGCGCGGGCAGATAGTGGAACACCGAGGCCCGTAGCCCCAGAGCGGGCAGCAACCAGGACTCCAGGTAGTCGAAGTGGGCGTGATCGGACGGGCGGGCCATGTACAGCCCCCACGGCTCGACGCGGTATTCGTCGACGACCCGGACGAACCCCTTGGGATCCACGTTCGTCTTGGCGACGAGGTCGAACGTCTCGTGCTTGGGGGCATGAACGACGGTGTGCGCACCGGCTGACGTGTGAGCGACCATGCCTGTAGAAGCTACCGGGAACCGACGTCCGGGGTCTGCCCGACGGAACTTGTCGGTGGTCGCGTCTACGCTTGTGAAATGGCGTTTGCATCCGAACATCCCGTTGTCGCGCACTCCGAGCACCGTCCGGTGGGCGCAATCGAGCGCACCGGACCGGCGTTCGAGGTCGTCAGCGAACACACGCCGGCAGGCGATCAGCCGACCGCCATCGCCGAGCTGGAACGGCGGATCAAGGCGGACGAGAAGGACATCGTGTTGCTCGGTGCCACCGGTACCGGTAAGTCGGCCACCACTGCCTGGCTGATCGAGAAGCTGCAGCGCCCCACTCTGGTGATGGCACCGAACAAGACCTTGGCGGCGCAGTTGGCGAACGAGCTGCGAGACATGTTGCCCAACAACGCAGTCGAATACTTCGTCTCGTACTACGACTACTACCAGCCCGAGGCGTACATCGCGCAGACCGACACCTACATCGAGAAGGACTCGTCGATCAACGACGATGTCGAGCGTCTGCGGCACTCGGCGACGGCATCTCTGCTCTCGCGCCGCGACGTGGTCGTGGTGGCGTCGGTGTCGTGCATCTACGGTCTCGGTACTCCGCAGTCGTACGTCGATCGGTCGATCGAGCTGGAGGTCAACGTCGAAGTGCAGCGTGACGCGCTGCTCCGGTTGCTCGTGGACGTGCAGTACACCCGCAACGACATGGCCTTCACCCGCGGATCGTTCCGAGTTCGCGGTGACACGGTCGAGATCATTCCGTCCTACGAGGAACTGGCGATTCGCATCGAGTTCTTCGGCGACGAGATCGAAGCGCTGTACTACCTCCATCCGCTGACCGGCGACATCGTTCGGCAGGTCGATTCGGTGCGCATCTTCCCGGCCACGCACTACGTTGCCGGGCCGGAGCGGATGGAACGAGCCGTCAAGGACATAGAAGCCGAACTCGAGGGTCGGCTCGCGGAGCTGGAGGGCAAGGGAAAGCTGCTCGAGGCTCAGCGGCTGCGGATGCGGACGCAATACGACCTGGAGATGATCAAGCAAGTCGGATTCTGCTCGGGTATCGAGAACTACTCGCGGCACATCGACGGACGCGGTGCAGGTACCGCGCCTGCAACGTTGATCGATTACTTTCCCGAGGACTTTCTGCTCGTCATCGACGAGTCTCACGTGACGGTTCCGCAGATCGGGGCGATGTACGAGGGCGATATGTCCCGCAAGCGCAACCTCGTCGACTTCGGTTTCCGCCTGCCGTCCGCGACCGACAACCGACCGTTGACGTGGGAGGAGTTCACTCAGCGGATCGGTCAGACGGTCTACCTCTCGGCAACTCCGGGCAAGTACGAGCTGGGCCAGACCGGGGGAGAGTTCGTCGAGCAGGTGATCCGTCCGACCGGACTCGTCGATCCCAAGGTCGTCATCAAACCGACCAAGGGCCAGATCGACGACCTGGTCCATCAGATCCGAGAACGCGCGGAGAAAGACGAGCGTGTGCTGGTGACCACGCTGACCAAGAAGATGTCGGAGGATCTGACCGACTACCTGCTCGAATTGGGCATTCGTGTCCGCTACCTGCACTCGGACATCGATACGCTGCGCCGCGTCGAACTTCTCCGGCAGCTCCGACTCGGCGAGTACGACGTGCTGGTGGGCATCAACCTGCTCCGTGAGGGTCTAGACCTGCCCGAGGTCTCGCTGGTGGCGATTCTCGACGCCGACAAGGAAGGCTTCCTCCGCAGCGGCACCAGCCTCATCCAGACCATCGGTCGTGCCGCCCGAAACGTCTCCGGCGAGGTACACATGTACGCCGACAAGATGACCGATTCCATGACCTACGCGATCGAGGAAACCGAGCGTCGGCGTGAGAAGCAGATCGCGTACAACAAGGAAAGAGGCGTCGACCCTCAGCCGCTGCGCAAGAAGATCGCCGACATCCTCGACCAGGTTTACCAGGAAGCCGAGGACACCGATTCCGTCGTCGAAGTCGGAGGGTCCGGTCGCAACGCCAGCCGGGGCCGGCGAGCGCAGGGCGAGGCGGGCAGGTCGGTCAGCACCGGGGTGTACGAGGGCCAGGACGTCTCGTCGATGCCGCGCGCCGAACTGGCCGATCTGATCAAGAACATGACCGATCAGATGATGAACGCGGCACGCGAGCTCAAGTTCGAGCTCGCCGGCCGACTGCGCGACGAGATCCAAGATCTGAAGAAAGAACTGCGCGGGATGGATGCGGCCGGCCTCAAATAGGTTCGGTTACGGTTCAACGATGGACGCAACCACCGCCGGCCGCACCTCTCGCGCGCTCGAGCTCATTCACTCGATGACCTATTTCCTTCCGGAGACGCAGGACGCTCTCGTCGCCGCCGGGTTGCCGCCGCGGGCCTGCTATTTCGCGGGCCGGGCAGCGCCTTTGGGGCGGGTCGGTGCAGGTGTCGTCACCGCCACGTTCTACAACTTCAATCGTGAACTGATCGCGCCGCTGATTCCGGCCGCCTGGGACATCGCGTCACCCGACGAGATCATGGCAATCCGGTACGACACGCTCGATGCCGCCTTCGCCCGACTGCTCGGGCCCGAGGTCCTGACGTCCGCGGACATGGCCGAGGCCGCAGACCTGGCATCGATCGCAGCCCGTGGCATTCCCGGTGACGACGGCCGACCCCTGTACTCCGCGTATGCCGAGCTCGACTGGCCGACAGCTCCGCATCTCGTGCTGTGGCACGCCCTGACTCTGATTCGCGAATACCGCGGCGACGGTCACCTCGCGGCGCTGCAGACGGCGGGACTGAGCGGTCTCGAAGCACTCATCACCCATACCGCCACCGGCTACGGCTTCGAGAAGGAGTTCGCCCGCAAGCGTCGCGGATGGTCGACCGAGCAGTGGGACGGGGCCGTTGCGTCTCTGGCCGACCGTGAGCTGCTCTCGTCCGACGGCGCGCTGACTCAGGACGGAAAGGATCTCCGGACGTTGGTCGAGGACATCACCAACGACCTCGCCGCCGCGCCGTGGGCTGCGCTCGGCGAGGACGGTGCGGCGCGGCTGGTCTCGCTCGCGACGCCGTGGCGCGAGTCGATCGTCGGTGCGGGCGTCATTCCCGATGGTGTGTTCGGGCCCGCGATCAAGAAGAAGTAGCCCGCCTCAGCTGGTGATGTCCTTGGTGCCGAAACGTCGCCACGCGATCAACCCGAACAGTGCCGCGTACGTGACGGCCGAGAACGAGCCGACCACCATGTCGTTCCAGTCGATGCTCGTGCCGAATGCATCGATCCACGAATTGGCGTAATGCCCGGGCAGGTAGTTGCGGAGTGATCCCAGTGCCGTGATCTGGTCGAGAATCTGCATCAGAATCGATGTCATCACCGCGCCGCCGACGGCCCCGAGAGGGGCGTCGGTGAGCACGGACAGCAGCATCGCCAGGCCCGCGACCCACAGCAGGTTGATGCCGATGTACGCGACCGCGATCAGTAGCCGAACCAGTGAGGTGCCGTAGGGCAGCCCCTCGCCCAGCGGGGTGATCAGCGACTCCGCGCCGTACATCGCGGTGCCGATCAGCAGGGACACCCCGACGAGCACAAGAATCGCAGCACTGGACAGCGTCGCCGACACCAATGCCTTCTGCGTCAGCAGTCGACTCCGGGGCACAGGAATGGCCAGCAGGTATCGCAGACTCGACCACGAGGCTTCGCTTGCCACCGAGTCGCCGAAGAATAGGGCCACCACCACGATCAGCAGAAATCCCACGGACATGAACAGAGCGAAGACCGTGAAGTTCATGCCTCCGCGAGTGCCGAGTTCGATCAGCCCACCGGCGTCCGAGTCCGCATCCGAGCTGCCGACTGTGAACGCAATGGCCAGAATTACCGGCAGCAGCGCCAGGAAGCCGATCGCCAGCTGAGTGCGTCGACGTCCCAGTTGCCTGCGCAACTCGGTACGGAACGGCAAGGTGCTGCCGCCGGTGTATCCGGCAGCGCGCCCGTCTGCGTGTGTGGTGCTCATGAACGATCCTTGCTGGTGGAAGACCCGGGGGTGTCTCGGTGGACGAGGTCTAGGAACACGTCTTCGAGGCGCGTCGATTGCGAGAATCCGCGCACCGAGATCCCCGCGGTGACGAGCTCTCGGATCACGACGGCGGCATCCGCGTCGGTCAGGTCGACGGTCACCGTGCCGTCGTCGACGACGACTGCGCCGTCGTGGCCGGAGGTAGCAAGCACGGACTGCGCGCGGGTGGCGTCGTCGACCCTGATCTCCGTTTGTCCGCCTGCCGCGGTCAGTTCGCGGACAGTGCCGGAACTGATCACCGATCCGCGATTCATGACGACCACGTGGGTGCAGGTCTGCTCCACTTCGGCGAGGAGATGGCTCGACACCAACACGGTTCGTCCGGTCTTCGCGTAGTTGATCAGCACGTCGCGCATCGTCCTGATCTGCGGTGGGTCGAGTCCGTTGGTCGGCTCGTCCAGGACCATCAGATCCGGCAACCCCAGCATGGCCTGGGCGATGGCGAGCCGTTGCCGCATGCCCTGGCTGTACGACTTGACCTTGCGTTCGATCGCGGTGCCGAGGTCTGCGATCTCGAGGGCTTCTTCGAGATGGGCGTCCTCGATCGGGCGACCGGTCGCTTCCCAGTACAGCCGCAGATTCTGTGTTCCGGTCAGGTGCGGCAGGAAGCCCGATCCCTCGACGAAGGAGCCCAACCTGGACAGCACCGGTGCTCCTGGCGTCACCTTGTGACCGAAGACCCTGATGTCACCACCGGTGGGAGTGATCAGGCCCATCAACATGCGCAGGGTCGTGGTCTTGCCTGCACCGTTCGGCCCGAGCAGACCCAGAACCTGGCCCTGCTTCACCTCGAAGCTGACGCCGTCGACTGCCCGAAAACCGTTGGAGTACGTCTTGGCCAGATCGGTGATCACCAGAGGGGTGTCGATCAGACTCTCGTCCACTTCGGCGACCGCGCGGCGTCTGGTCTGCACGACTCCGGCCACGATCGCACCGGCGACCGCGAGCAGGACGACCCCGATGCCGATCAGTGGTGCCACCGGAACAGTGCTGTTCGCGCTCGCTTCCGCGGGGACGGTGGGCAACGCAATGGTGTTGTCGGTCATGGCCACGCTGAACTGTGCGGGTTCGAGCGGCACGGCATACGCCTGATCGGTGGTGGAGATGCTCAGTTCGAGGCGATGACCCTGCTGGACGAGGTAGCTGATGCCAGGCAGGGCAACGGTGACGTCGACGGGATCGATGCCCTCGGTGTCTGGCAGGCGGATCGCCGAGACGGCCCCGCCCGGAAGCGTTCTCGTGCCGTTCGGCGCGACGTCGTAGAGCTTCGCGAACAGGACCGCTTGACCCGGCGAGGCCAGCGACGCCACGCGCAGATTCACCCGCGGCACACCGGTGACCGTCACGGACGAATCGACGGGTTCGCTGGTGAACGTTGCCGACTGGCCCGGCAGGTCCGCGGTCAGGGCTGCTCCGGCCCCGGTCGATCCCAGGGTCGAGAGCACCGAGCCCAAACCGGGTATCGACGAGATCGCCGACGGCGACGCCCCGGGCGGACGGATGATCGACTGGTTCTCCGCAGCGGGAGTGAACGTCACCGATCGAGTCTCGGTGGGGTCGGAGTCGGGGCTGAGCCCCGGGTAGTCAGGAGCCGTCATTCGGCGGTTGCGGTCGCCGCCGCGTTCGTCGGCTGCCCGCTGAGTGGAGTAGACGAACGGCTGGCTGTCTGTAGCAGCATCGCTCTCACGCAAGGTCGTGTCGAAGAAGTCGGCGATGGCCTGATCGCTCGTGCCGTCCGTCCCACCTGCGTCGTGACCGCCGTCGAACCATCGCACGGTGACGTTCCCACCGGCCGCCGCGATCTGACGAGCCGTCGCGTCGGCCTGATCCAGACCGAACAGCGTGTCCTGGCTGCCCTGAACCAGCAGGGTCGGCGCGGTGATGTTCGACGCCACCGCGACCGGCGAGTGGGCCGTGAGCAGATCGAGGAGCTGTTGGCTGGGGATTCCGGTCACTGCGGACTGGGCGTAGGCGTCGCAGAATTCGGGTGCGAACCGTCCGCAGGCGGATGTCTCCTCGGCGGTGCCGGCTTCGTTGCCGTCGGTTCCGGTTCCGGTGCCGTTGCCGTTTCCGTCGCCGGCCGGTGCTGCACTGGAGGCGCCCACTCCGAAGAACACTCCGGCCCAGCCGCGCTTGAGGACGCCGGGTCCGCCGTATTCGGCAGCTGCGGGGGTGGCGGTGTCGCCGAGGGCTTCTCGGCCCTCGGCGGAGGTGACGCCGTAGTTGGGGAACAGTGCCTGACCCAGGTCGTTCCAGGTGATCGCTGCGGCTATCGAATCGATCCGGGGGTCGGTGCCGCCTGCGCTCAGAGCCAGTGCGCCGCCGTACGATCCGCCGGCGACACCGACGTGCGGGTCACCGGGGGCGTCGAGTTCCACCTCCGGTTGTTCGGCGAGCCAGTCGATGAGTCCGCGTGCGTCGGCGACCTCGCGGTCGGGGTCGTTGAGCGAGATCGAACCCGTGCTGTCGCCGAACCCGCGTGCACTGTAGGCGAGCACGGTGTACCCGCGGGCGGCGAGGTCACGTGCCTCGCCGTCGACCGAGTCCTTGCTGCCGCCGAAGCCATGGGCGAGCAGCACCGTCGGTGCGGGGGTGACGGCGGGGACGTACAGACGAGCGTCGATGTCGACGGTGCCCGTCGATCCGGGGCTGTCCGGTAGCGTGATGCGCGCATCACGCGTGGATGTGTCGGCGCTCGAATCCTGGGGGAGGAGTACGAATGCGAGGGCGGCTACAGCCAGAACCGCAATCACGGCGGCACCGACAGTCATGGCCCGTCTCGACAGTGGCGGGCGGGGAATCGGCATGGAAACCAATGTATGTGAGTGGCGCGGATCGTGTTGTTCCCCAAGTTCACGTGCCGATCGGCCGGTTCCGGCTAATGTCAGCGAATCAGTCCCCGGACCACGTTTTTCGGTCCTGTGACTTGCACCAATCGAGTTCGAGCAGAAGTGTCACATCTGTGTGTGTGACCGACAAATGGAGGAATGAATGAGCGCCTACCGCACCGTCGTCGTCGGGACCGATGGCTCCGAATCGTCACTGCGGGCAGTGGAGAAGGCCGCGGCGTTGGCGGGAGACGCCGCTGCCACCCTGGTGATCGCTTGTGCGTACTACCCGGCCGATCCGAAGGACACGTCCGCTGCCGCCGACGCATTGCGCGAGGACGCCTACCAGATCACCGGATCGGCACCGACGCGTGAGATTCTGCGCACGGCGCGCGAGCACGCCACCAAGGCCGGTGCGAAGAACATCGAGGAGAAGGCGATCGTCGGTGCTCCCGTCGAGTCGCTGCTGGCACTCGTGGACGAGGTCAAGGGTGACCTGCTCGTCGTCGGCAACCGCGGCCTGAACTCGTTGACGGGCCGGCTGTTGGGTTCGGTTCCGTCGGACGCCGCTCGCAAGTCCACCTGCGACGTTCTGATCGTGCACACCGTCCGCTGATTGCACGCCGCACACACCACCGGCCCCCGCCCGCGTATGGAACGCGCGGGGCGGGGGGGGGGGGGGGGGTGGTTGGTGCCGGCGCGCAACGCGGCCCCCGCCCGCTGGTCCCCCGGCGTGCGTCCCCGGGGCCCCCCCCGCGTCCC